>JAJYAE010000119.1 GCA_021779695.1 Acidobacteriota bacterium | reverse complement strand
ACAGCGGGCGCAGGTGACCTCAATGCGGCGCATGCCGAAGGTGAGGTCTTCGTGCTCTTCGACCGCGGTGGAGTCGGCAGGGAGCATGAAGCTGGGCCAGCCGCAGTGCGAGTCAAACTTGGCGCCGGAGAGAAAGAGCAGCGCCCCGCAGCCCGCGCAGTGGTAGTTGCCGGTCTCGTGGTTGTGCGTGAGCGGGCCGGTAAACGGGCGCTCGGTGCCCTTTTCGCGGAGAATGTGGTACTGCTCGGGGGTGAGCGTTGCGCGCCACTCGGCTTCGCTGCGCATGATTTTGTTTTTGGTTTCGCTCATGGATGACCCTCCTGGGAAAGACGGCTTAAAGCTCGGCGACGAGCTCGATTTCTACGAGGACATCTTTGGGCAGGCGCGCGACTTCGACCGTGGAGCGAGCCGGAGCGGGGACGCCTGCGGGCGCGAGATAGGCGCCGTAGACCGCGTTCATGGCGGCGAAATCGTTGAAGTCCGTGAGGAAGACAGTGGTCTTGACGGTCTTTGCGAGGCTGGAACCGGCCGCTTCCACGATGGCCTTCAGGTTTTCAAGGACGCGCGTGGTCTGCTCTGTGATGCCGCCAGGGACAACCTGGCCGGTGGCGGGATCAAGCGCGATCTGCCCGGCGGTGAAGAGGAGGTTGCCGGTGCGGATGGCCTGCGAGTACGGGCCGATGGCGGCAGGTGCGGTGGGGGTGGCGACGACGGTTTTGCTCATGGGTAGATTTTAGCGAGTGGGCCGCCGCCATGCTTGCATGCGCGGGACCGATGGGCGCGGTCCCGCGGCAGGCGCGGATGAATCAACGCGGTCTACGGCTTCACGCTGACCGCTTCGCCGGTGTAGTGCACTGTCGTGTTGGCCGCAGCCGTTTCGCCGATCCCGGTGCCGTGCCCCTTGCTGACGATCACAACCCGGAAGGTGTGCTGGGGGGCCATGCCGGGATAGCTGCCCTCGCGCGCGCCGATGGTGAGCGTCTGCGATGCATCATTCCAGTGCAGCGCGATGGTCGCGTGCTGGCCCTTGGTGTAGTCGTAGTTGTCGTTTTCGTCTTCATAGAGAGTGAAGTCGCCGTCAGCGCCGGGATAGATACGCAGTTCGATGGGGTCTGCGGGCTTTTCAGTGGACCACTCCATGGCGGGGCCCATGGGGATGATGGAGCCGGCGCGCACGTAGAGCGGCAGCCTGGCGAGCGGCGCGTCGGCGGTGATGCTTTGGCCGCCCTGGACCTTGTCGCCGGTCCAGAAGTCAACCCAGGTGGCGGCGGGCAGATAGACGCTACGGGTGGTGGCGCCCTGCGTATAGACGGGGCTGACGAGGATTGCAGGGCCAAAGAGGTATTCATCGCCGGTGTTCTGCGCGACGACGTCGTTCCGCCAGTCCATGACGAGCGGGCGCATGAGCGTGGAGTGATTGCTGGTGACCTGCCAGGCCTGGGAGTAGATGTAGGGCAGCAGGCGATAGCGGAGGGTGTCATAGTCGACGAGGATCTTCTGGTTCTCCGGGCCGTAGGACCAGAGTTCGTTCTCATCGGGATTGCGCGTGCCGTGGACGCGGAAGATGGGCGAGAAGGTGCCGAACTGGAACCAGCGGACGAAGAGCTCGCGGAACTGGGGATCGTTGAGGTTGCCGCCGGAGATGAATCCGCCGATATCGGTGGTCCAGTAAGGCATGCCGCTGATGGCGTAGTTGAGGCCGGCGGAGATCTGGCGGTGGAAGGTCACCCAGTCCGAGAGGACGTCACCGGACCAGGCCGTGACGCCGTAGCGCTGCGAACCCGCATAGGCCGAACGCGAGAGGATGAAGACGCGCTTCTGCTGCGATGCCGATTGCTGGCCCTCGGAGACTCCGCCAGCATGGAAGAGCGGGAAGGTGTTGGCATAGCGCGCGCCGGAGCCGATGGCGAGGTGGTGATCGAGAAGGATGTTTTCTTCGCGGCCTTCGGTCTCGGGCTCGTCGGTGTCGAGCCACCAGGCATCGACACCCTTTTGAAACAGCGCGGCATTGATGTTTGCCCAGTACTGGTGGCGGGCCTCTGGATTGGTGGCATCATAGAGAGCCTGGCCGACAGGATGGAAGCCGCCGGTGAGCGTCTTCGCTACGAACCAGCCGTTGCGATCGAACTGGTCATAGACGCTGGAGCCGGGACGGAAGTAGGGCCAGACGGAAACCATGAGGTGGAAGTGCTCTTTGTGGAGGGTGTCGATCAGCGCCTGTGGGTCAGGGTAGTTGGGGTTCCACTTCATTTCGCCCATGGTGACCCACCAGAACCAGTCCTGGACGATGTTGTCGACGGGGATGTGGAGCTGGCGGTATTTGGCGGCGATGGATTCGAGTTCCTGCTGCGACTGGTACTTGTTCTTGCACTGCCAGAAGCCGTAGGCCCAGCGGCCAAACATGGGGACCTGGCCGGTGAGGTCGCGATAGTGGCCGATGATCTGGTCTGCACTCGGGCCGTAGATGAAGTAGTAGTCGATGCGGTCGGCAACCTGCGCGCTGAGATAGAGTGCGTGGACAAAGCGGTTGTTGACTTCGCTGACGGAAGAGTTGTTCCAGAAGATGCCGTAGCCGTTTGAAGAGACGAGCAGAGGGATGGCGATGTTGGTGTTTTCCTGCGAGAGGTCGACGGTTTCTCCGCGGTAATTCCAGACGCCGGCCTGATGCTGGCCGAGGCCGTAGAGACCCTCATGCGAGCCGTAGATGGCGAAGTAGACCTCGGCGTGGAAGGTGTTTTCGCCGTTAACATCGACGGGCCGGAGAGAACGGTAGCTGTCTGTGGTGAGGGTGTCACCGGAGGCGCTGAAGTAGTGCATCGCGCCGGTGGCGCGCTCGATGACGACCTTGAGCAAGGATGTGGAGAGGGTGATGTCCTTGTCGTCGGAAGTGACGCTGAAGGTCGCAGGAGACCAGGACTTTTTGATGACGACGTGGTCGGAGGGGCGCATGGCCGCGCTGGTGCCCGCGGGCGAGTAGGTCACGTGGAGAACATCGGGCGCATCGACCTGGAGGCGCAGCAAGCCGGCCTTCTGGAGCACCTCGAGGTTGTCGGACTGCTTTTCAAAGGAAAGGACAGGATTGGGCGGGTTCCACTGTGCACGGGCGCAGGGCGCGGCTGCGAAGACAAAGGCAGCGAGAGAACCAAGGACGAGACGAAGCACTTTCATGGGAAGCGTTTCCTTTTCAGGACGGAGTCATGAGCGAGATTTCAGACCCCAACAGTCTAACGCTGCGGGGCGGCTCCAGGGTCATCTTCCTCGCTTGTGAAACGATTTAGCTGGAGAATGGTGCGAGCTGGGGCGGCTGCTTTCAGGGCTGAAACGGAAGCGGACTGCAACCGATGGCGAATTGCGTCATCCAAAGACTGTAACGTAGCTCAATTCTCGCGCAGGATTTATCGATACCCCATGAGCCATCCTTTGTTTTCTCCGTTGCAGCTTCGATCTGTATCCTTTGCAAACCGCATTGGCGTTTCGCCGATGTGCCAATACTCCTCTGAAGACGGCTTCACGAATGACTGGCACCTGGTACACCTGGGGAGCCGCGCGCAGGGCGGGGCGGGACTGGTGATTGTAGAGGCCTCGGCGGTGGCGGCGGAGGGCCGGATTTCTTCAGCCGATGTGGGGATCTGGAAGGACGCGCACATCGAAGGGCTGGCGCGCATCGCGCGCTTTGTGCACGGGCAGGGCGCGCGCGCCGGGATCCAGCTGGCGCACGCGGGACGCAAAGGCGGCATGGCCGCGCCGTTTGGCGGCGAGCGGCTGCTGCGGCCCGAGGAAGGCGGCTGGACGCCGGTGGCGCCGAGCGCAGCGGCCTTTGGCGAGGGGTATGCCGTGCCGCATGCGCTGGACGCGGCGGGGCTGACGGGGATTGTGAAGGCCTTTGCCGACGCGGCGCAGCGCGCGCTGAAGGCAGGCTTTGACGTGGTGGAGATTCACGCGGCGCATGGCTACCTGCTGCACGAGTTTCTTTCGCCGCTTGCGAATCACAGAACGGATGCGTACGGCGGCAGCCTGAAGAACCGGATGCGCCTGCCGCTGGAGGTGGTGGACGCGGTGCGGGCCGTGTGGCCCGAGCAGTTGCCGTTGTTTGTGCGCATCTCTGCGACGGACTGGGCGGACGGTGGATGGAATGCAGATGAGTCGGTTGCGCTGGCGAAGGAGTTGCGCAAGCGCGGCGTGGACCTGGTGGACGTTTCCTCGGGCGGGCTTGTGCCCTTTGCAAAGATTCCGGTGGGACCGGGATTCCAGGTGCCGTTTGCGGCACGGATTCGCAAGGAAGCGGGAATTGCGACGGCAGCAGTGGGGATGATTACCGAGGCAGCACAGGCCGACGCGATTGTGGCGAGCGGCGAAGCGGACATGGTGTTGCTGGCACGCGAGCTGCTGCGCGATCCCTACTGGCCGGTGCATGCGGCGGCGGCGCTGAGCGAGACGGCGACCTGGCCCAAGCAGTACCTGCGCGCGGCTCCGCATGGCTCCGCCGCGCGGCAGGCAGAAGAAGCGTCACCGAGCGTCTGAAGCGCGCACAGAAGGTGCCAAGCGGGGTGCGGAGAGCCGCGCTAGCGGTATTTTGCCGCGCGACTGGTGCAAAAACTGGCCTATACTGCGTCTAAGAAGCCAAGGCCCGCACCGGGTGCGGGATTGGGACGCATTGGATATGGCCTCGCAATCCGCACGGAAGCGCATCGAAGACGAAGGCATTATCCCCGATCGCCTGTACTTCAAGATCGGGGATGTGGCCCGCATTTGCGGTGTGGAGACGTATGTTTTGCGCTTCTGGGAGACGCAGTTTCCGCAGTTAAAGCCCAATAAGAGCGGAACCGGGCAGCGACTTTATCGCAAGCGCGAAGTGGAACTGGCGCTGGCGATCAAGCGCCTGGTACACGGCGAGGGATACACACTGGCGGGAGCGCGGCAGGCATTGGGGCAACTGCGCCGCGCGGGGCCTGAGAGCAAGCCGGCCCGGGACGGCGCCAGGACGGCGAAGGACCGGGACGCGGTTGCCGCAGCCGTGGGCCATGCGCGGGCGGAGCTGCGTGAGATTGCCGGAATGCTGGCTCAACCCGAGCCGCAGTTGCCCAAGCGCCGGCCACGGGCCACGGCGCTGCGCGATCTTTCCGGATCACTTTTCCCCTCCTGAGCTGACTGCTGGAGCGGCTGCCGGGCATCCCGCCCGGTCGGGGATGCATCCTACACTGACGTCTCTATGCGACTTGTTGCATCGGGTTATGAATCAAGTCTTGCAGCCCGATGGCATAATTCGAGCGCCCCGCACTCCGGTGCATTGGCCGGGGCGGGGCGATTCTTTTATTCGCAACCCGGCGGGCGTGGAGGCCCGCGCACGATGATGCTCGCAATAAAGAACCTGACGGCATTGATGACACGGCGGACGGTGAGCGCGGGCGCGCTGGCGCTTCTGCTGGTGGCTGGGACCTGCGGCGCGCGCGCGCAGGAGCAGGGACCGCCGCCGGACTCCGGGCAATCACCGATGGATGGACCGCCCCCGCAGGCTCCGCTTCCGCCGGACCAGCTGCAGCAACTGGTGTCGCCCATTGCGCTGTATCCCGATGCGCTGGTCGCGCAGATTCTTGCGGCGTCGATGTATCCGACCCAGATTGTGGAAGCGGAGCGGTTTATGCAGCAAAACCCCGGGCTGCAGGGACAGGCGCTGGGCGATGCCGTGAACGGGCAGGATTGGGACCCGAGCGTGAAGGCTCTGACGCAGTTCCCTTCTGTGCTGGGAGACATGAGCCAGAACCTGTCGTGGACCTCGGAGCTGGGCGATGTGGAGTACAACCAGCAGGCGGATGTGATGAATGCCATCCAGTACATGCGGCAGCAGGCGCAGCAGGCGGGGAATCTGAACAGCGGACCTCAAGAGACGGTGAACGAGGACGATGGGCAGATTGAGATTGAGCCGGCGAGTCCCGATGTGGTGTACGTGCCGATGTACGACCCGCAGATTGTGTATGGATATCCGGTGGGGATGTGGCCGGGATTCATGCCGTGGTGGACGGTGGGGACGCCTTACATTTCGTTCGGGATGGGCTTTGGAATGGGCCCGTTTATGGGCTATGGCTGGGGCTGGCGCCATTGGGGCTGCGGCTGGGGCCGCGGCGGCGGCGGCTGGTTGATGTTCGACCATAACCACTACTTTGGGCACAGCCATGCGTTCTATGACCATCGCGCCTTTGCCCGCGGGAACTATAGTGGGGTGGGCTTTGGCAATGGCGGAGCTCACGGCTTTGTAGGCGGCGGGCGCGTGCAGCCGTTCCGGGGAGGCAATCGGACGGCGGGATTAGCCGGCAGTCACGGCAACGCCTTCCAGGGTGGCCATACCACGGCGTTCGGGGGCGGGCGGGTGCAGCCGCTGAGCGGTGGCAACCGGTCGTCCCTGCGCGGCTTCGGAAACGGTTCGCCGGGGGTGCGCAGCAATGGATTTGGCGGATTTGGCCACTTTGGAGGCGGAGGAGACGTCGGCGCGTTCTCGAACCGGGGCTTCTCCAGCATGCATGGGGGGTTTGGTGGCGGCATGCGGGGTGGCTTTGGCGGCGGAGGGATGCGTGGCGGCTTTGGCGGCGGCGGCATGCGCGGTGGATTTGGCGGCCGGCGCTAACGCGAGCTGGACCTGAGCAAAAAGGGAGAGATGAAATGACCGTTTGGAAGAGTCATGGACAACGGCACAGGAGATCTGGCGTGGGAGCAGGCGCTGCGCTGCTGATGGCTGCCGTGGTGATATCAGCGGCACAGGCTCCTGCAACGGGCGCCTCGAAGACGAACGCATCGATGACGGCTGCTTCAGCGCCGGATGCAGGTGCGGGCGCAACGGCGATGCCGATGGATCGACCGGAAAAGGGGCAGGAGCTGTTTGCCTCTCCGCTGCGGGCGGCGCAAGCGCTGGAGGGCGCGCTCAAAGCGGACAACCGGGCCGCGCTCCTGAAGATTCTGGGGCCTGGTTCGGAAAAGGTTCTGTGGTCGGGTGATGCGGCGGAAGATCGCGCGAGCATGGAGCGGTTTGTCAAGAAGTATGCGGAGATGCATCGGCTGCAGACGGAGCCGGATGGATTTACGCGACTCTATGTGGGCGCGGAGAACTGGCCTTATCCAATTCCGCTGGCGCGTGCGGGCCTGACGTGGTTTTTTGATACGACAGCGGGCCGGGAGGAGATTCTGGACCGGCGCGTAGGCCAGAATGAACTCACGGTCATCAAGGTATGCGGGGAGATGGTTGCAGCGGAGAAGGAGTACTTCTCAAAGCCGCATGGAGACGAGGCTGCGGGCACCTATGCACAGCGGATCCTGAGTAACGCGGGCAAGGAGAACGGGCTGTACTGGCCCGGCAAGAGCGGCAACGCCGAAAGCCCCCTGGGACCATTCATCGCCAAGGCAGAGGCGGAGGGATATGACCGCGACGTGACGCGCCAGCCTGAGCCATTCCATGGGTATTTCTATCGCGTGCTGCGCGGGCAGGGACCGAATGCCAAGGGTGGCGCGAAGAGCTACCTCGTAAATGGGCGGATGACGGGTGGATTCGGATTCCTGGCCTATCCGGCGGAGTACAGGTCGTCGGGGGTGATGACCTTCATGGTGGGCGCGGACGGAGTGGTCTATCAGAAGGACCTGGGACAGAAAACGGCTGAAGTGGTGAAGTCGATCCGCGTGTACAACCCAGATGCAAGCTGGCACCCGGCGGAGTAAGAATCGCCGGGGGTGTCAAGACTGACTCGTGAAAGCAGAAGCGGCTCCTCGCAGATGAGGAGCCGCTTTTCTGTCACGCCTTTGCCTGGGTTCATGCGGCCATGCTTTAGCTGGCAGGATTCAGGTGGCCGACAAGGGTAATATTCACGTCCACCTCTTTGGCCACCTTAAGGAAGAGGATGCTTGGATCTTTGAGGCCCCACTTCACGTAGGGGACGTTGAACTGCGCCTTGGCGGTGCAGTTGGCGCCATCGATGTGTATCTGCATGGGCACGGTGATGGTGTGCGGGGTGCCGTGCAAGGTGAAGACACCGGTGACCTGGATGGTGGAATCGCCGGAGGCAAGGATGGTGCCCTGATAGCTTTGCGGGGCAAAGGTGACATCGGCAAAGTGCGCCACGTCGAGGACCTCTGTGGTCATTTTGTGGTCGCGGCTTTTGTTCCCAGAGTCGCCGCTGGCCGCGGAGACAACGATGGAGCCGGCGATTTTGGGCAGTGTGCGATCGAAATCC
Organism: Acidobacteriota bacterium; assembly: GCA_021779695.1. The sequence continues at coordinate 4,024 of JAJYAE010000119.1, read as the reverse complement.
ACGATGCCGCTCTGGACGTGAAAGGTGCCGTGCGTGCCGTGATCGGAGCCGGCGAGGAAGAAGGTGACCTGGCTGTCGTTGGGCGAGACGGTAAAGGTCTGGTGCTGCGCGAAGGCAGCGGGAAGAAGGACGAGAGGAAGCGCGGCAAGGATGGTTCGAGCAAAGTGCTTCATGAAGGGTCTCCTGTATGAACTGAGATGCTATTGGTTTCTCGCTGGCTGCGCGTTGTTCTGCATGAGCCAGAGAGTGATGGAAGCGACTTGATGATCGGTCAGGTATTCGTGCCCGGGCATGTCTGTGCCGGGCAGACCGAAGCGGGTGATTTGTGCCAGGCGCTCAAAACGCTCCTGGGGCATAGACGCAGGCGGCAGATAAAAGAAAGGCCCGGTGGCGAGGCTGTGGGGCAGCCGATGGAAGCTGGCCTGCCAACGGAGGAGCGTGGCGCCATCGGCATCGTGACAGGTGGCGCAGTATCGCTTGTAGAGAGCGTGCCCCTCTTCCATATTGGCGGTCTGAACAGCATGGGCTGAGGGCGCCCAGCGCGCCTCGTCGAATACGTGCTGCAGGGTGGCAGAGCTGCGCAGGCTGGAGAGATAGGCGACGAGATCGCTACCGCGCTGATCGCGAAAGAGGAATGCGTAGGACGGCATGATGGAGGAGCCGCTGACGGCCTGGGGATCAAAGAAGTGCATTTTGAGCCAGAGCGGCGAGCGGCGGCCGCCCACCTGGGAAAGATCAGGCCCTTGCCGGCGATTGCCGATGAGGGGCGGCTGCTCGGCGTGGACGGCGTCGAGGCTCTGGACCGGGCCCCACATGAGGACGTCGGCCGAGCGTGGGCGAACGTATTGGGAGTGACAGTGAATGCAGCCCTCGGAGATGTAAACCTGGCGGCCGCGTTCGATGGGCGAGAGCGCGGGATGAGTGGCAATGAATTGCATGCGCGCAATTGCGAAGGCGGGCAGGAGGACGACGCCCGTGAGGATGAGTTCGCGCGTGCGATGGCGCGCGAGGATGAGCAGGGCGGGCGGCAGCACGACGAGGCCTGCGGCAACGAGGAAGAGTGGCGGCACGTGTCCGAGGTTCTGTCCCATGCCAATGCCGAGTGCGGAAGCAATCCAGCCGGCAACGGCGTAGAGCCAGCCAGCCTGACGAGCTCGCTGGGCCTGCGACGCCGCCTGCGAAAGCAGGGATGGAAAAGCGACGAGAGCAACGGAGTAAAGCGAGACGCCGATGGGATAGAGCAGCGATGCAGAAAGCGCGTAAGCGGGGTTGAGCAAGAGCCAGCAGGCGGCAGCGAGCGCGCAGAAAGCGGCAGCGAGGACGGCGAGGAGTCCGCTGCGGCGAAGAAGCACGGCACTGGCCACGGCTGCAATGAGATGGAGGACGGCGTTGGTCCAGAGATGCGCCGTGCCCTGCCATGTGCCGGCTTTGAGCGCAGGGGTGTGCTGAATGATGTAGAAGGCTGCGGAGTCAAGCCAGACAAGCGCGGAGAAGCCGGCGACGATGAACGCGAAAGGGAGCGTGGCGCGCGCAGGAGGATGCGGGAGAATCGGTTCGATGGAGACTGCATCACGCGGCGCGAGAAAGACGCCGAGCAGGCACAGTAAAGCCGCGGCACTGGCGTGGATCTGCGGTGAGGCCGCGAAGAACGATGGGATGTTGCAGAGGAAGTAGCCAATGCCGGTACCGAGGCCGACAGTGAGCAGCGGATGGCGCGGGTTGCACCATGCGGCCAGGTGTGTGACGAGGGTGACGGTGAGCAGGCCAAGTCCCGCGCCGATGAGCCAAGCGACAGCGGATGCTCCGGCAACGTTGAGTGGCGTGAATGACAGCAGCGCGGCAACGGCACAGGCCAAGAGGCCGATGCGAAGGCGGAGTTGCGGAGAATGCCAGCGGCGGAGGCGCGGCGCGAGCAGGCTGAGTGCGATGCCGCCAAGAGCCATGAAGGCCATAACCACTTTGAGCGGCATGCCGTCGATTCCGAGTTGTGCGAGACGGTCAAGAAAGGCAAACTGCGCAAAGATGAGGAAATCGACGTAGGTGATGGCGATGAGTGCGACGCCGCGCGCACCCGCTGCTGGCCGCTTTCCTTCAAGCATGAGACAGCCAGCCCAGCCGCAGGCCTGCGGCTTGAATGACGACGCATGCGGCGTCAAAGAAAGCGATCACAATCCATCCGGTTGCAAGTTGACCGGAGAGAACGGCCACTGTGACGTAGGAAGCCACGGACCCACGCAGGAATGCGGTCACGATCCAGAGTGCTTCAAGCCGGGACGAGCAACCGCCGCGGCGCAGGAGGAGAACGCCGTAAAGATAGGAAAGTCCAACTGCAAAGACAAAGGCCCCGATGAATGAGAGAAAGGGGAACGTGAGCGTGGGAACGGAGAGGCGCATCAATTGAAGGGTGGCGGCGGGTGCCATGACGAGCAAGGCGCCAGTGGAAGCATCTGAGAGGCCCGCAACAAGATGATAGGCAAACAAAAGAGAGCGATTCATGCGACTTTCTCCGTGGACGCGCCAAGTGGAGCAGGCTCCAAGGCGGCCGTCAGTATCGCGGCATCGCGAAGCCACTCTGCGGATGCCACCAACATGAGGATGCCGCTGAGCAGGCGAAGGATATAAAGAAGATTGCGCGCGGGGGTGAGAACGATGGTAAAGGACGAATTGGATCCCTCAAACCAGCCCGCGACGGACATGATGAGGATATAGGCGAGCACGCTCCAGTTCCAGAGATGAAAGGACCATGAACGGGTGAAGATCCAGCCGCCCTCGCCGAGAAGCTGGACCATCACAAGGATGATGAGCGCAGAGAGGAAGCCGGCCATGGCAGTGAAGGAGTGGCCGACGAGGCCGTCTGTGAATTTGAAATGGTCAAGGACTCCGGGGAGAAAGAATATCCAGCCGGAGACGACGAGCAGGCCCCACCAGATGAGCATGGCGCGCCGCCAGCCACGGGTGTTGGGACTCCATTGGAATGCGTTGTAGTAGACGGGCGCGAGGGGCAGCCAGAGAACCATTGCGCCGAGGCTCATGAACTGCGAGGGAATGCGGGAGGAGATGTCAGCGCGGCTGAGGGATGCGCAAAGCAGGCTCTCCGCAATGAGCAACAGCCATGCGATGCGCACCGGAGCCACGACTTCCTTTTTGCGATGCGCGACGCCATAAGGGACGAGCAGGAGAATCAGGACGACAGCGAGCGAGGATTCCAGCTGGCTGGTGCCGGTGGGACCGCCTGTGTCCGGATTGATGGCAGGAAAGATGTAGGGACTGGATTCAATCAGGAGCGCGAATGGCACGGCGAAGAGGCTGAGCAGGCCGAGTGCTTTTGCAATTCCAGGCAGGTGGCTGTTTCCGCCGCTTTTTTGCGGAGTGCGGAAGAATGCGACGGCCAGCAGAAGCCACAAGGCAAGGGCGGCGAGAGGGAAGGCAATGCGCGCGGGACCAGACCAGTCAAGAAAGAGCTTGCCGCTGGAGTGGCCATTCAGCCAGGTGAGGGCGCCGAGGGCGAGCGCACCGGACCAGGCCCAGAGAACCGGGCGGCACCAGGCAGCGGTGAGGCCCCGGTCAGCGCCGTAAACGCTGAAGAGAAATCCGAGCATGGGGAGGCTGCTCCAGCCATAGAGCATGCCGTTCATGTGGACCATCATCCAGCGGCCGTAGGTCCATTCGCCGAGCCACGGATTAAGACCGGGCAGCAGGAGCAGGACGGCGATCAGGACGCCGATGGCGTTGCAGGCAACGAGCCAGAAGAGGCCGTGCTTCGCCGCGGAGGCAAGAGCGAGTGACGGTTGATTGAGGCGGTGGTTAGCGGGCGGCGTACTCATGGATGCATCCATCGTGCATTTCGAGCAGGCGATCGCAGCGCTCGGCCAGGGCGCGATCATGCGTCGCCATCAGGAAGGTGACTCCCTCGGTTGCTGCAAGCTCGAGTAAAAGGTCGAAGACACTGGCGCTGGTTTTTTCGTCGAGGGAGCCGGTTGGCTCATCGGCCAGAAGAATTTTTGGCCTGTTCATCAGCGCGCGG
>JAJYAE010000118.1 GCA_021779695.1 Acidobacteriota bacterium | reverse complement strand
CCCGGCTGTGAGAGGAAGTTCCCGTCCGGCTGCTGGCGAGTAGCAAAGAAGTCCAGAACGTGGAGCGCAATCTCCGGATATCCGGAGGTGTCGTACATGCGCACGAAGTCCGCAGAGTCACGCAGATAAAAGCGGTGGTACTGGAACTGATTGATTGTCTGGACGTAGCTTCCATTCACCTTGTTAAGTGCGACAAGATCATTGATGAGGCTGGTGCGGTACGTGTCATTGACCTTGGCCTCAGGAGTGATGATCTCTATACCGCGCCCAAACATCGAGTTCCAGAAGTGTTCAAGGCTTCGCTCACTCTGATCAAATGAGGCCTGCTCGATCGCGTCGAAGGTCGCCCCCGTCGGCGGTACCGGGAGGAGCGGCACCTTGAAATCCAGCGTGCGCTGGCCGCGTGCGGGTATCTCAATCCGGTACTCAGCCACCGCCATCGGCGTTGTGGGAAGTACGGTTCCGTGTACGCTCACAGGAGTGTCGCGGTTGTAGTAATCGCGGTAGCTGGCAGTAAGTTGAGGCCGTGGCGCCGTCGGAAATGTATAAACGACCATGCCGTCTCGCAGAAAGCTGTTCTTCCGCACGGCATACACGGAGTCCGCATGGAACGCCTCACCGGGCTGATGGAATCCTCCCGCCCCGCGGTCCGAGATGGGTCTGAGGAAGCGGTCGTCGCCCGTCGGAAACGTCGTCGTCTGCTGTCCCTGGTAGCACCAGGAAGAAGTAACGTAGCCGACGCGCGCTGCTTTAGCAGGGTTCCGCACCGTCACCCGCACGAAGTTGACGATGAGGTCATCGCCTGTGGAGTCCGCCGCCGGCGATGGACCGACTGAGGACGCGAAGAGCGTGAACAGGTAGTCCAGTCCATCATGTTCAACCGTGTAGGAATAGACGGGCAAGTAGCCGTCCTTCAGTGTCCGAATTCGTTGCACGATGGGAACGCGGTCAAGCCCAACGTAGAAGTCCAGCTCTCCGAAGCCGGTATATAGATCTCCTCCCGGTGTCAGTTCGGCTCCTGAAGGAGAATACATCACGCTGAGTTGGTCGGTAGAGCGGCTGGGATACGAGAACGGACCGCCGGTCTCGTCGATGGACGGGTCGACCATGCGCGGTATCGTGTGCGCATTGGGAGGTGGTGCATCCGTACCCTGTGCCATAGCCATGGGGGAACCCAGGAGAATCCCCAAAAGGCTGCTCGCGATCAAAACGGTTCTGAGCACGAGGCAAAGGAGAACTGACAGGAAGCTCAATGCATTTTTCACTTGATATCCTAACCTGATCTGCTTCGGCAATCCCTTCCGAAGCTCCCCCGTGACGGTTTGTGTCATAGCTTGAGAAAGACCTTGCGGCGGTAAAGCTCAGCAACCGGCAGCATACACACTGCGGTGAACAGTATCGAATAGACCATCGACACAAAGGGTGGTGACCCTAGCCATGATGGCAGAAGATGGAACAGCCAGCCTTGCAGGTTTCCGGGTCCGTGTACCGGAATGGATGCTAGCACAATCGCCAGCAGCTCCGACAACATGTAGGCCACGAGAGCATTCGTGCCGAAGATGCGCCATGGCAGCAGACCGCGGCGCATCTGCCAGGGACCGTCAACCAACCAGAACAGCAACGCGAGGATCATCAGCGAAATTCCCGCTGTCCAGCATACATACGAGCTTGTCCATAAGCGTTTGTTGAGAGGCAACGAATGGGCCCACAGAAGGCCTGCAACGGACAAAAGAACACCTGCGGTTGCCGTCAGCACGCTCTTGGTCTCTACGGTTCGTGAGCTTTGCAGCCATCGCCCGGCCACCACTCCGATCAATGTCGTTGCCAAGGCCCCCATCGTGCTCAATAGACCTTCCGGATCGTAGAACCCACGATGATAAAGATGTGCCGATGGAACAAGCGCTCGGTCTAGCCACGCCGTGAGATTGCCGTGAGGATCGAGGATACAGACATTCACTCCTGGCATTCCAAAGCCTGGTACGCTCACGTGAGTCAGGAGGAACCAGTAGGCCACCAGCGTAGACAGGGCAACCAGCAGTGCCCAGCGAACGCCCCCGTACAAATAGATCGCAGACGCAACTGCATAGCAGACCCCAATCCGCTGCAGGACCCCGTAATATCGCAGATGGCTCAGGTCAAAGTATGGGAGTGCATTCAGCAGCAATCCAATCAGCAGAATCGTCAGTGCCCGCTGTAGCGCCTGCCGCAGAATGGCCTCACGCGAAGAACCATTCGCTACCCTGCTCCGGAAAGCCAGCGCCACCGAGACGCCTACGATGAATAGAAACATCGGAAACACCAGATCGGTGAGGGTGCAGCCGTTCCAGACCGAATGGCGCAGCTGCGCAAAAGAGACTTTGCCGTCGCCCGCATTATTGACAAGGATCATCAGTGCAACCGTGAGGCCACGCAGTACGTCCAGCGAGAGAAGCCGCTGCCTTTTCAGGCTCTGTGCTGCTTGATCCGAAACTGCTTGTCCAATCACGCTCTCTCCTAGTCTTCCACACAGACACAGGCTGCACAGTCAGAAAGCCCGGAGCGCGCTGGAGCGTAATCTTCAGGTTCGATACCCCATCCAGCGTATTACCGAAGCCTCTGTAGGTGCTATTCCTGGAACTGGTTCCTACAGCCACCGAGAGGCCACGGGTCGCAACCGGGTCCAGCGGTCCGGTACCCTGAACGCTGGGAGCCAGTGCAATTAATCCAACTAGACTGAGCCGTCCGTTCAGAGGTGCGTTCTGAATCGCCGCGCTGTTGATCACCTTACCAATTGACGAGTCTTCTGTCTGAATAGCAGAAGCTTCTGTAGTCCAACGAACTGTGGGGACGCTCGCAGTTGTATTCCTCCCGTTAATTATCCAGGGTTCGCCACACGTCATTCAGTGTGCGGAACCAGCTTACGTTGAGGCACTCATCACGCAGCCGACCGGGGAAGCTCTCCACGTGACCGTTTTGCATGGGTCGCCCAGGTTGGATGTGCACCAGGTTGATCTTGCGTTGCAGGTTCCAGGTCAGAAAGTGCCGACTGGTAAGTTCTGGCCCGTTGTCGCAGCGAAGCGCTGGCGGCAGACCGCGTTCGGCAATGATCTAATCGAGCACACGCTTCAGGCGCAGCCCCGCAAAACTCGGATCCATCCCCCCATTGCCGAGCTCTCGCGAGTGTAGGCATCGATCACGTTGAGCACGCGGATCGTGCGGCCCGATGCCACCACATGATGCACGAAGTCGCGAGCCCACTCCTGGTTAGCAGATATGTAGACGCCCAGGGGAGCGCTCACGCGCACGCAGTGTTTCCGCCTCTTTCGGCGCAAGGCTAGACCGGCATCTCGGTAAATTCGATGAACGAGCTTATGGTTGACGTGCTCGTCTTCCCGCCCCAGTAACACCTGTAGGCGACGATAGCCGTAGCGCGGCCACGGAGGAAGCCTGGAGATATAAGTGGACATGACTCTACTGTCCCACATTGACCGAACACCGACTCAGCAGTTGCTTCGCATTCCAGTTTCCAGGCTCAATTAAGAGGACTGATTTGAATTCAGAGGCGGCATCAGGGTCATCTTTGCGCTTGCACAGGAGCCTACCCAACGTCATATGCGCCTCTGCGGAATCTGGGGAGAGCATCAAGACCTTACGCAGCTCCAACTCAGCCTTGCTGTCGTCTCGGATCTTCATATACGTCAGGGCAAGTTTGTACCTGACCTCACTATTGTCAGGTTGAAGCGCTAAAGCTCTAAGGAATTCTCCGATCGCACCCAGTGGATCGCCTTCTGCGACCAATTGGTTTCCGAAGGCAAAGTGACCATTCACTGTGTCCGAAGGCGCCCCATATGGGAATGGCGCTTTCTTGACCGTGGCGGCTGAGTGTCCATGCTGTAGCGCTTGCCCTTTCTCCAGGAGCGACTTCATTTGTTCTGCAATTTCCGTATTTGAAGGATCTAACAATCCCGCCTGTCGGAGACTGTCGATTGCATCTTCACGATCCTTGGTCCTCTCCTGCATTCGGGACATGTCGACATAGAATCGGCTCTGAAGGGGCTGTAAGGAGATTGCTTTGCGCAATTCGAGGATTGCGGACGGCAATTGGCCCGAATCAGCCAGCAAAAGGCCAAGATTAAAGTGAGCAGCAGCATTATCCGGTTCAAGAGAAATTGCTTGCTTGGCTGAGGTGATAGCCGCAGCGAAGTTACCAGCTTTTGCGAGATCTAAGGATTCATTGCTGAGATGCGATGATTGCACACCATCCGCTTGCCGCTGTATGAGTCCTTGGGCCTCTTTGAATTCAACACCAGCATCTGCTTTATCGCCCTGTGCTTGCAGAGCTTTCGCCAATCCATAATGCGCGTCTTGCAAATCTGGGTTGGCAGTCAACGCCGACTTAAAATAACCAGCCGCGGATCCGAACTTCTTCTCTTTAAAACATATATTTCCAAGCGCGATGTCGGCGCCGGGATATGTTCCTTTTAGCTTCAATGCAGTGAGGTCCTCGACGTAGGCCTCGCTATTTTCCCCCATGACGGATAAAGCTTTCGCCAAGTTGAAATGAGTCTCTGCCGAGTTGTTGTTCAATTGCAATGCCGCCTTAAATTGGTCAATTGCCTTCGGCGCATTGCCGGATCGAAGTAAGCTGACCCCTAACATATTCATCGCCTCTGGATACTTTGGTCTTAGCCTGAGAGCGTCTTGAAACTGCAGGATGGCGTCAGACCAGTCCGGGTTACTGGGCGACCCAGCGATCATCGTGACCCCTAGGTTATAGTGAGCCTCGGCGAGGGTTGGATCGGAGCGGATTGCCGCTTGAAACGATGCGGCCGCTCCCGCAATGTCTCCACTCTCCCCCTTCATAATTCCCAGTTGCAAATAAGCTTTGGCGACGTCGTGCCCAGAGCCGAGAACTGAAGCATAATCCCTCACAGCGAGTCTTATGTTTCCCTGGTTCTCGTTCTTAAGACCATCTGAGAGGAGCTTTGCATTGGAGTCCGGCAAGGAGCGCTGTAAAAGACCATAGGTAACGCCTGCGAGTAAGGGCAACGCGATAATCGAACTCAATGTGCGTCTAGCCAGGCGACAAAGCATTGGACACCATTCATCGGAAAGAGGCCGGACAGGTAAGGGCATTCGCAATTGGGACAGTTTCTCAGGAATATTGGGATTCCGTTGACATTTTATACCTTCTTCCGACCTGTCGATTCAATGTTCCGAGCGAATACGACGGCCACGCTAGACTTCGGCAAGTTTCTTAACCGCACTCTGTCGAGAAACTTAATGCTTAAACTTTCCGCACACGCAAAAGAAAGGTTGGACCAATCCTCGGCAATGACGCTTGAACGTCGATGCACAGTGTTGTGACGCAGGAACCCTATCTCATACCTTTCTTTGTGCGCAGCTGTTGCGGGGTCGGTTCATCGATACGTAATATCTGGTTCGATTGAATATCTGTTAGCTTTTGGACGACACCACTGGGCCAATCAATCTCAAGTATCTTTGCGGTATCGTCCGTTCCCATCCCGAAGTGTACCCGCTTATCACTCGACGACAGATAGCTATCTCCTGTCGTCACCGTGCGGACCTGCATACCGTGGCTGGTCGTCAGCTTCACCACTGCGCCGATGCCATCGCGATTGCTGCGGTGGCCAACCAGGTTCAGCAGTATCCAATGATTTTGCGTGGGGGTATCGTTGCGCAGGATATATGCTGGGCCATCATTCGTACTCATCACCACGTCGAGTCTGCCGTCGTTATTGACGTCTCCTACAGCGAGGCCGTGTCCGGCGATTGGCTTATGGAAAATTGCTCCTGATAATGCGCTTACATCCGTGAACACTCCATGATTGTTGTGCGCAAGCAAAGGCGGTTCGCAGTAGTGTTCCTCCGGATGCGTCAGCTCAATGTTATCTACTACATGCCCCTGATTCGCGATCAAGTCTTTCCAGCCATCATTGTCGTAGTCCATGAACATGACGCCCATGGCCGAATGTGAAACAGTCATATTTCCAAGGCCCGACTTATCCGTTGAGTAATCAAAGGTACCATTGCGCTGGTTATCGTACAGCGCATACTTCTGCCCAGCTAGATCGGTTACGATCAGGTCAGCCCACCCGTCGTTGTCGTAATCCTGAAAATCAACGCCCATTCCGGCGTAGGTGTTTCCATCGCCATCGACTGAAACCCCCGCGTTCAAGCCAGTCTCCTCAAACGTACCATCCCCTTTATTGCGGTAGAGGAACTGCATCATGGAGTCATTTGCAACGAACAAATCGGTCTTACCGTCGTGGTCATAGTCCGCGATCGCCAGTCCGAGAGCACGGCCTGGCTTGTTCAATCCGACCTTATTCGTCCAATCGCTGAATTGCCCGTTGCCGTCATTATGGTAAGCAATGATGGTGATCGGATTGAAAAGAAGAGGGTGACAGTAGGCGCGATAGCCTGGCCGATGTGGTCCGCACCAGATATCGGTAAAGTCCCAGTCTAGGTATCGGCCAACGATCAGGTCCAGCTTGCCGTCATTGTCGAAGTCAAACCAGATCGCTGAGCTAGACCATCCGCTAGCTTCGACGCCTGCTGCCTTTGTTAGGTCTGTAAAGGTACCGTTACCGTTGTTGTGATAGAGCGTATTGTGTCCGTAACCAGTTACGTAGAGATCTTCAAATCCATCGTTGTCGTAGTCTCCTACTGCAACTCCCATATCGTACACCGACCCCTGAACACCAGCTTTAAGAGTTACATCTTCAAATGTTCCGTTTTTACGCTGGCGGTACAGCCGGTCATAATATTCAGGCCCCGTTTTTTGTGGAATGCTTTGAAGAGGTTCCGGATCATGGATGAGCGCTCCGTTGGCAAGGAAGATATCCAACCTGCCATCATTGTCATAGTCAAAAAGCGCTACCCCAGATCCCATTGTCTCCAGGTTGTATTTCTTTGACGTATGGGAAGCGTGGTGGAGAAAATGAACACCACTTTGCTCTGTGATGTCAGTAAAACTACCCGCGATCGCGGCAGCACCGACTGGAGCCGTCGCGACTTTTGCCGTGGCGGGGCAAGCTACTGCTTGCGCGGAAGCAACCGGACAGGATAGACAGGAAAGCAAAACCCCAATGACAAAAGGTAAGCGCCAGTATAGTGTCTGAGACCGAGTTCCGCTGCACTGCGAATTCATATTCTACTTACATCCCGTAGTGAACCATGCGGCAAAAACCTAGTCGTACGGCATTTTTCTATATCGCCGGAGACCGACAATTTAGTCGCTCTTCTCAGGTTCAATCTCGTTTGCCCCGAAGGTTGAAGGTTTGGTGGTAGGTCCGATCCGGCATTCTGTAAGCATCTCTGTCGATATATTAGTTCTTTAACTACTTATCCGATAGTCGGCGGATCCTCCTCGCGGAAGAACTCGAAGCTAATAAAAATGGTACACGGACTCGATGCCGAAGATCCCTTCGGGCTAATCTTGTTCAAATCCAGCCACCACCTTTCGGCGGCCAAGTTCCGCAAGCATAAAGCCGCCGTGAAAAAGCACAGGCTACTTGACTTGCACGGAAACCCCCAACATTCATAGTTGACGAAGAGATATTTTCTCCGGCCCAGGAAAATCCGGTGGAATTGGAATGGTCACCCGTCCGGTCGCTGTCCACTGGACGCCACGAGAAAAGAGCGTCTGGAAACCCACGCATTCGAGGTTTGGATTCGGTTCCCCTGCCCAGGTATGACCGAGCATGGTTGTATAGACTCGCCCTCGTTCGTAATTGCGCACCCAATCCATGGGCTCATTACGATGCGATACGGGGGAGTGAGCATACGTCAGAATGGTCAATCCTTGCGCCGGCCCGTGTTGACCATGGGTAAGTTGTTCGGATGGATGCATCCACACCTTCGGCATCCCTTGTGTGATGGGGTGGTGCGTATCTCGAACGTGGATTTGAAAATCGAAACGCGGTGGATGGCCGGGGTCAAGACCTGTGCCCTGAGGAATCGTCACAACGCAGCCATCCGCGGACACAGCCAAGCCAGACCCAAAGGATTTTGGGCGCCAACCTAACCCGATCATGTCGTTATATGCCTTCCATGGAAGAAACGCGTTGTTCGCAGCATGATACACAACCAGTCCGCCCCCGGCTCGCACGTATTGCTCCAGTGCGGTTTCGACACGGAGAGGCCACTGAACTCCATCCTGGGAATCTCCGCCATTGAAGTTATTGATGACCGCATCGTAGGGGGAAAAATCTGGACTCCAAGTATCCCATGCGGCGGCCGGAGCGCCGCGAGGAGGCGTTGTAGAAACATCGACAGTAAATTTGCCCGTCGATGTCAGAATCTCGGTTATGGCACGCGTTGCCGTCTGCCAATCATGATTGTTGATTCCATCAACGATCAAGACTTTGGATTTGACGGGTTTGCCATAGGCCCGTCGCCAGCTAGTTACAGCCAACACCAGTGACTGTGCGGCGAATTTTCGTCGAGAAATCTTCATGAGCGAAGTTGACCTGAGAGCCACACATTTCTCGCTGCCTATTCTCCTGCAGCCGGAGGAACCCAATCGAGTGGATCATTGTTCCCGATCGTAAAATTCAGAGTGACCGGATGGGCCTGAGCCAGATGCACAGTACATTTGTTCGATCCGGGCGTTACTGGATGTACCAGGACTCCGGGGGAAGAACTGGCACTCTCAATGCCTCGCCGGATATAGAGCGTGATGGTCTGGTCGATGCCAGAGCTAATCGTAACGCTTACTCTCCTTGTCTTCAAATTCCACTTGAAATTGTCGATTTTTGCCTGAGTGCGGCACAAGACTCCTTGTACCGTGCCTTGCTTGAGTGTGTTCGGAGTGGCCGGAAGCAGTCCAATGACACCGGGACGGGAATAGACGAGCATTTCCATAATCACAGTCGGGATTCCACCTTGCGGATCGGGGGAAGGAAGTCTGTACGGATTGTGCATGGTGGTGAGACTGGGATTGACGTAACCCTGATCGAGAAGCTGCTTGAGATCGAAGTTCACCAGAAAGGGGTCTTTCAGCCTTGCCGCAGCCAGGGAGCGATGCAGAAGGCCGTGCGCGGAAGCATTCCCTTGCGCTCGCTTCCGGCTGGCAAGTAAAGCGGCCCGCGCAAGTTTCGGGGTCAGATCCGGCGTAATCTCATCGGCGGGCCAGACGCCGTACAGATGTGAAACATGCCGATGATCGTATCGCTCTTCTAAAGTCGGCCACGCCCATTCCTTTAACGCACCATCGGTTGTGAGCAGGTACGGCGGCAACTTCGCCAGAATCCCTTTCCACCGCGGAATCTCTTCCGTATCCTCGCCAAGAATCTGCGATGTGTCGATCAGGTGAGTGAACACCTGTCGACAGACTGCGATGTCCATGGTGGCATTGATAACCGCAGGGGACCCCTGCGAGTTACCCGGCCAATTCTCCGGCGAGTACGACGGGACAAAAATATAGTTGCCGTTTTTGTCAGTTTCCGTCAGGTAGTCTTCGTAGAACAGTGCAAGTTCCTTGAGGCCAGGCAGAACATGGTCGCGCAGAAACTGCCGGTCCCCAGTCGCTAGATAGTAATCCCAGAAGGGACTATATAACCATCCGCCTGCGGAGATCCAATAGTGGTGGGGCCAGCCGTAGGCAAAATGGGTCAGCGGGTTCCCTCTTTGCGTCGGATGAATTCCAAAGAGTGCTCCCCTTGCTCCAAAAATATTCCGGGCATTGATACGGGCATCCGGCAACTGACTTTCAACCCAGTGAACATAAGTCTCCATCGACTCGGGCAAGTTGCCCATAACGGCATCAGACATCTGCAAATTGCTATTGATATTGACGTGCCCCCACATTGGAGGAAAATCTCCGCCGGTCCTTGAATACAGCCAATATCTCCCCATATCGACCAGATCCTGCAGTAGCACTGGGTTGTACCCGTACCGGATTCTCTGATCGGTCAGCATCTCTTCCCCACTCATCGAATGCATGGAAGCGTTTGCGCCAAAATCCACGGAGACCCGATCAATAACGCGGGCTTGGACTGCGCGATTCCGCTGGAGTAGCGTCTGATAGTCGGGAGTCACCGCATCGACAGCAGCCTCCAGCTTGGATACGTCGCTAGGCAGTAAATTATCGTTGGCCTCGATGCGAGTGATCAACATCAGAGAGCGCACCCCATGAAGCGCCAGAGAATCTCCCTGGATGGAAATCTGGCCTCCCTTTGCGACAATTCGCGTCACACTTGCATAGCCGGGATTGCCTTTGGATACGACATAATGGCCAAATAGGATCAGGTGCTGCGCATCGAAATTGCGAGTGAATTCAACCTGGCTCGCGCCTGGTTCGTGAGCAAACCGAGGTGGTCGACCCAGCATTCCATCCGCTACCGGGTGTGACATCGGACCTCTTTCAGGCGGGCGGTGCAAAACCATCGACGTATCGAGCTGAATTGTAGAATTCAGCGTGGCGTGACTCGGCGGAGTGACCAACTGCACAATTACGTTGTCCGGCCGCGAAACAAAGGTCCGACGCTCCCAGACTCCATCTTTGTCGGTCCAAGCAACCTTAATTTCTCCGCTTTCAAAGTCAGTCGTCCGCAAGTAGTCTTTAACGGCATGCTGACCAGGGGTGTCGATCCGCATGTCGAAAGCAGGGTGGTCTCCTAGGTTGTCGGAATTCGGCTTTGCCGACGGGAACGGTTGATTTTCCGCCGCCGAGAGGGAGAGATCGAGAGCTTTTTTGTATTCTCCAGCAAGGATCAGCCTGCGAACCTCAGGCAACACGTAGGCGATCTTCGGGGCAACAAGCGGCACCCCGGTCTTCCAGGGTTGTACCAGCATTTCCTGATGGAAAACGGTCTGTTCGGAAAACGGGTCGCCGAAGACTTCGACCCACATTTTGCCGTTGCCAGAGATCAGCCCATTGGATGCTTCTTTGGCGGGTACGGTGCTGCACATTCCCCGTTTAGGTACGGCCCCAAGGCGAATGCGCTCTGCGAGCGGCATGGGAGTGACGCGCATAGCGGGAGGTACAAAGGAGGTCATCGAAACCGCCGGCTTAGGCGGCTCGATGAAATATGTAGGGCCAGTTTGAAATCCGAGACAAACTCGTGAATATATAAGAAAGAATGCGAGGACGAAAAGCGCATTCCTTGACCCGAGAGCGAGAAAGTAGGTGCAAGACCTATTCCTGGAAGTTAGGCTTACATAAAGGATACTAAGCACGATAGCTTCCTTTAGCCAACGCGAAGAAATTAAAACTCAACTATCTTGGACCTATTTTTAGCTAGATAGAAGAGACAAAAGGGCTGACTTTCCAGCCTAGTCTGCCAGATGAAATACCTACTTGGAAGGCGGTCCGCCACCGCGGGTGCATGGCGATAATTACTGTTCTGCCTCTCTCTGGGCCCGGGCCTTCCAAAAATCCTCCATGAAGAGGCCACCGATCGCATTATTGCCCTGCGATTCAGACCAATCGATCTTTAGCCTAGCGGTCGCGCACTTGGTTTCCACCAAATGGAACGTATCGATCGCGACCGTTGGGCTAAAAACATCCTTCACGTCATCACGCCGTAGTATTCGTAGGGCAGAGTGGCTCAAAATATATATTTAAGCCCCAGCTGCAGCTCTCTTGGATTGCCAGTGATGTACTGAATTTGTCCGAACGTAGCATCTTCAAAGGTCCCATCCGGATTTGCAAATTGAGGATGATTCAGCACGTTGAAGAACTCAAATCTGGATTCCAGGCTTGAGTCTCTCGGCAGTCGAAAGCTTCGGAACAGCGAGGTATCCAGGTCCGTGTAGCGCGGGCCGCGGAGACTGTTGCGTCCTGTATTTCCATAGGTATATTGTGGCGCCACAGCAAAGGCTGAGGTATTGAACCACTCTTTCAAGGTCTGAGGTCCCTTTGGATTGCCTATTTGGTTCGGGCGCTGGTTTCCGCCATTGGCGTTTGCATTGTCGAAGTTGATGTTAACGGTAAAGGGTGTACCGCTACGCGTGGAGAAAATTCCATTCAGTTGCCAGCCTCCCAGCAACCACGAGGCCGGTCCCTCTGTAGCGAACTTCTTCCCTTTCCCGAATGGAAGCTCATATAAGGCCGAGGCCGTGAACACCACGGGCACATCTAGACTCGAGTTTGACCTGTTTGAACGAAGATTATAGGGATTTTGGATATTGCAACCTTCCCAGTAATCTTCGCAACCGGCATCGATTGCGTGCGACCAGGTAAATGCTCCAGTCACGGCAAGGCCATTGGTATAACGTCTTTCGTATTTGGATTGAAACGCGTTATAGTTCATGTGCGAAATGCTTTGTAT
>JAJYAE010000117.1 GCA_021779695.1 Acidobacteriota bacterium | reverse complement strand
TGGGCCCATTCGGATCATTCATCCATTTGGCCGCTGGCAACAGGTGAAATTGTGGCCTGTTCGGATCGGTGGCGAGCCTTCTAGCTAGCTTAGATTCATCCAGTTCAATGCTACGGGAAAGTGCGCACAGAGAAGACACAGCGGTCGTCCCAAGAATTGCGGTCACGAATTTACGTCGGTCGATAAGCATGGCATTTCTAGTCGGTGGAGGGAGTTTCCAAGCCTGCAATGTGTAGCACAATTGCCACATCTATAGAGGGCAGAGATCAATACACAATCAAGGGCATTCAATCATCTTTCAAAAGACGAGGGAGGAGCTCACCCAGAGGTGCAATGCGCTCCACCCTCGCGGAGACCGCTCAAATCAAGGGTTCGTTGACCCTTGTTTTGAACGTCTAAAAGACGACTTTGGTGCTCAACTGCAAGGTGCGTGCCTGAGCCACGCCAGTGGCTTTACCAAAGTTACCGAATGCCAGGCCCGTCGCTGGATTAACACCGCCATCTGCAAGGTTGGTATCCCATCCCTGCAAGTTCACGCGGTTGAACACGTTATACATATCCACGCGGAATTGCAGGTCAGCCGAATCCTTGAAGAACCAGGGCATGCCAGTATCCTTTGCAAGTGCAGCGTCGGTCTGAGCAAAGCCCGGCCCACGGAAAGTATTGCGGCCAAGTGTGCCCTCATGGCCCAACGGCACACCGTTGGAGTCCACAGGCAGCGGGAAATCCGTTGTCTTAAAGACGCCCTTCAGGTAGTTAGATCTACTCAGTCCTTTGATGGTCGCTCCAAATGCTGGCACATTGGGTAGGTCATAGCTGAAGCCGTCCAGGTTGAAGTCATCCTGCGGCAAGGTCGTAAAGACGGTTGATGGGAAGCCTCCCATTAATGTGCCCATGGCGCTCAGTTGCCATCCGCCGACAATGTTCTTCAGCATACCGTTGCTGATTCCCGGCGTAGGAATCTTCCATAGACCGTTGTACGAAAGCTGCTTAGCCACATCCTGGCTGGAGAGCCCGCGCTGCGCATTCACGTTGTATGCATCAATGACAACCGAGTACTCGGCTCCCTTCTGTACACCTGGAACTGTGCTCATGAGATCGATGGTTTTTTGCGCCGTAAAGGCCACCTGGAAACTGTAACCAGCATTGAACGATTTGCGGACGAATGTGGTAAAGCCGTTGTAGTTGGAGCCATCACGGTTTGTCGCATAGTTAATGGCCTGGAAATACGGGTTCGGGAGAGTTCCGAGAGTTTCGGTGTACCCGCCATTTCCGTTGTAGGCAACAGTATTCACACCATCGACGCGATTCATATTCGTGATGGAATACTCATGGATGCCATTAGAATGAACAAAATCTGCCTCAGCAATCCAGGTGGATTTGAAAGCATGCTGAATGCCGAAGAAGTAATTTTCCAGGTATGCCATCTTCAAGTGAGGATCGGGTCCACCGATGTTGTTGTAAAGGCCAAAGCCACCACGCGGATTGAGCGGCGGCAGGGTTGATGTAAGCCCAGCAGGAAGCGGGCAGTTGTAAGGGAAGGTGGCATTCTGACAAAGACCATATGCCGGAGGCTGAGGCGAGCCAGGAGTGTGAACGCTGGCATTGAAATTTGCATCGATTGGAGGATTAGCTGTCTCCGTGTCGCTCCAGTTTGTGTTACCGCCGCGATCGAAAAATACTCCCGCTCCACCGCGAACGGACCAGTTTTTGAGTCCGAATGGCTGCCATGCGAAGCCGAAGCGCGGAGCAAAGTACGTCATTTTGTGGTCAATGAATGGGTGACGTTTGCTCGGATCAGGATTAAGGCCGACCGAGATACCCTCGATCTGCTGTAAAAGAGTCGACGCTGCAGGCACTGTCAAGGTCGACAGCGTGCCATGCGCTTCCGACGGGTTGGACGTAGCATCCCAACGCAGTCCGAGGTTCAACGTGAGATCCTGCTTGATCTTCCAGTCGTCCTGGATGTAGGCGCCGTAGGTGCTGTCGAGGAAATAGCGATTGTTGTTGGCCACCCCCCCGGTCGTCGGGTCAAAGGAAATGGTGCCGTAGTTGTCCGGCTTGTCTGCTGCAAAGTCAAAGATGGTGTCAAAGCCCCAGGATTGCTGCCGGTTGTCCGGAATGGTGAATGGCGCATAGTCTTGGTTGTGGAACCACTCGAATCCGGTCTTAAGGGCGTGCTTCCCCCGAGTGATGGTGACCATATCTCTCCAGTGGAAGTCGTTCTGGGCAAACCCAACAGGAGAAAATCCATCGCCAAACCCGGTGATTCCGTTGACGTTTGTTGGCAGCAGATTGCAGTACTTACAAGGAATCACCACGGAGGTTCTGGTATACCCGGCGCCCATCTCGTTCAACATCGCTGGCGAGAAGACGTGCGTGTAGTTGAAGGCGCCAAACCAAGCATCTTGTGGGAAATTGATATCGAATGACTGGCGAACACTATTGTCCCAAGGGCCAATAAGGTGGGTATTGTACATGTTCCCATAGATTCGATCCCTTGATTCGTGAAACGTCTGGTCAACGCGTGCATTGTATTGGTATCCGTTGTGGGGGGAGACGAATGTGCCGTTGGTTGTATCAATCATTGCCATGTTGCAAGGCATACCCGAAGGACCAATCCCAGTGGGATCGTTCACGGTGTCTGCGCAGTTGTGGGCAGCATCCGGCGCACCTCCCTGAACTTGCTCGACATTTGCGACAGTTGCAACAGAAGTAGGATTCGGCGAGACCGTCGCCTTGTACGACGAAAGCTGTTTCGTTGACAGGTTATTCGGCAGGTTCGCCACCATCCAGCTGGTGAACGCCGGATCTTCAACAGTGACCGGACTGGTAGAAGTCGTCTGCGAGATCACCTGATCCCAACTCGCGAAGAAAAAAGTCTTGTCCTTCCGGATGGGGCCGCCGAAAGAGCCGCCGAACTCGTTCCGAGTATAGGGTGTGATATACCCGTTGATCGGGTCGTTGTAATTCTGAAATTCATTGCGAGCGGTCAGGTAGTTGCTTTGGAACTGCTCAAAGCCCGTCCCGTGGAATTGGTTTGTGCCAGCTTTCGTGGTGATTTGAGTGACCAGACTGGCGGCCTTGCCATACTCCGCTGAGTAGTTCGTGGTGGAAACAACCACCTCGTCCACCGAGTCTGGATTAGGAACCAGCTTGGCATCGCCGCCCGATGGCGAATCGTCCAATGAAACCCCGTCCAGAAGGTAAGTATTACTGTGGTTCGGTGCGCCATTGGCCACAATCGCCGGTGTTGTCGTCGCGTAGAAGATGTCAGCATTTTGGGCAGGTTGCCCCATCATTCCTGCTCCGGTCACACCCGGTGTCTGGTTCGTCACCCCGTAAACGTTGCGTCCCTCGATCGGGAGCTCAGCCACCTGCAGTGCATCAGTGACCGAGGATATTTTCGCTTCGTCCGTTTCCACTGCGGTAGGCATCGCAGTAACTGTTACCGTAGATTGTGCACTTGCAATCGGCAATACTACAGTCACGTTCTGCACGCGCATCGCAGTCAAGTTAATATTCTCCTGCGTGACCGTACCAAATCCATTCGCGGAGACTTCGACCTTGTAATGCCCGACACCTAGCGCCGGGAAGCGATAGTATCCCGCTGAATTCGACTCTGTCGATTGCATCACCCCTGTGTCAGTGTTGGTTAGGACGATCTTTGCTCCGGGAATGATAGCTCCAGTTTTGTCGGTTATGCTTCCCTCTATTGAGCTGCTGAACTGCGCGTATGCTGCCACTGACGAAAATGACAACAGCGCAACAAACCAGACAAGTAGCTTAATCTGGATCTTCATGTACTGCCTCCTGACAATTTCCAGTTTCGTCCCCTTCTGTGAGAGTCCCCAATGGATTGAGAGGGACAGAGGGGTCATACCGGATTGCAAGAGAATGCTAGGCATCGGTCGCAATAATTGTCAAGCATAAAATATCTCATATGTCTGACAACTTGTCGGCAACCTGTAATTACATTTAGGAAATCGAACAGAAATCCATCGAACGGCCGAGCAATATCATCCAACTAGACCTCTCTGTTCGACCCTTGAACCCACATTAAGGGCTCGCAGCCTTTGCCCCGGCACTGTACTTGTAAATCAGCAGTATAGACAAATCTACCCCATTGCAGTGATACTGGTTGCGATTGGTTCAGGTGGTCAAGATGGCGAGCAGGAAGTCAACAGAGGCTGAGAGTTCTAGCCCCAGATATCGGCAGATTTACAACCAACTCCGTCTGACGTTAGCAAATCGCGAGTATGTTCCTGGGGATAAATTGCCCAGCGAGAACGAACTTGTGGAACAGTTCGGTGCAAGCCGGCCTACGATAGGACGAGCCCTAGCGCAGTTGGAAAACGAAGGCCTGGTGGAACGAAGGCCTGGTTCGGGTACATTCGTGCGCGCCCACAACCGGCCGGAGGGATTCGTTTTCGGTCTTTTGATCCCAGGCCTCGGAACCACCGAGATCTTTGAGCCGATTTGCCGGGGCATTTCCATCGCCCGGGTCGGCGGACATCATGACCTGCTTTGGGGAACCACGATCTCGCCGGGTGCCTCAGAGGAGGATCAAGCAGAACAGCTTTGTGATTACTACCTCAGACGAAGGGTATCGGGGGTCTTCTTCGCACCGATGGAGCTGACGGGAAGGAAGGACGAAATCAATCAGCGCATCACTCGTGCCATGGACGAGGCTCAGATTCCAACAATTCTCTTGGACCGCGATATTTGCGAATATCCGAAGCGAAGCCGCTACGATCTCATCGGAATCGACAACCGACGAGCAGGGTTCGTTATCACCGAACACCTGCTTCAATGCGGAGCGCAGAGGATCGCGTTTTGGGGACGCCCGAACTCTGCACCAACCGTGAATGCACGTTCCTTGGGTTACCGTGAGGCACTTAGCTGCCAGCCGGACCTTCATCTGCAGGAGCACATCGAGATCGGCGATCCGACCGATCTGTCAAAAGTTGGCGGTCTTCTATCACAATTTCGACCAGATGGCGTAGTCTGCGCAAATGACTATACTGCGGCGCAATTCATGACCTCACTTAATACTCTGGGAATCCGAGTGCCTGAGGACGTTCGCGTAACAGGTATGGACGACATTCGCTATGCAAGTGTATTGCAAACCCCGCTCACTACGATTCATCAACCATGCCTGGAGCTTGGTGCCGCGGCACTGGCCGCCATGCTGGATCGAATTTCTCATCCAAACATGCCAGTCCGGGACTGTCTTGTCGACTTCCAACTTGTCATCCGGAAATCGACAGATCCGAATTATGCGAACTCGCCCCAGACTGTGGATCAGCGCAACGAACACGAGATTTCAGAGACGAAAGTCCCAATCGCGCAGTGATCGCTTCGAACTCGCTGTTGGAGCACAACGGAGTTCAGATTGCGGAATGCTTGTTCAATGGTGATTAGACGATTCATATCGAACTTTCTCGGAGCGGCACTTGCAGTCTGCGCCTGCGCAACGGCCGTGTCACAGCACAAGACCACGCCCTCCGCGATTGACAGCTATACCCAGTCTGAGAGCTTGATCCGCGCTCATCAGTGGGATCGAGGTCTCGAAACGATTCGCCAGCTACTCAAGGAACATCCTCGCGATCCAAAAATTCTGAACCTGACAGGCATCGCGTGGACCGGAAAAGGAAACTTGAAGGAGGCGAATACATATTTCCGGCAAGCCCTGCAGATCGATCCGGAATTCGTTCCATCCCTCAAGAATCTGAGTGTCAACGAATTCACTCTTGGGGATCTTGCTTCTGCAGATCGCCACTTGCAGCTAGCGCTCAAGCATGCCCCCGAAGATCCAGTCATCGATCTCTACCTCGGGGAAATTGCCTACAGCAAGAAAAATTTTAAGAATTCAGCGATGTTTCTTATGCGCGCGTCTCAGTTCCTATCACGCGACCCCAATCTCAAAGCACAACTCGCTGTGAGCCTCCTAGAGACGGGCAAGAAAGAAGCAGCAATTGTGCTGACGGATGATTTAGAGCCCAACACGCTAACGCCTCCCACTCAGTTTGCACTTGGGTTCACTCTCGCACAATCTGAGATGCCGGATCGCGCAATTCCCTACTTTGAATCCTTGCGGAAATCCGATCCCGATTCTTACAACACAACGTACAACCTTCTGGTCTGTTACTCCGGCACGAAGAAGTATCCGGAGGCCATCGCTCTCGCCAATGACGAAATCGCACGCGGCAATGAGACATCTGAATTAGATGACGTACTTGCAGACGCTTACGAAGGCAACAAACAGACGCAGAAGGCGATCGACACTCTGCGCAGGGCGATCGCGCTCAACCCTGATGACGACAACAACTACCTCGATTTCTCGAACATCTGCATCAACCACAATGACTATGACAATGGCCTAAAGGTCATTGCAGTGGGACTCAAGGTCCATCCAAAATCGTACCGCCTTATCTTTGAGCGGGGAATTCTATACGCCATGGAGGACCGCTTTAATCTTGCAGGAGACGATTTCGAATCGTCGGCCCGACTCGCTCCCGAGAGCAACTTCGGATACGTCGGCATGGGAGTCACTTACCTAGAAACGGGAAACGCAGCGCAAGCGATCAAGCTCCTGCACACCCGTCTGCGTGAGAAGCCAAATGACGCGAGCCTCTTATATCTGCTGGGTGAAGCGTTGCTGCGCAACGGCGCGAATGAGGGACAACCGGCATACGCAGAGGCCCAAACTGCGCTCGAGAAATCTGTGCGCTTGGATCCGCATTTATGCCTTCCCCGCGTTGATCTGGGAGAGATCTATTTGGGTGAAGGTCGATATGCGGACGCTGTTGCGCAACTCGAAGAAGCACGAAAGATTGATCCAAAGGAAAAGTCGGCCTATTCGCATCTGGCAGTCGCGTACCGCCGGCTTGGAAAGACCGAGGATGCAAAACGGATTATCAACCTCTTGAAGAATATCTACCAGCAGGAACAGGGCTGGACACGAACCAAAATGAAATCCGAAGGCGAAGCATCGGAAGGGTCTTCGCCCGGCGGCTCGCACTAGACACGACTCAAGCGACTGGCGATATCAGACGGCTTCGCCTAAGCGCATTGAGTCGGCAGAAGGCGGAGAGGTAATCACCATGAGGATCGTCAGCACAGGCGAGGTTCTTTGGGATGTATTTGAGGGTAGTGAGTTCCTCGGTGGAGCTCCTCTCAATTTTTCTGTGACCGCTTTGCGACTGGGACACTCGATCACATTGTTGACAGCCGTAGGTGTAGACCAGCGTGGAACCAAAGCCCTGCAGGAGATCAAGTCTCTTGGATTGGAGGCGGAGTTCATTCAAATCATTGATGAGTGCGCAACAGGGACCGCCATCGTCTCGATTGATTCTTTTGGTAACGCCACTTACATGATTCAACGCCCTGCCGCATTCGACTGTTTCCGTGCGAATGATTCGGAACTCACACGGTTGCAAGACCTCCGGCCCGATTGGATCTACTACGGCACACTTGCACAGACTGACGAGGGCACTGAGAGCTTCCTGCACCAATTAATCCATACTTGTTCAGGTGCCCGGTGTTTCTATGACATGAATCTTCGCACAGGCCATTGGAGCCTACCTCTTGTTCAGCGGCTTTCTGGACTAGCAACGATTCTCAAACTGAATGAAGCAGAGGCCGAACTGCTGTACACGTTGACGCACGGATCAGGAGAATTCTGTCTTGAAGAATTTTGCCGATTCTGGGCATCGGCATATGCAATTGAAATAGTGTGCGTTACTCTGGGCGGCAAAGGTTGCGCGGTTTTTGCTGAAGATCGTCTTCAGACCTTCGCGGGAGTTCCCGTGTCGGTCGTTGACACCGTTGGAGCCGGAGATGCGTTCGCTGCCGCGTTTCTTCACGGTCATTGCCTAGGCTGGTCAATCGATCGGACTTCTTGTTTTGCGAATGCGCTTGGCGCGCTCATTGCCAGTCGTGCCGGAGCCACTCCCCTGTGGTCTCTCGATGAGTGTCTGCAACTAGCCGCCTCCGTAAGTAGAGGAGCGATACGCGGGGGGTTGACCCGCTGACCTTACATGGATGGCCGCTTTTAACCCGATCACGTATGGCCGGATTTAACCTGATCACCGAGGCCGAGGGCAAAGTGAGTGGAACGGCCCGGCTGACTATTCGTAAGCGTCCGGAGTGGGCCGTGAGGCGTAGGCTGGGAACTCAAGTGTCCATCAAGTCGTTAGCCTTGATCGGAAATGCTTCGGGGCGAGTCGTGCCAGGCAAACCCTGCAGCTTACATAGCAGCCCCGGAGCATTTTCGATAAGGAGACTAGAAGGAAGGCGGTGGCAGTGGCGGGCGCTGCTATGGAGCTAATTGCGCGAATTGGCCTGCATGGATAGGGCAAAGAGGCTTGAAGGCCGGGTTGGGTGAGACGTCGAGGACGATAGATCTCTCAGGAGGGAGCGATTTCGTGAACTGCATGCGAGAAGGAACAGGTGAGGAGTTCGCAAGTTCGCTCTAAAGACGCGGGTGCCCCGAGACATGGGGTCATATCTTCGCGGGCCGTTGGATGGAGTGGGAGTCACGAAGTGTCGGGACATCGAAATGCCAGCTGTTGCGCGGTGAGGTTGGGACCGATGTTCATGTTGGCTCCGCAGCGCGGGCAACGCCAGGCAGCCTGCGAAGAGTTGGTGAGATGCGAAGTTGCTGGAGTCTGACAGGCAAGCTGCTGGCGAGCTAGCGCGATGAGAGTAGCTCGGCGTGCGTTGGCGAGATAGCCGAAGTGGCGGATGCGGACGAAGCCCCTGGGCAGCACATGTTGGCAGAATCGGCGCAAGAACTCGCTTGCAGTGAGTGTCATGATGCGCTGCTTGTTTCCATGTGCGTAGTCTTTCCATCGAAAGCTTACGCGCTGGCCATCGAAGCTGAGCAGTCGCTGGTTGCTGATGGCGACGCGGTGTGTATAGCGGCCGAGATAGCGCAGCACGCGGACGGGATCACCGAAGGCAGGCTTGGCATAGACCACCCAGTCATCCTTGAGCAGCGTACGCACGAGTGTTGAAGGACAGACGATGCGGCGCTTACGGAGCGCCTGTTGGAGAAGCGCGAGATACTTGCCGCGGAAGACACGGCTCAGCACCTTGACGGGCAGGAAGAATGCATACTTGGGATGAACCCAGCTCGAGTAGTCTGGGTCGAAACCGCCGGCGGGAATGACGCAGTGGAGGTGAGGATGCAGGCGCAGGTTCTGTCCCCATGTGTGCAGGATGCTGAGAAAGCCGATCCTTGCTCCGAGATGCCTGCGATCGGCTGCGACTTCAAGCATGGTCTGGGCGGTTGCGCTGAAGAGCAGATCGTAGAGTAGCCCGGGGTGTCGCTGACAGAGCGGGTTTAACGCATGAGGCAGAGTAAAGACGACGTGGAAGTAGGGCACGGGGAGCAGGTCCTGCTCTCGCCGCGCAAGCCAGCGTTGGCGCGTCTGGGCCTGGCACTTCGGGCAGTGCCGGTTGCGGCACGAGTTATATGAGACGGCCTGGAGATCGCATCGCGAGCAGGAATCCAGATGGCCGCCGAGCACAGCCGTTCGACATGCGGTAATGGCCCGCAGCACGCTCAGCTGCTGGTAGCCAAGCCAGGAACGGTTCTGTTCTCGAAAGCTGTCACCTTGGACGCGAAGGATGTCGGCCACCTCAACGGTGGGCCGATTCATCTATCTGTTTTCCGGTGATACTCGCGGGATACCTGGCTGAGGCTGGACAGCTGCAAATGCTCCAGCGGATTCGTCACTGCCTGAAGGTGCTTCTGCGACAGATGGAGATACCTGGCAGTTGTCTCCAGATCCGCATGGCCGAGCAGAACCTGGATGGTGCGCAGGTCTGTTCCGGCCTCAAGCAAGTGCGTCGCCCAGCTATGGCGCAGGGTGTGAGGGGTTACGTGCTTCTTGAGGCGCGCATAGCGGGCAGCTTCTTTACAGGTGTACCAGACGGCCCTGTCCGACATGGGCCTGTCTTGTCCGCGGTGTCCTGTACTGCTGGGGAAAAGGTAGATGCGAGGCTTCTTCCACCGCCAGTACTCGCGCAACGTCTCGAGCAGTGCCGGGCTGAGCGGGATGTCGCGACCGCCGCCGCCCTTGCCGCGTTCCACGCGGATCATCATGCGCCGGCTGTCGACGTCGCTCACCTTGAGCAGCGACACTTCCATCCGCCGCATGCCGGTGCCGTAAAGCGTCATCAGCAGCGCGCGTTGCATGAGGTTGCCGGCGGCATCGATGAGTCGGGCGACCTCATCCAGGCTGAGCACGGTCGGCAGTCGGCGCCGATCCTTCGGGTCCTTCGGATAGGGCAGCTCCTCCCAGAAATCGCGCCGCTTGAGGGTGCGAATGAAGAAGAAACGCAGCGCGGCAACGCGCCCCACCACGCTGCCTACAGCCAGCTTGCGCTCGGTGAGCAGATAGGCCTGATAGCTTCTGAGCTCGTTCGGCCCAAGCTTGTCGGGGGATTTTCCAAAGTGTTTAGCGAACTGCTCGACGGCAAATAGATAGCCACGGATCGTGGCCGGTGAATAGTTGCGCCGTTGGAGCTCTTCCAGCATGCGCTTGCGTAAGTTGGTCACAGGGATCTCCCTCCTTGTGAACCAACCTACCGCAGCCACTACCGCTCATCGCTGCACGTCAAGGCAGTGTCCGCCGCGCCAGCGGCTTCGTTCAAGTCGCCTATGGTGACTTGTGCCTGTCCCGGTCAGAGCCAAATCGCGCAGGTGGCCGAGCAATAAATCGCCAATGCACTCAGCGATCCCAACTTCCACCAAAAGCTGACTAGTAGCAATGGCACTGGTAGAAGAAGTTGTGGATCGTTACGGATTTTCTTGTTAATTTCGCCGATCAGGCTACCGGGAAACACAACTCTCAATCGACTACTCGGTGATGGCAAATCTGCTGAAAGCTCCACTGCAGAGAATCAATGTCACGATAACTATCGTTATTGCAATAGTGTAGAAAGCATCTATCGGGAGTTCGAATGACTCCTTGCCCGCCATCGTCATAAGCAAATCCATTCAGATCAAAACATTTCCCATTAAAATCAGTGGATTGCCCGAATTGGGCAATTGTTCAATCTGCGGTGCACCCCTTCAGTGAGACAGTTTGTATTTTGACAGTTCGCCGTTGGTTGAAAAATGATGTTCATTTTGTTGCTTCTGCGGCAGACTGGTTAACGGTTGGTGAAGCGGAGACAGGCTCTGGTGGAGACCAACCTGTCAAGTAATAGCCAGCTGGAGACTCATCGATCTGATGAGCTGGGGAGTTGGACGGGCGTGGCCGCTGAGTGTGTTGAGGCTGCGATTGGCGCTCGCAACATCTCACCGCCGAAGTCCCACTGCACGAGCTGAACTTCAGTGCCGCCTTTCTTGAGGAATGCGACGCGCTGGTCGATGAAGAATCGACCGCATTCTTCACGTTATGCTTCAAAGATATCGGTGGCCCATTTGTCCATGAGCGATTGGGCGACTCAGCGTCGACCCAGAATCGTGACAGACGACAGGTATCCCAGAACCGATGCCGCGCCTGGGCGGCAGCCAGGACGGCTGCACGGCCGATCCAGCAACGTCAGCGACGGCGATATTGTTCGTCAGTCACTTGTTCCATCCAGTCAACAGTCTTTCCGTCCTTCTTTTCCTGGATGGCGATGTGGGTCATCGCCGTCGTGGGCGTAGCTCCATGCCAGTGCTTCTCGTCTGGTGGGAACCAGACGACGTCTCCCGGATGGATCTCCTCGACGGGTCCACCTTCACGCTGTACCCAGCCGGCCCCTGCGGTGACGATAAGCGTTTGACCCAACGGATGCGTGTGCCAAGCTGTGCGCGCTCCTGGTTCAAACGTAACGCTTGCGCCGGTGACCAGTGCTGGATCGGGCGCGGTAATCAGCGGGTCGATTCGTACAGTTCCGGTGAACCACTCTGCGGGGCCTTTTGCTGACGATTGCGAACCAACTCTCTTGATTTCCATCTGCTTCTCCGTTAGCCCTCCAAAAAGGCCGAGACATTTGTCAGATCGTCGTGCTTGGCGACGCCCTCATGGGCGAAGCAAGGTCTTAATGGCGCGACGCTCATCCATCGCGGCATAGCCGGCAGCCACCTGATCTATGGGCAGTTCAAGATCGAAGACTTTGCCGGGCTGAATTTTGTCGCTCAGGATCAGGTCGATCAGCTTTGGAAGATAGCGTCGCACGGGAGCCGGGCCGCCGTGCAGATGAACGTGCGAGAAGAACAGGTTCCATCCGTCCAGCTCAACACCATGGGGAACTCCGACGTACGAAGCAAAACCGCCGGGTCGCG
>JAJYAE010000116.1 GCA_021779695.1 Acidobacteriota bacterium | reverse complement strand
ATACGGCAAGTGCTCAAGCGAGATGCCGTTTTTAGTCAGCGCGTTCAGCCTGAAGATCTCATAGGCCTGATTACCGACTTGTAATTTCGACCGGCTGCTAAAACTGTTCATAAGAACTTCCCCTAAAGAACATCGACCGAAAAGTTGGGGGGTACTTTGGACAAAGACGTGAGCGGAACCGTCGAAGTGAGTAGCCCCTCGCTATCCGGAAGAAAGATCTGGGCACCAGCGCGGTACCTGAATAACCACTCCCAGCAGGACGTGGTAACCATTGTGCTCCCACTTGGTATCAGCTCCGACAGCGTGCAAAGATTAGCCATGTCACATTATCGAGACTTGTTCAGTTTGGCCTCTTCGGCAATAGTTCATCCGTACGGGCTTCGATTACGAATGTGTCGCGTGTCGGCTTCGTTTTCCAGAGCACGTAGCTTCGAACCTGAGTTCTGCATCCGGCGATCCAATGGTGGCCCGCAACTGGAAGCAGAATGGCGCTGCCAGCTATTGAATAGGCGCCGTGTGAGGCCCGGGATCGAGAACTGGTGCCGTCCCCTGTTTAGACGCGATGGATGCACGCAGCATTGCGGCGGTAGCTACCATATTCCCAAGAGCCAGTCGAACTTCTGTCCAGCCTCTTGTCTTGAGTCCACAGTCCGGGTTGACCCACAACTGCTCGGGGGTGAGAACCTCCAGAGCCTTGCGCAGAAGGGTTTCGATCTCTCTATTGTCGGGGACACGAGGTGAGTGAATGTCATACACGCCAGGACCGATCTCGTTCGGATAGTGAACAAGATGAAATACGTCCAGAAGTTCCATGCGGGAGCGGGAGCATTCGATTGAGAGCACATCCGCATCCATTTTTACAATGGAATCGATGATGTCGTTGAACTCTGAGTAGCACATGTGTGTGTGAATCTGTGTACTGTCCGCAACCCCTGAGGAGGCCAGACGAAATGCGTTCACGCTCCAATCCAGATATTCTGGCCAGTCCGCCCGGCGGAGCGGCAAACCTTCCCGAATTGCGGGCTCGTCGATCTGAATCACTCGAATGCCCGCGGCCTCGAGGTCGTCGACTTCGTCTCGAATCGCAAGGGCAATCTGCCGGCAGGTCTGCGAGCGGGGTTGGTCATCTCGCACAAACGACCATTGCAGAATCGTAACCGGGCCGGTCAGCATTCCTTTTACGGGCCGGTCACTCAGTGATTGCGCATACTCCGACCACCGGACAGTCATTGGTTTAGGGCGCGACACGTCACCATAGATGATCGGAGGCTTCACACAGCGCGATCCATAGCTCTGCACCCAGCCATATTCGCTGATTGCGAAGCCCTCCAGTTGCTCGCCAAAATACTCAACCATATCGTTGCGTTCAAATTCTCCATGCGCCAAGACATCAAGGCCAACCTCTTCCTGAAAGCGAATACAACGCGCCGTCTCTTCTTCGAGAAACTTGACGTAGGTCTGTGAATCGATCTTTCCATTGCGAAAGGCCGCGCGCATCTTCCGCACTTCGGAGGTCTGTGGAAAGGAACCAATCGTTGTCGTAGGTAATGTAGGAAGGGACAGCGCTTCTGCTTGCCGCAGACGGCGTGCGCGATACGGATTCTTTCGGCTTGTCATTGCACCGTCGACGGTCCTTAATCGGTGCTCCACCACTTCATTGTGAACGCGGGAAGAGGTTTTGCGCGATTCCATCACTCTCATGTTTTCAGCGAGTGAGCCCCGGATCACTTCCTGGCCATCAACGGCGCTTGCAAGAAGGGCAACCTCTTCAAGCTTTTGCTTGGCAAATGCCATCCAACTACGCACCTCGTCGTCGAGTCGCACTTCCGCATCAACATCGAAGGGCGAATGCAAGAGCGAACATGACGGCGCGACTTCTATGCGTTCCTTTCCGAAGATCCGAATCGCTGCTTCTAAAGTGCCAACTGCCTTTCGGATATCGGTGCGCCACACATTGCGGCCATCTACCAGGCCCAATGAAACCTTGGCCGCCGGGACGTGCTTGGCCAGAAGTGCGTCGAGCTGTTTCGGAGCGCGAACTAGATCGAGATGAAGGCCCGCGGTGCCAAGCTCCAGCGCGAGATCAAGGTTTGAGCCGAGATCGCCGAAATAGGTGGCAAGCATGAACCTCGGCAGAGATCGGTTGCTGGTCAGCGCCGCATACGCGCCACGATATAAGTCCTGGGCCACGTGATCCAGATCAATGCAGAGGCAGGGTTCGTCCATTTGAACCCACTCCGCCCCGACGGAACACAGTTGGCCCAAAATCTCCTCATACAAAGGGAGAATAGAGCTCAACACCTGCTTGCGCGTAACGCCGGGTTCCGTGGGTTTGCCCAGCAGCACAAATGAGACAGGACCGAGCAGAACAGGGCGAGTCTCGATTCCTAGTTCCTTTGCCTCCAGATATTCTTCCAGAGCTTTTTGAGATCGCAGCTCATAGCGCATTCCAGCTTCAAATTCGGGGACAACAAAGTGATAGTTCGTGTCGAACCATTTCGTCATTTCAAGAGCCGGAGCCCGTTGAGTACCTCGCGCCATGGCAAAATACGTCTCCAGACTCGCAGGCCCGCCATCGCAGTGGAAACGGCGTGGAATGGCTCCCATACTCACAGCCATGTCGAGGACATGATCGTAGAGCGAGAAGTCGTTTGAAGGAGGGACGCCAATACCAGCCTTCACCTGCAGTTGCCAATGCTCCCTACGCAGGCGCTTTCCCACTCCGAGAAGAGTTTCTTCATCTGTTTCGCCATTCCAGTATTTCTCCAACGCAAGCTTTAGTTCACGGAACTTCCCGATTCGCGGGAAGCCAAGATTGAATGCTTTAGATGAACTCATTTACTGCTCCTCGAAATCGGTCAGATCGTGTTGGCTGGTTTGCGGACGAGAGTAAGCGACGGAGCGTGCGTCATAAACGTGGGGAAGGATCCCGAGATGTGCGATCTTTGCTCCGGTAAAGAGCGCTGCCGATCCGTTGGGACAGGCTGCCACGCAATCTCCACAACCGAAAGTCACGAACGATGGTTCAAGAAAGCCAGGAGAGCAACGGCGTTATTGTGCTCGGCATCATGCGAACTGTAGATCAGCGTGACAGGTCCATGGCGTGCGGCCTCGATAATTGGATGCCATGCATCCGGGTTGGCCCGAAGTTCTGCATGGTAGCGGCTGCAAAATTCATGCCACTTGGCTGGGTCATGACTGAACCACTTCCGCAGTTCTGTACTCGGGCCCACGTCTTTGAGCCAATCCTTAATCTCCAAGGAAGTCTTCGTCACCCCTCTCGGCCACAATCGTTCGACAAGCAGTCGAGTTCCGTCTGAGTTGCTGACGGGATCATATACGCGTTTTATGCGGATCATCGGTATCCTTGCGCTCTCTATTTGCTCACTACGAATCGTACTTTGGAAATGGTTCAACCGTACCGGTGACAGAAACAGGCGTCATATTGAGGGAGGGGGGGCGCTTCCGTAGACTGTTTCTGCCAGTCGAACGAAAAGATGACGGAGGTGAAACAGAAGAATGCGTGTCGAGCCGTTTGTCACTGGCATCCTGAATCAGGGGGGGAAAGAGTTGCCGTGGAGGAGTTTGAGGTGCGGCCTAGGCGGAGATGATGGAAGCAAAGTGAGTTGTCGCCGAGATGCGGATAGGTGGAGTGGTCGCACACTCAGCTCTGGCGATCGACATAATAAAGGACGGGGACAACGCAAAGGACTTGGCTGGGCTACGGGTCTTTGTACCACCTTAAGCAACCCCACTCTATAGTGTCCCCTCCGGCGCATGAGATGCCATGATGCATCTTTGTTGCGGTTAACAAAGCGGGCCAAACGCTGGTTACGATGATCGATCTCTCAAGATTCGAAGTATGGTTTGTCCCTGGTGCGCAGTCACTTTACGGCGAAGTGACGTTGGGAAAAGTGACCGATCACGCGCGTGAAATGGTCAACGCGCTCTCATCGGCTCCTGGCATGCCAGTCAAAATAGTGTGCCAACCAGTGATGGTGACAGCCGAGTCAATCTTGGAGCTGTGTCTGGAAGCAAACCGCTCCAGAAACTGCATTGGGATCATTACCTGGATGCACACGTTTTCTCCTGCTCAGATGTGGATTCCTGGCCTCCTTGCTTTGCAAAAACCATTGGCCCATCTGCATACCCAATTCAATCGCGATCTGCCATGGTCCAAGATCGATATGGATTTCATGAACTTGAATCAATCGGCCCACGGTGATCGTGAGTTTGGATTCATTGGAAGTCGCTTGCGTATCAATCGTAAGGTGGTCGCGGGATTTTGGCAGGATCAGGATGTACGGGAGCAACTCACCACATGGACACGAGCCGCATGCGCATGGCACGACGCACAGACGCTCAAGATCGCCCGCTTTGGCGACAACATGCGCGAAGTGGCGGTGACAGAAGGCGACAAAATAGCAGCGAAGGTCCGACTGGGTTACTCGGTCCTTGGCTATGGAGTAGGAGATCTGGTCGAATGTGTCCAAGCAGCTCTCGATGATGACGTGGATCGCATGTTGTCTGAGTATGAAGGGTCCTATATTCTTTCGAAACCGCTGCAACCGAAAGGTAAACAGCGTGAGGCGCTCCGCGACGCTGCGCGAATCGAGATTGGCCTGCGGCACTTCCTTGACCAGGGCGGATTCCAAGCGTTCACTGACAACTTCCAGACGCTCCATGGACTAACTCAACTGCCTGGGGTAGCTGTGCAGAGACTTATGGCGGATGGATACGGCTTCGGTGCGGAGGGAGATTGGAAGACAGCTGCACTGGTGCGGGCCATGAAGGTTATGAGCACAGGCTTGAAGGGCGGCACATCGTTTATGGAAGACTATACCTATCACTTCAAGAGCAGTGGGCAGGTGCTGGGTTCGCACATGTTGGAAATCTGTCCTTCAATCGCTGCTTCGCGGCCATCTCTCGAAATTCATCCGCTGTCTATCGGAGGAAAGAATGATCCGGTTCGCCTGGTGTTCACCGCACGAACCGGCCCCGCGGTGGTCGCTTCGATAGTGGACATGGGTGATCGTTTTCGTTTGGTGGCAAACAAAGTAAATGTGATTTCGCCCGAGCAGCCGCTTCCCAAGTTGCCGGTGGCACGAGCAGTCTGGGTTCCAGAGCCGGACCTGAAAATCGCTTCCACCTGCTGGATATTAGCCGGCGGCGCACATCACACCGCGTTCAGCTTGGGACTCACGGTCGAGCACCTGGAAGACTTCGCCGAGATAGCAGGCATTGAGTGTCTGCTGATCGATGGAGAAACTACGGTACGCAACTTCAAGAAGGAACTCAGGTGGAATGACACCTGCTGGCATCAGATGAAACCGTCGTAATCGTCCTCAGAAACTGTGCAGTATTCGTCTGCGGAGGCAAGAGCAGGAACTATAAAGAAGACGAACAGAGCAACCCTCGGAGCTATAGCCTTATGGGGGCACGCCAAGATTCGAATCCGGGGTCACGAAGACACCGCACAGAAGATCCGGATCTATAAAGAAAGGGAGGATCATGTGTCTGAGAAACTTGGGGAGAAGGTTGCGCTGGTAACAGGTGGAGCCCGGGGCATTGGGTTGAGTATTGCCAAGGCTTTGGTTCGGGAGGGGGCCAGCGTGTTCATTTGTGGCCACAATCCAGCAACGTTAAACATTGCGCTTGGCGAGCTTCACGCAATTGGGCGTGAGGGCAGGGTGGATGGAGCGGTGGCCGATATCCGCAACTATGAAGAATGTCGCAGCGTGGTCCAAGGGGTAGCGAAACGATTCGGGCGACTTGACATCCTCGTGAACAACGCCGGCATTGGCATTTTTAAGCCAGTAGACCAATTCGCAATTGAGGAATGGGACAGCACCATTCAAACAAACCTCTCCGGCGTCTTCTATTGTTGCCACGAAGCCATTCCGATCATGCGTCAGGGGGGGGAGGCCACATCTTTAACATTTCAAGCCTGCTCGCCATCCATGGTATCGCCGGAGGCACCGCATACTGCGCTTCCAAATTCGGTGTAAATGGCCTGACGGAGGCAATGATGCAAGATGTTCGGTATGATGGCATCCGAGTGAGTACCATCATGCCTGGAAGCGTTGCTACAGATTTTGGTGGTACCGAAGGCAGCAATCTCCATGAATCATGGAAATTGTCAGGAGAAGATGTCGCCAAGGCGGTAATCGATATCTATCGTTATCCCGGCACCGCCCTCGTTAGCCGTATTGAGATCCGTCCGTCTCAGCCCCCTCACAAAGCATGAGCAAGCTGCACCCGTGCCCGCTGATGCTGGTCGTGGCGCCCTTGATTCTCACCATCGACGCGCAATATCAGCCAGCACCTTCTCAGTATTCTGCAATACCGCCTAGCGCCACTTAAACATGCGCATCGAGCCCTCCCGAAGCTTCGGGCTGACTACGCAGTCTTTTTTAGCGTACTTTGATAATCTTCGACGAACTTCCGGATTCCCTTGGCCGTAAGCTCATGCGCAAGATCAAAGTTCTCCCACGACTGATCCAGGTTCAAGGATTTGTATGGGAGCGGCTTCAGTGGCCGGCCATCCAGTGTCTTTCCCTTGTAGCTGAAGTCCGATCCAGGAAGAGGAAATTCCTTTACGGCCCACTCTTCAAGCACCTTCGCCGGTACGGTGACAAGATCGGCTCCAAATGCGAAAGCCGCCGAAAGATGATCGAGGCTGCGAATGCTCGCAGCCAGTATGTGGACATGCCCATCACCTGGCTCGTACATCCTGCGAATGTTCTGGATGAGGTCCATGCCATTCTCACCGCGGTCGTCGAGTCTTCCCACAAAAGGCGAGACGTACGCGGGTGCAGCAGTGCCCTTTGTCGCACCGTAGACGGCGGCAGCCTGGTCCTGAGAAAAACACAAGGTCAGGTTGACGCGGATGCCGTCACGGACAGACATATGCGCGGCTCGCAGTCCCTCGTGCGTGCACGGGTACTTGATGTAGGCGTTCGGTATCCAGGTGAACATGTCCTTGCCCTGAGCCAGCATTTGCTCGGCAGTGGTGTCGAGATCGGCAAACACTTCAATCGACACTCCAGCATCGCCTACAAGAGGAGAAATGCGCTGAACGATGCGCTTGTACTCTTCGTTCTCCTCCTGCCTGCTCAGAGGACGGCCAGAGGCCACAAGCTTGCGAATCTCTGGATTCTTGGCAATCAGCGACGGATTGGTCGTCTGACCATCAACGAACCCGAGCATATCCTTGATTCTGCTGGTCTCCGCAGGATCGCCTCCATCGGCGAGAATCTTGGTTTTTGTCCTTTTTGCAGGCATCTTCTTAGCTCCTCTCCGCGGTACGGATTTAGCGTTTAGCGATGAATGCGCTTGTGCGGCATTCTGCTTCCGGTCTTAACGGTGCGACTTCTCGCTCCTTGCGTCCCAGACTTCTCGTCCCGTGTTTTTAACGCCTCCTAAAGGTGTATGGACCGTCACAATGCAACGATGCCTCCGCAGCAGCCAAAGATGCCCATCCTCGAGCCGTATGGTAACTTCGGCATCCGGCTCGGAGGGTTCCTCCACGCGTGCCTGTCGTTCATTGCTCAGCGAATTGCACTGTTCATCAATATCTGCAGTACCAGGACAAAGGGCGTTTTTGCCAAAGCAGCGCAGAATGCCAATAGCGCCCAACACAGCCGTTGCCACTCCGAGCAGGATTTCGAACTGATAGACCAGTTGCCCCAGGGAGATGAGCCAGGAGCTGCCGCCTTGGAGCACAACCATCGCGAGAATATCTCTTGTGGCTGCTGTCTCACCGTGGGTTACACATCTCAGGAACTCGAAGGCCATCTTGCCCTCATTGCTGCAGCCTCACGCCACGCGCAATCGCGATACGCATCGAAGAATTGACCAATGCTCTGTTTCGGTCAATAGATCATTTGTACTTATTCCCGTGACAGATGTGACCTGGTTTGGCCGTGTGAGCATTTTGACAGGCTGATTACGCACTCAGGACCGGACAGGGCGATTCGCGAATGATGGTGTAGAGATGCGACCACACTTGAGCAATGTTCTCCCGTAGGTGCCCACGGCCGACGATCAGCAAATCTACGCCCTCCTCACGGGCCGCCTGACAAATCCCCTGCGGTAACCCTCCATCCAGAAGCCGAACACGAACGTCGATGGCGGGACGATCCTGCTTGTCCGCGCAGGCTCGATCAAAGGAGTGCCCGAGGGACTGGGCAAGAGACTGCTGATCCTGCACCTCCTCAGGGACCTGGATGTGCAGGAGACATAATCTTGCATCGTAGGCCCCAGCAAATAGGTGTGCCGCCTTGAACACAATCTCATCCCTCTGGTTCATCCCTGCTGCACAAAGAATCGACCGGCACCCGTGAGGCAGAGTGGAGGATAACTCCTCCTTGTGAACACTCGTCCACAGCGGAAGGGATGTATCGTGCAGAATCTTTGATGTCACCGACCCGAGGAGCAAGCGGCGAAACCTTCCCAGACCACGTGTGGGCATCATAATCAGATCCGCCTTCTCGCACTTTGCCACCCATTCGATGACCATTGCAGGATCGCCGTCATTGATCCTTGCTGAATAGCGTATGCCAGAGAAATACTTCTCTGAGAATGTTTCGAGGTGCTTCTTCTGGAGATCGCGCAATTCCAAGAGGGCTGGAGAATACGGGAGAGATGGTTCCTCTTTTGAATTGCAGCGGTCGTCGATCGAGGGGCCCTGGAAATATTCGGGTAACGGATTAAAAGCATTCAACACCGTGACCGAGGCGTTGAAGCGTTCAGCCATTTCCCTGACTGAGTAAGCCATGGATTCGGCCGCCTTGGAAAAGGCAATCGGGAAAAGAATTCTTCGAAGGTGGATCATAGATTCCGTACGCGCCACAAAACCACGAAAGGCGTGGGGACGGCCTGCAGGTAGTCCGCACGTCGTGAACAAAGCCAAGCGTGGTGAGTCAAGTTTGCTCTCTCATTTTTCAATCGGCACACCGACGATGCTGCCGTATTCCGTCCAACTGCCGTCATAGTTTTTCACGTTAGGCAGGCCGAGCAGATATTTGAGCACGACCCAGGTGTGGCTTGAGCGCTCACCGATACGGCAGTAAGAGATGGTGTCCTTATCAGGATCAATGCCACCATTCGAAAAATAGATCTTGCGCAGGTCGTCGGCAGACTTGAACGTTCCGTCTTGGTTAATGGCAGTGCTCCATGGGATGCTTTTGGCGCCCGGGATGTGGCCGCCGCGTTGGGCCGTCTCCGTCATACCCGGGGGTGCGATGACTTTGCCGGTATATTCATCGGGGCCGCGCACGTCCACCAGGTTGTGGCGTTTGTCCGATTGCGCCTTCAGCACCTCCGGCAGCAGCGCGCGCAGGGCTAGGTCTGGCTCACTTGCCTGGTATTTCGTAGGCGTGATCTTCGGCTTTTCGGGCGTGAGTTCCTTATCCGCCTCGTTCAGCCACTTCACCCGACCACCATTCATCAGGCGGACGTCCTTGTGGCCGTAGAGCTTGAACAGCCAGAAGCCGTATGCGGCAAACCAGTTGTTGTTGTCGCCGTACAGGATGACTCTGTCGCCCGGCGAAATACCCGCTTCGCCCATCAGACGTTCAAACTCCTGCTTGCTAATAATGTCGCGGCGAACCTGATCCTGAAGTTGGCTCTGCCAGTTGAAGCCGACGGCGCCCGGAATGTGGCCTGCGTCGTAGGCTTTGGTGTCTACATCAACTTCGACGAGCTTAATCCCCGGCTTGCCGAGGTTCTGCTTGACCCAGTCGGTTTCGACCAGGATTTCGGGATGCGCGTAATGATTCGTCGTCATATTGTCGCCTTTGTCTCCTGTGGTTCGAGCGCAGGGATATGTTTCGTCATGTTCGAGATGTACTTGAAGATGTTGTCCGGGAAGATCATCACGCCGAATCCGCGCTCGTCGCGCGCCGCGATTTGCAATGCGCCTTCCAGAATCAGGCCCGAACTCGGGCCAGCAAGCAGCCCTTCGTTCTGGCAAAGTTCCAATGCGCGTGTGTAGGCGAGGTTGAAATCAATTTCGAGAATGTCATCGATAAGCGACGGATCGAAGAGCTTGGAAACTTCGAGTTGCGAAACGTTGCGCAGCCCCGGCACGTCGTGACCTTCTGTCGGCTGGACGGCAATAATCTTAATGTTCGAGTTTTTGCTGCGGAGAAATCTGCCGATCCCCGTTACCGTGCCGCAGGTGCCCAGGGACGTGAACAGATGCGTGATGCGGCCCTTGGCCTGCTTCCAGATCTCCGGTCCCGTCGTTTTGAAATGCGCCTCGACGTTCTTTTCGTTTTCATACTGGTTCGGCATCACGTATTTGTGGCTCTGCGCTTTTGCGTAGGTTTTGGCGAGGTTGATCGAGCCGTCACCTAATCCCGGAGCAGGGCACAGTTCATCGGAAACGATCTCCAGTTCGGCGCCGGCAATCTTCAGCAGAACTTTCTTTTCATGCGGAACTTTGTTCGGCACGATGGCCAGCAGGCGATGGCCGCGAGCGCGCGCCAGAGCCGCCAGGCTGATGCCGGTGTTGCCCGAAGTCGGTTCGACCAGGCCGCGCCCATTACCCAGTTCGTCGCGTTCTTCCAGCTCGCGCAGCAACGCCCACGCGGCGCGATCCTTTACGGAACCGAAGGGGTTCATCCATTCAAGCTTTGCGTAGAGCGGGAACTCAGGGTTAGGATTGAGCCGGTTGATACGCACAAGCGGGGTGGGGTTGTCCTCGCTTGGCATCATTTCAAATACGTTCTCGTAAACCCGCGTCTGATGATCCATAAGGAAAGTTCCTGGCATAAAGAACGTCAGTCCTGGTCCGCCGATCAAGAGAATGCAAGAGCATCTCCGACATCTCCGGAGAACAGGACGACCTTTATTGCGTTCAGCTCATTGAGGGGCCACCCTGATTGCGGGGAAGTATGGCGCACAGACTCTTGATTTAAGTCCTGTTCACTTCAATAGCCGCTGAACTCCTCAATGCGAACATTGTCGTCGTCCACTCCAGACTCCACGAGCATCGCAAGCATACCGGCGACAAAGCCGGGCGGTCCTGTGACGTAGTAAATGGCCGAGGGGAGTCCGCCCAGATACTTCTCGAGCATCTTGCGGTTGATCTTCTCCGTCTCGCCATCCCAGCTCCGTCGAGACTTTTCCATTTCAGTCATGCAGCCGATCAATGTGAAGTTCAAATTCTGCTTTTCGAGTGTCTGCATTTCCTTAAGAAAAGGTGCATCTTCCGGTCTGCGGTTGGAATAGAAAAGAAGAATGTGATGGGGCAGTTTGGTTTGCGTCGCGTTAAGGATGATGCTCCGAAAAGGCGTGATGCCTATTCCACCGCACAACATCACGGCCGCCCGCGAGCTGTCATTATGGAGCCGTAGGTCACCAAAGGGACCATCGAGTTTTACTTGGGTCTCCCGCGGGGCATGCGACAGAACTCGCTTGAACGCTGACTCTCGCAACCGTGTCGCCACCAGAAGGAAGTCATCCCCTGGCGCACTCGCGATCGAAAAGGCGCGGGAATTGCCCTCGGCGTCGGTCTCAGGTGGATTCAGTAATGTGATTTCGATGAACTGACCTGGCTTAAAGGCAAAGTCAGAGGGTTTCTCGAGCCGGCATGCAATCGTGCGCTCGGCGATCTCCTCACGGTCACCGAGCCGCACCAGCAAATCGTATTGTACGGCAGGTGTCACAGTTTCTCCTTCGCTCTGGATAGATCTCTCAACGTCCAACACCATGCTCTCCCACACTTTGGTGCCTAACAATAGTCGGTTTGTACCGACGGAAGAGACAGAAGTCATCGTGCGCTCTGCTTGCGAAGGGTTTGATAATGCATGTTGTATTCTGTTGCACGTGAGCGGAAGAACATAAGGAGCCGACGAAACAGGAGAGTTGCGAATGAAACCTCGAATTGAATATGGCAGGGTTGCGCCCGAGGGGATGAAGGCGATGCGCGGATTGGAGAGCTACGTCCGGCAGTGCGGTCTCGAAGACTCACTGCTTGAGTTGGTGAAGCTCAGAGCCTCGCAAATCAATGGATGCGCCTACTGCATCGATATGCACACAAGAGATGCCCGTGCGCAAGGCGAAAAGGAGCAGCGACTCTATGCCTTGGCGGCGTGGGAGGAGACGCCGTTCTTCACCGAGCGTGAGCGCGCAGCGCTTACCTGGGCCGAAGCGGTGACGAAGATCGGCGAGGGGCATGTCCCGGACGCAATCTTTGAACATGTTCGCCGCCATTTGAGCGAGAAGGAATTAGTCGATCTCACGCTGGCCATCGTGGCCATCAACGGATGGAATCGTTTGGCGATCAGTTTCCGCACTGTTCCCGGAACCTACATTCCTGCTCAGAGGAGGGCTGGGG
>JAJYAE010000115.1 GCA_021779695.1 Acidobacteriota bacterium | reverse complement strand
GTTCCAGCAGCCCCATACGGATGGGGCTGCGCGATTATTCTGCTGGTTTTGGAGGCTCCGCACTGTTTGCCAAAGTGTGCAGCTCCTTGCCGGGCTTGAAGCGCACAGCTTTGCCGGGAGTAATGCTGACTTCGGTCCCGGTTCGAGGATTGCGGCCAATTCCGGTTTTCCTGGCACGGACGCTGAAGACTCCAAAGCCGCGCAACTCGATACGTTCCCCGGCGGCGAGAGCCTGTTTCAGGCCTTCGAACACGGTGTCTACGGCTGCCTCAGCCTTGGTGCGCGGCAGGCCCGTGCGCTCGATTACGTGATGGACGATGTCCTGCTTGATCACTGCCGTTACCTCGCTAGCGCAATTGGAATTGACTGTACCATGCCCAACGCAATTGATAGTACAGATTTTACGCTCAAGATGGAACTCCCGATGACCGTTTCCAGCAAGAAATGAGCCCAGGATTCTTTTTGGGAAGGTTGGTGGTTTCGATGAACCCCAGGGAGTTTGCGACCTGTTTCTCACAGGTTGTCACGGTTCCGGGGGGTTCCGTAAGATGAAGGCTTCAAGCGGCATTCAAGGCAATCGAGGCAGCAACCATCCACAGGCGCCCGCCGCTACAGGAGAAGCATGTCGATTCAGAGCGACCGTTGGATTCGAGAACAGGCACTTCAGCACAAAATGATTGAACCCTTCAGCGAAAAGCAGGTGCGCGAAGGCGTGATCTCCTACGGTCTTTCCTCGTACGGCTATGACCTGCGAGTGACGGATGAGTTCAAGATCTTCACAAACGTCAACTCCGCGATTATTGATCCGAAGGCGTTCGATGAGCGCTCCTTTGTTTCCGTCCAGGCAGAATCGGTCATCATTCCTCCCAATTCCTTTGCTCTCGCCCGATCCGTTGAGTACTTTCGTATTCCCAGAAACGTGCTGACGATCTGCGTTGGGAAGTCAACCTATGCCCGATGCGGCATTATTGTGAATGTGACGCCCTTTGAGCCGGAGTGGGAGGGATTTGTCACGCTTGAGATTTCCAATACCACCCCTTTGCCGGCCAGAGTGTACGCCAACGAAGGACTTTGTCAGATCCTATTCTTCAAGTCAGACGAGATCTGTGAAGTCAGTTATGCAGATCGAAAAGGAAAATATCAGAAGCAGCAGGGGATTGTACTACCCAAGCTGTAAGCCGTTCTCCGCAAGTGGGATGATGTGTGCAGTTGTGGACTTCATGGCCGGGGTGAAAGCCGCCCGCCCGGTTCTCCATGATTTGCCCACCCAGCCCCTCAACAGCGCTGAGAGTTCACATGGAACAAGAAATCAACCGGCATACGGTCTCCGTAGGACTGATTGCGAGCGAGCCGATTCGCATGGAGGGGTTGCGCGGTGTTTTTGAGCAATCTCCCAAAGACTCGAAGGCTCAACTCGCGCCGGTTGTGGGTGCGCTGGAAGATTTAATTGCGAATCCGACTGTGGAGTATCTCATCATCGACCTGAATTCTTCGCCCGGGCGAGTTGAGACTTTGCGGAAGATCAATCGGTCGAGGCCATCGCTGCGGCTGATCGTGATTGGACCTGAACGGGATGAAGCCCTGGTGATGGAAGCCATTATGGCCGGAGCGCGGGCCTATCTGGACATGACAGCAGGACCCCGCACGATTCGCGAAGCCATTGAGGTTGTGCTGTCAGGTTCCATCTGGGCGCCGCGTCGATCCCTGGCGAAACTCATCGACCACTTGCTTTTGGGCCGGGACACACGCGCAGCAGAGCCTATGCCGAATCTCACAACGAGGGAGAAGCAGGTGTTGGATCTGATTCTGATGGCGCGGTCGAATCGCGAAATTGCGAGGGAACTGGGAATCGAAGAACGTACGGTGAAGTCTCATGTAGGGAAACTGATGCGGAAGACTGGCGCGGAAAATCGCATCGCCCTTTCCATGAGGGCTCTTAGCGGGGCCATGATTTCGAAGCAGGCCTGAAGTACTCCGCTCATCTCGATCTCTGATTACTGCAGTAATCAATAGAAGAATTACTTAATTCCTGATCCTTTCGTACTCTTGTACCCATCCGATTGTTACCAGAGACTGTGGACAGAAACAACGCAGATCTGGGGAAAGGAGTTCACAGGCGGCATGTCCGCATGCAGCCCGGGAACTCCTCTTTTTTG
Source organism: Acidobacteriota bacterium (assembly GCA_021779695.1). The sequence continues at coordinate 10,193 of JAJYAE010000115.1, read as the reverse complement.
TGCGGGATGTTTCGATCCTCACCCCCTCCTTTCGCATATTCTCGCGATCGAGCCTACCCAAATCTTTTCTCCGGCATCCAAGTAAACTGAAGAATCTGGTGCTTTTGTTGGGCTTGTGCGCGAGAGCGGGTCAAATTCCCCCCAAACCTTTCTCGTCTTGCAAAGTCTGAGGTTGCGTGGCTTCGGCAAGATGAAATGCTCAGTTGAGATGGAGGAATCAAGCCTGCCGGATCTTCGTCTGTTCGGCTTACCACGGTTGAATTGCATCGTTCATTGAACAGTCACTGCATCATGACGCCAGGAACTGGCGCAACACGAAAGGATGCTCCGATGAAAAAAGTCGTTACTTCCCTCTGCATTTGCTTCATTATGACGTGCACTTCCTTTGCGGCATCGTCCAAGCAAGATCTCCAGTCGCGCATTGATTCGGCCAAGACTGTGCTTGAGCAGATTATGTCGGCTCCGGATAACAGCATTCCCACAAATATCCTGCAGCAGGCCACTTGCGTTGGCGTCGTGCCGGGCATGTTGAAGGGAGCATTCGTCTTCGGCATGCAATACGGGCAAGGTATTGTGACGTGCCGCACGGGGCATGGCTGGAGCGCGCCAGTCTTCATTCGCATGGCGGGCGGTTCCTTCGGATTCCAGATTGGTGGCCAGGCGACGGATCTGGTGCTGGTTGCCGTGAACGACAAGGGCTTTCAGGACCTGCTGAAGAGCAAGTTCAAGATTGGCGCAGATGCTTCAGCTGCCGCGGGCCCGGTGGGCCGGGCGGGTCAGGCCGCTACGGATTGGAAGATGAATGCGGAGCTCTTGAGTTATTCCCGCAACAAAGGACTCTTTGCGGGGATCGACTTGGATGGAACCAGCGTGACACAGAACCAGGACGACACGGACACGTTTTATGGTGCTCCTCACACCTTTGAGTCCATTCTGAAGGGCAGTGTCGCTGTGCCGAGCGGCGCCGTGCCGTTTGTGCGGACGGTGGCAAAGTATTTTGTAGATGCGAAGAAGCAGAAGTAGCGAAGCGTCTACAACTCAACGCGAAGGGCGGCTCCTCCACAGAGCCGCCCTTTTTTGTTTCTGCTCGAAGGAGATGGCCTGGGCGGAGTGTCTTAGTGCGGAGGATGTTCACTGCTCCGTATAGAACATCGTGTTTGTGCGAACGAGGGTGCCGGGCCGGTTGACGGTGATGGTGAGGGAATGGAACTCGCCGAAACGATCTGCTGCTGCGGTGTCGAAGGTAAGGATGTAATAGGAAGCAGCATCGGCGGTGCATCGGGCGATCTCTGCTGCGAAGTCATTCCTGTCAGTGAGGACCTGCCCGCCGCTCTGGTGGGAGAGGGCTTGGAGACTTAGGCTGCCGGAGGTGACGTTGTCGGCTGCCGGTACGCCGTCGAGGAAGGCGCGGTCGTGGTCGTTGAGTACTGCGGATTTTTCGAGGAGGCTTGCGGGGGAAGCCATATCAAGTGTGACCTGACCCTCGCGGAGCGCAGTTGAGAGGCGGACGAGGTGGTCGAAAAAGTTCTGCCGGGTCGTGTCGTCATCGGCGCGGAATTGCTTTTCATAGAGTAGAGGCCAGCCAGAGCCGATCCAGATGAGGATGGCCCGGCCCGGGATGTTGACCTGCTGGGTGGCGATGCCCTGAAGAGCGTTGACGGAGTGGGTGAAGCGGTCGTTGAGGCAGGCTAGCTGCTGGACCGAGTTATCAAGGCTCATCTGGCCAAGCTGCACGGCAGACATGAACTCATCATTTGGGCTGACATTCTTCGCGCATTCATAGGGGCGGAGGGATTGCGTGAGCTTCTCAAAGTCCGTAAGAAGAGCATCTCTCATGGTCGCATTGTTGCTGAGTCTCGGCCCGGATTCGGTGACCAAGGCGATCGACACAGGGAAAGGAAGAACGTTTGGAAGCTGCTCGATGTAGCGCTGGATGCCTTTGCTGTACGTTCTGAGGTCATGGGACGAGCTGTTGATTGTATCGAGCACGAGAATGATATGGGCCGGGGCAAGGGCGGCATGGAGTGGGGCTTCGCGGACAGAGACGAGTGGGTACGGCTTGTGATCCAAAAGAAGGGTGAATTCTTTCTCCGTGAGATGCGGAATGGATTTGCCAGCGGCGTCACTGACCTGGACGTTAAGAATGATGCGGTGCTCCATCCTATAGCGCATTTCGCGCTCGGCGTGTGTTCTGGGGATGAGCTGTGGGGATGGTTGCGCTGGAGAGGGAGAGGCCTGAGCGACTGCGGGCCGGGGCGCAAGGTGGATTCCCCACGCGATCATGAGGCAGAGGCCACCACCGATTTGCGTTTTCCATCCTTGCATGCGTCTCGCCCCGGGCACAAATTCTGTCGCAAAAGTGCCAGCAGACCATCTTAAGCGGACGGGAAGAGTTGTGTTGGGGGAAGGTGGTCGGAGAAGGATAGCCTAGACTAAGCTGTTACCCAAAGAGCGATGCGGGAGAGTGTTGAGTACGGGCTGGTGGTGGCGGCGGCGCGCGCTCTGGGGCGCATGCCGCGCGGGATGGCGCGCGCGATGGCAGGGGTACTGGCCTGGGCGGTCTATCACCTGCTGGGACGGTTGCGGCGGGTGGGGCGACGGAACCTGGCGATGGCGTACCCGGAGCGGAGCGAACGCTGGCGCGAAGCGACGCTGCGCGGGGTGTATCGGCATCTGGGCTGGCAGCTGGTGGAGTTTTGCCGGATGGAGCGGTATACGGCGTCGAGCACGCGGACGTGGCTGCGCACGGAGGGACTGGAGCACTATCTTGACGCGCGAGTGCGCGGCAAGGGCGTGCTGGTCCTTACGGGGCATCTTGGCGCGTGGGAGCTTTCGAGCTTTTATCACTCGCTGATGGGTTATCCGATGGGGATGGTGATTCGCCGGCTCGACAACCGGCTGCTGGACGGATTTGTGAACGGAATCCGCTGCATGCATGGGAACCGGGTGTTGCATAAGGACGATTTTGCACGCGGGCTGCTGAAGGCGATGCATGAAGGCGAGACCGTTGGGATCCTGATGGACACAAACATGACGCCGCCGCAAGGGGTGTTTGTGGAGTTCTTTGGGCTGCAGGCATGCACGGCGTCCGGGCTGGCGCGGGTGGCGCTGAAGACGGGCGCGGCGGTGCTTCCGGGCTTCATGCTGTGGGAACCGAAGGAAGGCTGCTACGTGCTGCACTTTGGCGAGGAACTGGAGCTGGCCCGGACGGGCGACCACGAGGCAGACGTTTTGGCGGCGACGCAGCAGTGCGCGGCGGTCACAGAAGCATGGATCCGGCGCTATCCTGACCAGTGGCTTTGGATTCATAGGCGCTGGAAGACGCGGCCTGCCGGCGAGGCGGGACTTTATTGACGGAGCGGCGGGCATGAAGGTGCGGGAGTTGGTGGCGAAGCTCGGCGGCAGAGTAGCGCAAGGCGATGCGGAGCTTGGTGTGGAGGGCGTGGCTTCGGCGGCGGGTGCGGGCGCGGCAGACTTGGTCTTTGCGGAGACGGCGGCTGCGGCGGCGGAGGCTCTGGCAAGCGGCGCAGACGCGGTGGTGCTGCACGAGCATCTGGCTGCAGGAGCGTTGGCAGGGAAGTGTGTGGTGGTGGCGCGCCAGCCTCGGCTGTGGTTTGCGCAGGCGGCGCAGCTCCTGCGCAAGGCGAATGCTGGGCGCGGGGTGCATCGTGCGGCGACGGTTGCCGACGATGTGGAGCTTGGACCGGAGGTTTCGATTGCGGCGGGAGCGGTGATCGAGGCAGCCGCGAAGATTGGCGCGCGAACGCAGATAGAAGCGGGCGCAGTGATTGGACAGGGGGTGACGGTCGGCGCGGATTGCCACATTTATCCCAGGGCCGTGCTGTATCCGGGCGTGACGCTGGGGGAGCGCGTGGTGATCCATGCGGGGGCGGTGCTGGGCGCGGACGGCTTTGGCTATGTGCGCGATAGCGCGACGGGAGCATACACGCAGTTTCCGCAGCAGGGAACGCTGGTGATTGAAGACGAAGTGGAGATTGGCGCCAACTCGACGGTGGACCGCGGCGCATTGAAGGAGACACGGATTCGGCGTGGGACGAAGATTGACAACCTCGTGCACGTGGGGCACAACTGCGATATCGGCGAGGATGTGATTCTGGTGGCATTGACGGGGATTTCAGGATCAAGCACTGTGGGCAACGGCGCGGTGATTGCAGGGCAGGTGGGAATTGGCGATCACGTATACGTCGGGCCGGGTGTGATCCTGGGCGGACAGGCAGGCGTTTTCAACGGCAAGACGCTGACGAACGAAGGGCACAAGCCGGGAACTGTGTTTTTTGGCACGCCCGCGCGGCCCCTGAAGCAGGTGCTGCGGGAGCAGGCCGTGGTGGCGCGGCTGGCGAAGGAGCGGGAACGCCGACCACGCGGGAAGAATGCCGCGGACAAGGAATCATAAGCAACGCCTGGGGACTGTGGCAGGCGGCTTTTGAAATTGGATTTGAGGGGAGTGGGTGGCACTATGGACAGGCGTGATTTTTTGAAGTCGGCGACAGGCGCGGTGGGTGCAGCGGCTGCGGCACAGTTTTTGATGGAGAGCGTCGAGGCAGCGGGCGAAAGTACGGACACGTCGGGGATGATGTATCGCGCGCTCGGCCGGACCGGTGAGCGCGTCTCGGCGATTGGCCTGGGCGGCTACCACATTGGCAAGCCGTCGCTGAGCGAGCAGGAAGCGATTCAACTGATCCGGCAGGCGGTGGACCGCGGCATTACGTTCATGGATAACTGCTGGGACTATAACGACGGCGTGAGCGAGATCCGCATGGGCAAGGCTCTGGCGGGCGGCTACCGAAACAAGGTTTTTTTGATGACAAAGATCGATGGCCGAACCAAGGCCGCGGCTGCCCAGCAGATCAATGAATCGCTGCAACGACTGCAAACAGACCATGTGGATCTGATGCAGTTTCACGAGGTGATTCGTCTGGAGGATCCGGACCGCATCTTTGCCGAAGGCGGCGCGATGGAGGCGATGCTGGAGGCGCAGAAGACGGGCAAGGTCCGCTTTATCGGCTTCACGGGACATAAGGATCCGTATGTGCATCTGCGCATGCTGGATGAGGCGCGGCAGAGGAATTTCCACTTTGATGCGGTGCAGATGCCCCTAAACGTGATGGACGCGCACTTCCGCAGCTTTGGGAAGGACGTGCTGCCGGTGCTGGTGCGCGAGGAGATTGCTCCTCTGGGCATGAAGGCATTCGGCGATCACTACATCCTGGACAGCAAAACCGTGAAGCCGATTGAGTGTCTGCATTATTGCCTGAATTTGCCGGTTGCAACGCAGATTACCGGCATTGACAGCCCGGCCATTCTGGATCAGGCGATCGAAGCGGTCCAGAGCTTCCGTCCGATGGACGCGAGGCAGGTGGCAGACCTGTTGGCGCGTACTGAGGCGTCTGCCCGGCAAGGCAAGTTTGAGTTGTACAAGACGACTCCGCACTTTGATGGAACGGCGCATCGGCCACAGATGCTGGGATAGGATGAGCTGCAGCATCGGTTTTGCTGCGGGGTACCTGCGCCTCAACGGGCGAAGTGTGTGGAAATCGAGAACTGGGGTGGACCTAATCTTCCAGCGGAAATGGCTCCGCCGACAGTGATCCGTCGCGTTGCTTGATGAGGATCTGGACCTTTCCTTCCGCTTCGTCCAGTTCTTTCTTGCAGGCGGTCGACAGGTTGACACCCTCCTCAAAGAGTTTGAGGGACTCCTCAAGTCCCAGCTCGCCCTTTTCCATTTGTTCAACAATGATTTCAAGCTTCTTGAGTGATTCTTCAAAAGTAGGCATGGGCCTTACTCCTTTGCCTTTTGGGTGGAAGGCAGCACGCTGGCAATCACTTCAGCGGCGACGGCATAGCGCCCAAACGGAGCGGTGATCTGCACGCCCTGTACGAGGGGACGCACGGATTGAAGCATTTCGTGGGCAATCTGAATGCCTTCTCTTTGGGCGGCTTCCGGTGTTTCGGCAAGGGCCATGCGGAGCATAATCTCCTCCGGCATGGAGACGCGCAGATCATTCTTCATAAATTCCGCGTTCCGCAAACTCGTGAGGGGCCAGATGCCCGCAATCACCGGAATGCGATGTTGCTCGATGCGCTTCAAGAACTGCTCGAGCAGACGGAGGTCGAAGACCGGTTGCGTGATTGCATACTCGGCGCCGGCTTCGACCTTGAATGCAAAGCGGCGCAACTCATGTTCCATGTCAGGGGCGCCTGGATTCGCTGAGACGCCGATCGTGAAGTTTGTGGATGCGCCGATTGCGTTCGAGCCGATATCGAGCCCATGGTTCAATTGGCGCGTGAGGTTGACCAAGCCGATGGAATCGACGTCGAAGACAGCCGTTGCATCCGGATAATTACCAAGCTTGGGCGGATCGCCGGTCAGGCAAAGAATATTGCGCAGGCCAATCGAGGACGCTCCAAGCAGATCCGACTGGATGGATAAGACGTTGCGGTCTCGGCACGTGTAATGCAACACGGTTTCGATGCCGGTATTCTGCTGAATCTGGATGCATAGGCTTTGTGCGCTCATGCGCGCGGAAGCGCGCGGAGAGTCAGGTACGTTGACCGCATGGACGCCCAACTGTGCGAGCAACTGGGCGCCTTCGATTTCGCGGTGGCAGTCGATGCCTTTGGGAGGGACAATCTCAACCAGCGTGACGAAGTTGCCTTGCTCAATCAAGGAACCAAGGCGGGAGCGCTGTCCGAGCGACACAGGCGGAGTTTCCTTATTGGGCTCTGCATTGACGCTGCCCTCAACAACGTGTGCCTGACCCTCGATGGCGCGCATCGCGGTACGCATTGCTCGAATGTGGTTGGGCGTGGTGCCACAGCATCCGCCAACGATCTGTACGCCGGCGGCAATGGCTTTGCGTGCGAAGCTAGCCATGTACTCAGGCGAGCAGAAATAGATGTTTCGTCCGTCGACCTCCCGCGGCAGGCCGGCGTTGGGCATGGCAGCGATAGGCAGCGGTGTGGCACCGCGCATGGCTTCCACGGCGGTAAGGACCGCGGATGGCCCGGTCGAGCAATTGACTCCGATTGCCCCCGCGCCCCATTCCGTCAACATTGCCGCGGCATGTTGCGGTGAAGATCCATCCAGACAATTGCTCTCATCGTCCACGGTGACCATGACCAGGACAGGCAGATGAGGCGCAGTCTCTTGCGCAGCGAGCAGAGCTTCGCGTGCCTCGTTAAGGGCGGGCATCGTCTCAACAATCAGAAAATCGGCCCCGGCCCCAGACAAGGCTCGCATTTGCTCGGCAAAGGCGGCGCGGGCTTCGTCCAGGCCGGTCTTGCCGAGTGGCTCCAATCGAACGCCGAGGGGCCCGACGGCCCCCGCGACCCAGATATCGCCAGTCAGCCTTGGCCTCAGATGAGTGGCTGCCTCGCGCGCAATGCGCACTCCGGCGGCATTGATATCGGTTACCTTGCCTCCCAGTCCATGTCGCGACAATCGCAATCGGTTGGCGCCGAAGGTATTCGACTCCAGGATTTGCGCGCCGGCCTGCAGATATTCCTCATGGACGGCCATGATCAGGGCTGGATCGGAGAGATTCAGCTCGTCGTAGCAGCGATGGATAAAGATGCCGCGGGAGTACAGCACCGTTCCCATTGCGCCGTCGGCGAGCAGGGGTTGGCTTGCGAGGATGTCACTGAAATGCGGCATTGTTGACATGCTATCGCATCGACGAAGAGGTTGTGCGGTCAGCTAGGGAGCATGGATCAACGCGGCGCCCGGTGCAGAGCAGAAGACGAACCAGGCCTCAAGTCCGGCCCTCGAGGCGGACATTTTTCCCAACTCGCCGTGAGGGAGGGGGGCGCCGGGAAAGCAGGTAGCTTTGTTATACTTCGAGAGTCTAAATGAATGCAGCCATCGCGATGCGTACGGGCACCGTACCTGTCTCAAGAAGGCTGCAATCGCGAGTTCGGGTGTTCACCTAAAGGCGCTGGAACGTTGAGTGCGCCCTGTCGAGGTAAGGGATTTTGAAGAAGAGAAGTTTATGGTTGAGCGCCGCAGGCTCTTTGACTGTGGCCGTTGTTCTGGCAGGGTGCGGCACCACAACTTACTTCGCGGGCCGCAATTTGCCACCGAGCGGCCTGCTCCATCGGGTGTTGATTGCCGTCCAGAACCCCAGTTCATTTGCGCGGGGCGCTCTGGAATTTGTCGACTCGTACTATGACATCCGTTACGCGTACGACAATATCAATAAGACATATTCGATTAGCGGCTACTCGGGTGCTCTGCCGATCAGCATCCAGAACATGCCCGAAGAGCAGAGGGGCGCTGTGTATGGCTCCGGGGACGGAAGTCTGACTTATGTCGACTACGGCAAGGAAAACACGAACGGGTCAGTTCCCGGGCTAACGGGATCATCAGCGAGTGTCTTTGCCACGCGCAGTCAGGATTACGTCTTTGCAGCGAGTCAACAAGCACATGTAGTGACGGCGGTAGATCGGCTAACCAATCAGGCTGCAAACCTGAGTCTTCCTGGCGTTTATCGCGTGAGTGTGAATCCGGGAGGAACGATTGCACTCGCGTTCGTCCAGAACTCAAACTACCTGTACTACGTGCGGCAACTGACCGCTTCCCAGACAATCACCTATGCTGGCGGACCAGCGAACTGGCCCAAGGCTGCCGTGGATTGTGAGCCGCAGAATGCGCCTCTCTGGTGTTTGCTTCAGGCTCAGAGTCCCGACAATGTGGATCCAACGGGCAACTACTATGGTGCACCCCTTTCGTTCGATCGGCCGGTCAAGGCAGTTTTTTCCCCGGACGGCGGAACCGCGTACGTTTTGAATTGCGGTCCTGAATGTGGGGGATCTGCATCTTCGGTTACTCCGCTTTCTGCCAGTCCGCTGATCTTCCAAGTGGGGCAACAATCCGGAACTTTGCCGAAGACGGGTAAGCTGTCTTTTATTCCCATCATCGGAGGCGCGAGCAATGCCCTCGTGACGGGATCGACCATATATGTGGTCGGACAGCAGGTGCAGCCTGATGGTCTGTTTACGGGCAACTTGACGGTTCTGAATCTGTTGAATGACACGGCAGGCGCCTCGATTCCCATCAGCGACGGCTTGCCGGGCGGGGTGAGCCGCATGCTGCTGGCAGACGACAATACCCTGTGGATCGGCATGACGAAGTGCAACAACGGAGAGCGATTCGCTAAAGGCCTGCCCTACGGTTGCCTGACGATGTTTAATACATCGACGAACAGCGTCACCATGATCGAGCCGTATCTTGGCGATCTGACGGGCATTGCCGACGTGGAAGGGCTGCACAAGGTGTATGTTGCGCAGGGCGGCCAGGTGTATATCTACAGCACGCGGGACGGCTCTGCCATCAACAACCAGTACGTAACTGTGACGGGTACAGCATATGATGTTGCGTACATGGATGGCACCACAGACTCCAACAACACCGTGTACTGATCTCGATGGACAGTGTCACCCAGCTTCCGATCGATGTTCTCGCGATTGCAGCGCATCGTGACGATGTGGAACAGACTTGTGGCGGCACGCTGATTCGGATGGCTGCCCGTGGCTTGCGGACGGCAATTCTGGATCTGACCCAGGGAGAGGCGGGCACACGCGGTAGCGCGGTGGAGCGTGCCCAGGAAGCCGCGGACGCGGCCTGTATCCTTGGAGTTGGCTGGAGAGAAGCGCTGGATATCCCCGACGGCGCTGTTGAAAACACATTCGAAAACAGGATCAAGATTGCACGGGTGGTTCGTGAACTGCGCCCGCGTGTTGTGATTTTGCCCTATTGGCGGGCACGGCATCCGGATCACGCTATGACGGCAACGCTTGGATATGAAGCGTGCTTTGTCTCAGGTCTTCAGAAGGTGGATACGGGGCAGACACCGCATCGGCCTTTCAAGATCGTTTACGCCAGCCTCTATGCCGACGTGCGGCCAAGCTTTGTCGTGGATATTTCTCCATTTATTGAACAGCGCCATGCCGCGCTGATGGCTTATGCGTCGCAGTACGCGCAGCAGCCTGCCGGCAATGGGCTTTTCGTTCCCGAGGCGGAGATTCGCGAGCGCACATTCGCCGAAGCGCGCCATTATGGACTGCTGGCGGGTGTCCGTTACGGGGAGCCGTTTGTCCAGAAGGAAGTGGGATTGGTGGACGATTTGACGCTTCTGCCTGTTCAGTCGATATAGAAAGCGTGGATTGACTTTCTA
>JAJYAE010000114.1 GCA_021779695.1 Acidobacteriota bacterium | reverse complement strand
GGATCGGGAAGGGCGGGATTGTTCGCGACCCAGCCGTGCATCAGCAGGCCATCGAGCGTGTAGAGGCGTGCATTCAGGAAGTCGGATGGCATAAAGTGGAGGTGATCCCATCTCCCATTACCGGCACCGAAGGCAATAGAGAGTTCCTTTTGCTGATGCGAAAGCCGGCTGAACAGTTCAAGGGGAGTCGGGATGAATTGGCGTCGGGATCCAAATGAGCGGTATCCGGTACACTGAGTCCGCATGGTGTCTGTCGCGATTGTCTGCAAACCGAACAAGCCTGAGTTACGGGGTATTCTGCCCGGCCTCGTGGATTGGCTGCGCCATCACGGGTATGATCCGATTCTTGACCAGGAAGGCGGAGTCTTCTGCCAGACGGCGACTATTGTCGACGCTGCTGAAATGCCGCAACGCGCCCCCGGCCTCGTCATTGTTCTTGGCGGCGATGGAACCCTCCTCTCCGTGGCCCGTATCTTTGCCGCGTCGCGCGTTCCCATTTTGAGCGTGAATCTCGGATCGCTGGGGTTTCTTACTGAGGTTCGCCTCGCTGATCTGTATCCAACCCTTGAGGGCTGGTGCAGCGATTGTCACACCCTCGACTCCAGGACAATGCTGGAAGCGACGCTTGTGCGAGCTGGACAAACGGTTTCGAGCCATGAGGCGCTTAATGAAGTCGTCGTCTCAAAGGGCGAGATTGCCCGCATGGGAGAGTTCGCCGTGGAGTTAGATGGCAAGAAGGTCGCTCGATTCCGGGCGGATGGGGTCATTGTCTCCACGCCAACCGGTTCAACGGCGTATACCCTTGCTGCGAATGGGCCCATCTTGACCCCTGATGTGGACGCCATCGTAGTCACTCCCATCTGCCCTCATCTGCTGACTCTGCGCCCAATTGTCATCCGGGGCGATGCGCTTCTTACCATCCGTGTCGAGGCGGTGCCGAATCAGGCACTGCTCACCATGGACGGACAATCAGCCGTCCCCCTTCACCTCGGAGATGAGGTGCGTTGCAAGAGGTCCAGACACACAGTCAATCTCGTCCGAATCACCGAAAGCGGCTTTTTTGACGCATTGCGAAGCAAGCTGAGCTGGGGTGAGCGCTGAGTTCAGCTTTGTTGCTCAAAGGGAAGTCACTTTGATAATTCGCTTAGCAAGACCTTGGCCTTCAGTGCCAGTGTGCCGGCTCCATCCGAATCCCCGGAGTCGAGAGCAGTTTTTGCTTGCTTCAGGAACTCCTTGATCTGTGCTACCGTCCTTTGCTCAGAAGTGCTCAACGGTCGTGTGATCTGCTTCAACCCGTACTCCGTTGCTGCAATTGAATCCTCGACATCCTTCCTCTCGGTTCCAGGCTCGCCGGTGGAAAGTTGGCCAATGGCAGAAACAGCGGGGGTTTTCGCGCTGTCTTGCGGTTCCGGTGTGGGCCTGTCGACATGCCTGGAATGATGCTCCGCACTCTTTGCCGCTTGTTCCGGCGCTGGAGTGGTCCCAGCCGCTGAGTTGGGAGCAGTTGCTGGATTCGGCGCCAGGCCGGAAGTTTCAGCCGGAAGGGGCGTTGCAATCGCCGGAGCCGGAGCCGGAGGGGGAGTCTGAGCAAGCTCCGGCGCCACCTGCTGGGGCTGCTGTTGCTGTTGTTTGTGGAAGCAGCCTGTGATTGGCACACACAGGACACACAGGACCCATCCGGCGCCCGCCTTCATTGCAAGATCCTTTCCGTATCTTCCCCATCTTCGGCATGCAGATGCCGACGTCCCCATTCGGCCAACACCAGCGGGATATGCATCTTGAACTCCGTGCCGTGGCCTACTTTAGATTGTACTTCTACGCTACCGTGGTGGAGTTGGAGGATCCGATATGTCATGGCAAGCCCAATGCCGCTGCCTTCACTTTTGGTCGTGAAATAAAGATCAAAGATCTTTTCCTTGATTTCGTCGGGAATTCCGGGTCCCTCATCCTGGATTCGCAGGATCGCGCTTTTGCGGTCTTCCTCCAGAATCACGCGTAGAACTCCACCGTCGCGCATCGCCTGCGCCCCATTCTCAATCACATTCAGGATCGCTTGCTTCATCAGATCCGCATCGACGTAAGCCAGCACCGGAGCGTCAGTCAGATGGCTCTCGAGAGTCACTCCCCGAGTGGACAGTTCTTCTGTGGCCAACGCCGTCACATCCCCAATGACCCGCCGCAAATCATGCTCCCGCAGTTGCAATTCGACGGGGCGGGAGAAGTCCACCAGCGTCTGCACCACACGATCAAGCCGGTGGATCTCAGCCTCGATCACCTCAAGATGGCGGCTCGCTCCCGTGTCCGCTTCTCCCAGCTTGCTCTTAAGGAGTTCCAGATGCACTACGATGGCGTTAATCGGGTTCTTCACCTCGTGACCGACGCCCGACGTCAGCCGACCAATCGCTGCCATGCGCCTCGAAAGCTCCAGTTCAGATTCAATTTGCTCAACCGACTCCAGGTCGTGCAAGGTGACCAAGGCGCCGAGTTTCTGGTTGGTCCGGTCGTCCTGAATCACGTTCAGGGTTGCCTCAACCCGGCGTCCGGTTTCAGTGACCACTTCACAATGCTCCAGCTCTTTGCCGGACTCGAACGCGTCCATAAGGCGCTGTCCCAGTACAGTTGATCGATCAAAGACTTCCCGCGCGTGCTGGCCCAGAATGTTTTCCTTTTGAAGTTGCAGGAACCGCCGGGCCGATTCGGATACCAGTACGGCCCTGCCATCTCCGGTGAACAGCAGCATGCCATCCTGCAGGTTGCCCAGAATCTGGTCCAGGTTCTCCTTCAGGGCAGAAAACACCTCTTCCACGCTGCGCATGCGCTGCCCGATTCGTTCAATCTGCGTCGACACGCGTTGCGGGGTGTCCTGTTTAGGCGCCGTGTCCGAAGGATCGGCATCTTCAGTGACCGGAGTCCAATAAGAGAGCTGCGTGCTGATATCTTCAAGTGGCCTCAGCGCCAGATTGCTCAGCAGAAAAGCCATGACGAGCGCTGTAACCAGCAGGAACCCCATCAATGTAAAGGCTTCCTCCATCCATGGGGCATAAACCACATGGAGGAGTGTGGTGCGCGCCCCAACGCGCACAGTAATGAAGGGCTGGCCGTTGCGGTCAAGCGGCACCACAATGTCAAAGACCTCGGGTGGGCCGAAGACCTGCCGCATGAGGGTAATGGGGTTGGCGCGAAGCAGTTGACCATAATCTGTCCGAATTGGAAGGGGCTTATCTTCATTCGCAGGATTCGTGCTGACCAGAGTTCGCCCCTGACTGTCGCCTATGTTGATGTCGTAAACCGTCAAGGAGTAGCGGTTCACGGAATCAACCACTGCTTTGAGTGCCGCGCTATCCCGGATCGCCGCCACCTCTACATCGTGCAGCTCACTCGGATTATTCGGGTCCACAGTCACACCCTGAAGTCCATTCTCCAGCGCGTCTTGAACAGCAAAGCGAACCTGGTTTGCCACCATTTTGTTTGAGTCGTAGGACTGCTGCACCGCAGCGTGGACGAGTTGGCTTGCATAGACCAGAGAAAGAATGCCTGCCAAGAGGAACACCAGGCCCGTAATTGCCAGAACGAGTTTGGTCTTAAGTCGCATTTGCTAAGCTGGCTGATCTTCCTTGAGTTGGCTGTATTCCTTCAGCTTGTTGTGGAGTGTTTTCAGGCTGATGCCGAGAACCTCGGCTGCCCGGGTCTTGTTTTGTCCCGTCGCCTCCAGGGTACGCAGGATCAGGACGCGCTCCATTTCATCGACTGTGGCCCCGATACGCATCGGAATCGTACCCGCATCGATCGCTCGAGAGGTCGCAGATTGAGACTGGCCGAATTGTGGAGGAAGATGCAGCGAATCCAGAGGCGCCCCATCGGGGCAGAGTACGACAGCACGTTCCATCACATTCCGGAGCTCGCGGGCGTTGCCGGGCCAATCGTATGTCATCATTCGTTCCAGAATCGAGGGCCCAACTCCGGAGACCTTTCGTCCGTGCTTCTGATTCATCTCCCGAACCATGGCATCCGCCATTGCCGGCAAATCGTCCAGATGCTCCCGCAGCGGTGGCATGTGGATGTGAAAAACGTTTAGACGATAGTAGAGATCGCTTCGCAACATTCCTTTAGCGACGGCCTCTGCCGGATCCCGATTTGTTGCCGCCAGTACGCGAACATCCACATCCTGCTCGGTCCGTGCCCCAAGCCGGCGCAACTTCCGTTCCTCCAGGACGCGCAGGAGCTTGGCTTGTGTCGCGACGGGCATTTCGCCCAGCTCATCCAGCAAAATCGTGCCTGCTGATGCGAGTTCAAAGCAACCGGCACGACGCTCCACCGCTCCTGTGAACGCCCCTTTCTCATGGCCGAAAAGTTCGCTCTCGATCAGAGATTCAGGAATCGCAGCGCAGTTGACTGCTACAAAAGGCTTTGATTTTCGGGGGCTCAGTTCATGAAGAGTTCGTGCAACCATTTCTTTGCCGGTTCCACTCTCGCCCGTAATCAGGACAGAGACGTTGGACGGTGCAATCTGCTCAATCAGCGCGAAAATCTCACGCATGACCTTGGAACTGCCGACCATCGAACCCAGAACGCCGGTCTCCAGCAGTCGTCTGCGCACAACTTCAAGCTCGATTGCCGTCTCACGCTGCCGGGTCGCGTTGGTGAGGATTACCCGCAGGCGTGCAGCATCCACAGGTTTTTGCAGAAAGTCGTAAGCGCCAAGCTTCATCGCGTCCACCGCGACCTGAATCGATCCCTGGGCCGTGAGCAGAATAACTGCAACATTCGCGCTGATTCCGGAACCCTCGTCGGCCAGTTTTGCCAGCAGTCCAAGTCCATCTAGCCGCGGCATCTTCAGGTCGGTCACAACAATGGCAGGATCCCATGCAAGAGCCTTCTCCCAACCCTCGATCCCATCGCGGGCAGTCTCTGTTCTGTACCCCCATCCGGAGATGAGTTCGGCAAGACCCATGAGCGCGTGGGGCTCATCCTCAACGATCAAAACCTTCACCGGGTTTTGTGCTTCTGCCTTTGACATATCTTTGTCTCAGTCACCCTCGCAACGCTTGGCTTTCCTGCACGGAACGGATGCCACGGATTCTATCGAAGTGGACTCTGCCCGTACGAACAATTGGCGGCTATCCAGCCTTTTCCGACAATTCGGCCCAACGGAGGTATACCCCATCATTCTCCTCCTGGGCGGATTGCAGCTCTTCAAGAGCCTTCTGCAACTCCGCAGCGTTGGTAGCAATTTCAGGGCTTTCGACCTGTGCGCGCGCCGACGCCAGGCGTGCATCGGACTCCATCACGCGCGCCTCAATCGTGGCATACTCGCGCGCTTCAAGATAGGAAAGCTTCTTTTTGGGGCTGGCACCGGCTTCGCTGCGAGTCGGCTGCGAGGTCGCGGGCCCTTGCCCCTTCACCTCAGCCGCAACTGGCGCCGCCGCCCATTCATCCCATTGTCCATAATCCGCAAAAAGCCCAATCCGCCCGCGACCATCCAACCCCAGCACAGAGGTTGTGACGCGGTCCAGAAGGGAACGATCGTGGGTGACCAGCAGGAGCGCGCCGGAGAACTCCAGGAGGTTGTCTTCCAGAATCTCGAGCGTGGGCAGGTCCAGATCGTTGGTGGGCTCGTCGAGAACGAGTACGTCGGCAGGCTGCAACATCAGGCGAGCGATCAGGACGCGCGCCCGCTCCCCTCCGCTCAAGTTCTTGACCGGCTGGTCAAGCTGCGAGCCCGAAAACAAAAAGCGTGCCGCCCATGAAGCCACATGGACCGTGCGCCCAAGATGAATGACAGCATCTCCTTCAGGAGCCAGAGCCCTTCGCAGCGTGATCTCTTCGTCCAGTGCCCGCATCTGGGTCAGGTAGACCATGCGCAGCGACTCTGCCCTGCGAATGGTTCCTTCGGTCGGTTCAAGCTCACCCGCAAGGAGGCGAATCAGAGTTGTCTTTCCGCTGCCATTCGGCCCAACGAGTCCGGTCTTGCTACCTGCCGTCAGCGCGAAGCTCAGATCACTGAAGAGCTTGCGATCACCCAGAGTGCAAGCCACATCTTCCAATTCAATCAGTCTTCGAGTTTTTCGTTCGCTGGCGGCAAAATCAATTCCCGCCGAGGCAATTCGGCTGCGTGCATCGAGGTCAGCCAGTTGTCCAATCATGGCCTGTGCCGCATCGATGCGCGCCTTGCTCTTGGTAGTTCTAGCCTTAGGGCCACGCCGCAGCCACTCGACTTCATTACGTACTCGATTGCGAAGGCTCTCGTGTTGACGACTCTGCGCAGCAAGATAGTCCTCTCGCTCCTCAAGAAAGCGGCTGAAATTGCCTTTCACGCGGAATAATCCGTCGGGATACGCCCGATTCAGCTCAAGAATTTCCGTTGAAGTTGCTTCAAGGAAATATCGATCGTGACTCACGGTGACGGTGGCAAATCTGGATGCACCAATCAGATCTTCAAGCCATTCGATTCCTGCCAGGTCCAGGTGGTTCGTGGGTTCGTCCAGCAGAAGCAAATCCGGATCTTGCAGAATCCCAGCAACGATTGCCAGCCGCTTGCGCCATCCGCCCGAAAGGGATGCGGCATCCGCCGAGAAATCAACAAGGCCTGCCCGGCCGGCCACTTCCCGCAACCGGCCTTCTCCCTCAGGATGGGATCCGGAGCGGGATGCGAGGGCGACATCGAGGACCTCTCGAACAGTCACGCCCTCATTAAAGCGTGATTCTTGAGGCACATAGGCGACATGCGCATTCCTGCGTACAGCGACCTCTCCAGTATCTGGAGTCACTTGCCCCGCAAGAATCGCCAGGAGAGTCGACTTCCCGGAGCCATTGGGCCCAATTAGACCCATTCGCGCCCCTTCCTCTACGGTGAGTGCGAGCTCCTGGAAGAGCGGGCGTTCATCGAATTGCTTGGAAATCGATATTGCGCTCAGAATTTGGGCCATTGACTCCAGAGTAACTGCATCGCCAACCCAAAGGCCAACCGTGCTCTGTCCTACACTGGATCCATGCTCGAATACGAGATTTCCCCCGCCGAGTCTGCTGAGCTGATTCGCAACAGGAAGGCACGGCTTCTGGATGTCCGTGAGCCGTGGGAGTTCACCCGCGCCAGCATCGAGGGGAGTCTTTTGATGCCCATGGGGGATGTTCCCTCGCGCGCAAATCAGGAACTCGACCCCGACGAGCATCTCATCGTCGTTTGCCATCTCGGACAACGCTCTTTGGCCGTCACGGCTTGGCTTCGCAAGGAAGGATTCGACCATGTTCAATCCATGCGAGGCGGGATCGAGGCATGGTCATTGTCCGTGGACCCCTCCGTCCCGCGCTATTAAGCCTGTTTCGATCTTCAGCAGCACAGTTACGCTTCAACCGCCTATACTCACGGATGTTGAATTTGAAGCAAGGGAGCTTCGTTATGTCTTCATCTGCTCTGGAATTTGCCCGTCAGAATCACCCGCGTTTTCTTGAAGAACTGAAAGCCTTTCTCCGCATCCCGTCCATCTCGACACTGCCCGAACATAAGGCAGATTGCCGCGCAGCCGCTGAAATGCTGATCGCAGAATTGAGGCGAATTGGGATGGAGAACGTCTCGATGATTGAGACTGAGGGCCATCCGCTTGTCTATGCGGATTGGCTCCATGCTGAGGGAAAGCCAACCGCCCTGGTCTATGGCCACTATGACGTTCAACCACCCGACCCACTTGATGAATGGATCACGCCGCCTTTTGAGCCTACGGAACGCAATGGAAACATCTACGCGCGAGGCGCAGTGGACGACAAGGGACAGGTGTGGGCCCAGGTGAAGGCGCTTGAAGCGCATCTCGCCGCAAACGGCCGACTGCCGATCAACATTCGCGTTCTGATGGAAGGGGAAGAGGAAGTCGGTGGCGAGGGGATCGAAGCGTACGTTGCCTCGCGGCCAGCTCAGCTTCAAGCAGACTTCGCTTTGATTTCCGACACGGAGCTCTTTGCTCCTGGTCTGCCAACTCTCTGTGTCGGGCTGCGGGGGATGATCTATACCGAAGTTGAGGTGCGGGGTGCTCGGACAGACCTGCACTCCGGCATGTACGGAGGGGTCGCGCCCAATCCCTTCGTTGCGCTGGCGCAGATCGTAAGCCGTTTGAAGGATGAGAATGGTCACATCCTCATTCCCGGTTTCTACGACGGCCTCATTCCCCCCAGTGCCGAGGAATTAGAAGCGTGGCGGAATCTTCCCTTCGATGAAGAGCAGTATCGAGCCACCGAAGTGGGCTCCAGACAGCTGACTGGAGAGCTGGGCTACAGCGTTCTGGAACGTACATGGGCGCGTCCATCTCTCGACGTACACGGAATGCCTGGCGGATTCATTGGCGCCGGCGCCAAAACGGTGATCCCCGCCAAGGCCACAGCCAAAGTCTCCATGCGCCTGGTCCCAGGCATGATTCCGCAAAAGTCCTTTGACCAGTTCAAAAGCTATGTGGAACAGATTGCTCCGCCGGACGTGGACGTCGAGGTGCGTCTCATCCACACTGGCGATCCCTGCCTTGTTCCGGTGGATAATCCGTACATTCGCGCTGCGACGCGGGCCTTACAGCAGGTGTGGAATCGCTCCACCGTCTTTATTCGCTCCGGCGGATCGATCCCGATCGTGGGTGACTTTGCCAATCATCTCGGAATTCCGAGCGTGATGATGGGCTTCGGCCTTCCTGACGACAACCTGCATGCCCCGAATGAGAAGTTCAATCTGAAGAACTATGAACTCGGCATTGCATCGCTGATTGGCTTTCTTGAGGAAGCTGCGCATTGATGGGGACATGTCCCTGGGCTACCGCTGACACTGCAGGGTTTGTGCTGGCAGGCGGCCAGTCGCGGCGCATGGGCACAGACAAAGCAGCGGTCCTGCTCGGTGCTGCGACGCTCCTGGCACGCGCACTGGGCAAGATTCAAGACGCGGGTTTGAGGGCATCGATCGCCGGTGGAAACCCTGATCGGTGGCCTCAAGTGCAGGTGATTCAGGACGAGGGTAGCGGACCTCTGAGCGGGATCTGCGCCGCACTTGAGTCGTGCGTCAGCCAGCGTGCCCTGTTTCTTCCGGTGGATCAGCCTCTGATGCCCGTGGCCGCTCTCCTCGGTTTGCTCCGGCACGCATCTCTTGTGGCCTCTTCAGCAGCTATCTTCAGCTCGAATGGACTGGCGGAGACCTTTCCAGTCCTTCTCAGCCGGGACATGCTTCCCGGGTTGAGGAGGCAGTTGGCCTTGCAGAACAGGGGTTGTCTAGCCGCAATTCGCGCCGCTGCTGCGGAGGGATCGAGGCCCATCCTCGTCGTGTCTGCCGAGCGCCTTGCGCAGCAGGGTCTTTGTCTGGAAGACAATGCGCTGCCAACCCGGTTCTGGTTTATGAACGTCAACACACCCGCTGATCTCGAGCTCGCCCGACACCTGCTTAGAACTCCCATCGGGTAAGCTGTGGGGAGAACGAATGTCTATTTCGGAGACCATCCCAGGCTTCCAGGAGCTTCAGACTGGCGAGCCTTCCACAAACCCCAACGCGCAAGGTGGGGGCGCATCTTCTCAGGAACCGATGATTGCGTTTGATCATGTATCGATCGCATTTTCAGGCCGGCCCGTCCTTGAGGATGTGAGCTTTCATGTTGCGCGGGGACAGACCCTGTGCATCCTTGGTCGCAGCGGTGTGGGCAAGTCGGTCTCTCTCCGGATTTTGATGGGTTTCCTGCAGCCGGATTCCGGCTCAGTGCGTCTCGACGGTGAGGAGGTCGTCGGTCTCGACGAAGAAGGCCTGCGAGCAGTCCGTAAGCGGATTACGATGGTCTTCCAGAATGGAGCCCTGTTTGACTCCCTCAGTGTTCGGGAAAATGTGGCTTTTCCTCTTCGCGAACAGGGCGGACTTGATGAAGCTCAGGTGCAGCAAATTGTCGAACGGCTCATCACGATGGTAGGTGCTGAAGATGTGATGGAAGAGCTGCCAGCCAGCCTCTCCACAGGAAGACGGCGCGCCGTGGCAATAGCGCGCGCTCTGGCGGCGCAGCCTGAGGTCGTGCTCTATGATGAACCAACCACGATGGTAGACCCACTTGTGGCGCGCCGGCTCGGAGACATCATCCAGCGCCTCAAGAGGCAGCTTGGCCTCACAAGTATCGTTGTGACCCACGACATGCGCTTTGCCGAACGTCTGGCAGACACTGTTCTGTTTTTGCACGAAGGCAAGGCGGGATTCTTTGGAACCCTTGCTGACTTTCTTCAATCGCCCGACAGTAACATTCAGCAGTTCCTTAAGTTAGATGCATATAGATTACCTACGTAATAGAGGGATTGTTGGTCCTGTAAATGTGATCAAGAATTCACTTGCCAGTCCCAATTGATTCGGTAATTCTATTCAGGTAGGATTTTGAAGAGCTTGGATCCCACACTTGCGACGAGGTGTGGCGAGCAAAGTGCAGATTTTCCCTCGATCTGCACGATTGAATTCAGCGGAACGGTTGCAATTTCTGTTCGGTAGAATGAGTTGAGAGAATTCCCCCTTGGTTGCAGTAAAAAAACTCTCTCTCTTCAAAACGTACCTGGGTCGGAGCGAATTTCTTCTACCGTTCTCCGCCTCAGATAGCAGGGAACACATTCCTATAAAAGACGGTGGGCTCGCAAGCAGTATCCTCCCAGCGGATACAACAAACACCGCGAAGCAGACAAAAGATTTGTTCAATGCGATCTGGTGCCTCTGCACTTTCAAGCCTGGTTGCCTTGAGTCTAGAGAAGGTTTGATGAAGCGCTCGTGATGAATGCTCCATCAAGCAAATTCTTTTCACGCATGTTTGGCTGATGACTTTTTGGGGTCTGCGACACGATTATGGCAACCTCCGATTTCTGGCAGAAGATTTCGACGTCAGTTCTTTCCTCATCGGATTCCGTTGGGGAGGCGCTTGGGACCAATCCCCGCAGCGCTCCCGACCAGGCAAAGCTGTGGATTGTTCTTGATGTTTTGACCATCCTGGCTGCAACACTGATTGCGATCGCGCACGAGTTGCATTTGGGGCCGATCGCAGCCTCGAGGAGATTCCTGGCAGGTACTCTGTTTCAGGCTCATTCCACTTCAATCCTCCTGGCTATTCTGCTTGGCTTTTCCATCGTGCTTGTTGCCATCAGCAGACGATTTCGCTTGTACTCGCCGGTACGGCTCAACAGTCATTTAAATGAACAGCACCTTAGCTTCAGGGCTTGTTTCACAGCCGGGCTCATGCTGACCGGTGCACTTTACCTGCTTCATGCAAGCGACATCCCGCGTCGCGTGGTGCTGATCACGGTGGGGCTGGTCACGATTGCCCTCAGCGCCCGTCGCTTCCTCTACCGCATCTTGCTGTATAGCCGATTCAATCGCGGAATCGACACACGAAATGTTCTGATTGTCGGGACCGGGCCAGAGGCTCATGCGCTACGCCATCACATCGAGAGCATTCGCCACCTGGGATTTGTGTTCAAAGGCTTCATCACTTTGACCGATGGCTGCGCTTCTCTCCCGTCCGCATCCGCGGATGTTGTTGGCAGCCTCGAATCTCTCTTCAAGCAAGCCCGCATGCGCTTCGTGGATGAGATATTTTTCACAGTCCCTTGCGAGCGCGGGGTGGTGCAGGATGTGTTGGATCAGGCAAGAGCACACGGCATCGACCTGCGGGTCGTACCCCACCTTTATGGCGGTCTGGCTTGGAATGCTCCAATTGAGTACATCGGCCAGTTTCCCACGATCCCGCTTCACTGCGGTCGCGTGCCCGAGTTTGGACTCTATCTCAAACGTGGATTGGATATCGTCTTTTCAGCAATGATTCTTGTGCTTCTCGCCCCTCTTCTGCTTTTGATTGTGGTGGTTATTAAGCTTGACTCCCATGGTCCGGTGCTATACGCCTCGGAGCGAATCGGCAAGAAGGGGCGGGTCTTTCGCTGCTTCAAGTTCAGAACGATGGTTCAGGATGCGGAGATACGCCTGGGCGAAGTTCTGCATATGAACGAGCGCGATGGAGTGCTTTTCAAGGTCACGAACGACCCCCGCATTACGCGGGTGGGGCGCATCCTGCGGAAGTACTCCTTGGATGAGCTTCCGCAGTTTATCAACGTGTTGATTGGCGATATGAGCGTCGTAGGGCCTCGACCGCCCATCGCCAGCGAAGTAAGGGAGTACAAGCTTAGCCATCTTAGACGCCTGGATGTGAAGCCAGGGATCACAGGTCTTTGGCAGGTTCAGGGGCGACAAGACCCATCCTTTGACAGTTACGTCTCCCTCGATGTCACTTACATTGAAAACTGGAGCATCTGGCTCGACATCAAGATCATTATGCGCACGGTTGGTGTTGTGCTAGCCGGCACCGGCTCCTGAGATATCCAAAGTCAATCGAGTCCGTGG
>JAJYAE010000113.1 GCA_021779695.1 Acidobacteriota bacterium | reverse complement strand
CCGTACGCCGGGGCCGATCGTGACAGCGATCTCCGGCAGCAGTTGCGCGGGTCCGCAAACCACCACCTCCGCTCCTAGCCGGGGCAGTAAGAGCATGTTCGACCGCGCTACGCGGCTGTGCAGAATATCTCCCGCAATTGTCACCGTAACTCCGGCCAGTGTGTCTTCGGCCACGCTCTGCGCGCTGGGCCGCAACTTCTGCAGAATCGTTCGCAAGTCGAGCAGGGCCTGCGTTGGATGCTCGTGCATGCCGTCTCCGGCATTCAGCACCGGCAAATGGGTCGACTCCTCAAGAAGCCACGGCGCACCCGAGGAGTTGTGGCGCAGAATAATCGCCTCCGCTCCAAGAGCGCGCAGCGTCAGCCCCGTATCTTTCAGAGTCTCGCCCTTTTCAATGCTGGACGAAAGGCTTGATACAAGCGTGGTGTCCGCGCCGAGTGACTTGGCGGCCAGTTCGAAGCTCGTTCGCGTCCTCGTGGATGACTCGTAAAACAGCAGCGCAATCTTTCGCTTCAACAGGATTTTTTCCCGCTTCAGGGGGTCCATCTCTTCCAACTCGCTGGCACGCACTAAAAGCCGGCTGATTGCGTCGAGAGTCAGATCCTGAACGGACAGCAAAGATCCGGAGTTGTGCGGAAAATGCGAGGGTGGAACAGGCGGAGGCTGTATCTGGCGGCGGACTGGAGCTGCAGTACCATTCATAAATTTTTCATTCTGCTGCGGTCACATCATGGCGCGCCGGGGAGACGCGCCGGTTCATTCCTGGATTCAGTCAACTCTCTCGACGAGGAGGACCTGCTCGTCATTGTCAACCTCTTGGAATTTGACTTCGATGATTTCGCGGCTGCTGGTTGGCACATGCCTGCCCACGTAGGTGGCTTCAATCGGCAATTCGCGGTGGCCCCGGTCAATCAAAACGGCAAGCTGCACCCGGCGTGGGCGTCCATGGTCGAAAAGGGCGTCCAGTGCGGCGCGTATGGTCCGGCCGGTATAGAGAACGTCGTCACACAAAATCACATCCCGGCCTTCCACATCAAACCCGATGGAGCCGGGCGTGACCACCGGACGCACATCCGCAGTCGAAAGATCGTCGCGATAGAACTGAATATCCAGCACGCCGGTATCGACGGAATGCTTCTCAATGGTCGAAATCAGCTTGCCGAGCCGCTCGGCAAACGGAACACCGCGGCGCTTGATGCCGACCAGCGCCAGATTTTCACTGCCGTTGCTCTTTTCGATGATTTCGTGGGCCAGGCGCACCAGGGTTCGCTCGATCTCCGAGGCGGACATCAGGCGGCCTTTGACGCGCAGAGTGGGTTTGCTTGGGCTTTCGCTCATGTAGGCTCTCTCGCCGGATGATACGAGGCTTGGCTCGATGGAGCAAGTCAGGAATAGAAGATGCTGAACCGAACGACAGGACTGGATTGTGCTCTTAGACTTGAGATCGCCGCTTCCGGGCCATCATGCGTGCCCCCAAAGCGCCGCCGCTCGCAGCAAACAGTAAAAGGAACAAAGAATTGAAAACAAGGCTGAAGGTCTCGATCCCTGCGTGTCCCCATGGAGAAATCATCCAAGCGAGCACCTGGTTGCGAACCGCCTTGGCCTCGCTCGCTTGAGAGGTTGCCATGCCCGCTGTCCATTCCTGGGCCATCTCCTGGCTGGCGGTTACCCGAGAGTTCCAGTCGGAATCCATGGCTCCTGCCCGGTGAAGCGCAAATCGCTGAACAAAAAGGGCGCTTCCTCCCACGCTGAAGGCCAGCCACGCCGCAAAGATCCCAGTCACCAGTCCGATTCGCGCCCCGGCGCCGATCGTAATCCAGGAAGACTGCTGACGGCGCAGGTACAGAACTACGGCCCAGGCCGCAGCACTTGCCATCCAGATGAGTCCAAGCGCACCCACAGGCGAAGCTGCACTGCACAGCAGGCCTGCCGGGAGCGCGAGTGTGAGCGCTACGCGGATCGCAGGCTTCCAGCGAACCGCGCTTGCATCGCGTGTGATCGGGGCCCAGGCATCATGCGCCGCCGGGCTTTCGGTACTTTCATCCGCGTAGACAAGTTGGGGCAGACCGCAGCTTGCGCAAAAGCAAGCTCCTGCGGTGATGGGTTGATGGCATCGTGAACAGGTCGTTTCCATCTTTTCCAGGCCAGCTTTGATTCTATGCTGCTCAGCCCTTGCCGAGCCATTTCAGTAAAGAGGTTCTAGCGTTTCCTCGTATTCGTTGCAATTCCTCTGGTGCGCCGAAGGCGCAGAGCCTGGGGAAGAAATACGAAGCTCCGGCTGTGGCACTCCCGGCAACGGACTGGATGCTGAAGGACCAGCAGCCGGAAAATGTCCAGCAGTCGAAAATGCGAGATCCTGAGATTGGCGAGCCCGCAATTTTTGCAGTGAATTGACACTGGAGCCCCCAAGAGAAAATGCCGTTCCGCTGGCCGCAGCACTCTGCGGTTGAACGCAAGAGACCGCCTACCCGGCAGTCAATTCGCCGATACGCGACGCCACAATCGCTTCCGCCTTTTGCACAACCTCGTCGAGAGTCAAATGCGTCGAATCCAGAAGTACGGCGTCGGGTGCGGGCTTGAGTGGAGATTCGGCGCGGTTGCGATCCCGTTCATCCCGTGCACGAAGATCGCGAATTACCTCTTCCGCCTGCGTCGTTGCTGTGGGCCCCATCTGCTCAAACCGGCGCATTCCGCGGACCTCCGGTGCGGCATCCAGAAAGATCTTGACCTCCGCATCGGGAAAAACCACGGTGCCTATATCCCGGCCTTCCATCACCACGCCGCCGTGGGCACCTAAATCCTGCTGCTGGCGCACCATCCAGGTGCGAATCGAAGGGAGCGCGCTGACTCGGGAGGCTGCATCGGTGACCTCAGGATTCCGAATCAGCCCCGTCACATCTTCACCGTCCAGCAGAACGCGGTTCTCCTGCTCTCCCGCCTCCAGCCGTAACGTTGTCCCCGCGGCAAGCTGCTCCAGGAGCGCCGTTGCGTCAAGTGCAATGCCCAGGCGAAGCGCCTTGAGCGCAAACGCCCTGTACATGGCTCCCGTTTCAAGGTTTAGCAGCCCAAAGCGGCGGGCGAGGCAACGCGCAACCGTGCTTTTCCCGGCTCCCGCAGGGCCATCGATAGCAATGATGAGCCGTCTTCCGGCCGTACGATTCGCTGGCGACTTTTCCGCGTCTGTCATCCGCGCTTCTTGGACCCAGCCTTGGACGGTGCGGTAAACCCATACCGCTTGCTGTTGCCGCCCCGTGCGCTGGCGGCGACGGCAGGCTTCCGCTTGGCGTGCACAGCACCACCTTCCTTGCGGGTTGCAGTGCCACGAACGGGCTTACCCGCGTGCCGGCCTGGTCCACCCTTTGCGGCAGCCTTGCCGTTCGGCCCTCCGGTGCGGCTCTTCCACGCAGAACCGGCAGGTTTCGAGCCGGCAATCGTCCGTCCGGCTCCCCCTGCATTCAGAGATGTCCCATTGGAGCGCACACCATTGCCCGCAGTTTTCCCATGATGGCCGTTTTGCACCTTGCCGTTTTTTGAAGCGGGCTTGGCCCAGCGCGATTTGGAAGTGGAACGCGAGCCAATCGCCGGCCGCGTCTCGGAACTTCTGCCTTCAGCGCTCCGGCGCATTGGCCGGCTTCCGGTGGTGCCATGTGCTGACTTGTGGTCCCTGCTGTGAGGAACGGGCCGGCTCATGCTCATGTGCGGCCGCGGTGCAGCGGGCTTGGCAGCCGTAGCCGGCTTGTGCGATGCCGCCCGATGCGGATGCGGTTCTACGGACGCGTGCGGTTTAGGGGGCGCACCGGCCTGCGCGGAGACTGCGGGCAGACTGTGCGCGCTGGATAGCTCGTCCTCATGCTCCCGCTGGTGCTGGAAGTAGGGGCTGCTGGAAAGGTAAGCGCCCGCATAAATCGAGGTGGCCGGTGCGAATTCCGGCAGCGTCCCCGCCACGTAGTAGTGAGGCGCGTGTCCCAGTGAGATGGTGTGCACCTGGCGTGTCGCCACCAGGCCGCGCAGGACTTCACGAATCTTGCTGCGCGAAGTCAGCGGAGAAAGGAATGCCTCAACTTCTTCCATCGTTGCGGCGATCACAGCCTGCAGATAAATGGAAGCGAGAACGGAAATCGCCGTCACCTGCGAGGTCGAAGCGCCTTCAGCAATGGCCTTCTGGAACCGATGACGCAGAAGTTGCCACTTGGCTGCCTGGCCCGGTGCGGAGATCACGGGAATGATACGAAGCTGCTGCCAAAGCTCGGTAATCGCGCGGATGACCGCAGCTTCTGTCACTTCGCGCCCAAGGGCGTGGCGCAGCTTGGAGATTGTGGCGTCGCCCTGTTCCAGCTGCTTGTACGCCAGCACGGCGAGTTGCGAGACCTGCCGCGAGCCCGTAAGTTGGGGAACACGCCGCCAGTCACGATCACCGCGCAGCGCGTACACATAAGGCAGAACCCAGCTGGCCACGACGAAATCCGGCTGCTCGCCCGGCAGTCCCTGCAGATTCAGGCGGACTGCAACTCCATCCGTCTCCAGGCGAACCAACAGCTCTTCTGCGGTGGCGATCAATTTGGGATCGGGGGTTGCTGTGGGCTTCCCCGCAATCGCTTCAACAAAAGAGGGTGCAACGGATGGAGAGAATTGCCGCCGCGGCAGAAAAAGACTGAGCCCGGTTTCCTCGATCCACGTCCGGGCATCCTCAAAAGTGAGTGCCCCAAGTCCGTTCTGGCGCATCCTTTCGGACCGCGCTGCTTCAAGCTGCTCCGATGTCAAAGAAGAATCCTCGCTTCCAAAGGCTGGCGCAGGCGCCGGGCCACCAGCACTCCTGAGAGCGGGCAGCCACCCCAGACCCATTCTAAATGGGAATTAAATTCGATGGAAGGCCCGCTGGATATCCTTCCACGAATAGCGCAGCGCGATCGGGCGACCATGAGGGCAACTTGTTGGGTGGTCAGTCTTTGCCAGCTCGCCGAGCAGCCACTCCATGCGCTCCGGATTGAGGGGCGTGTTGACTTTGATGGCGGAGTGGCAGGCAATGGAGGCGGCAATCCGGGTCCTGAGCGACGTAAGATCCTCATTTTGCAGGGCTTCTTCGGAAGAAGCCCCCATCTGGTCGATTACCTCGTGCAGCATGCGCTCCAGCGCCTTGCCTTCCAGGCCGATGGGAGCAGCCTTGACGGCAAGTGTCTGAGGGCCAAAGGGTTCTACCTCGAAGCCATTGCGCTCCAGCTCGTCCGTAATCTGGGCAAAAAGAACCATCTGCCAGGGCCTGAGTTCAACCAGCAGCGGCATCAGGAGCCGCTGTCGCTGCACGCGCTCCGCCTGCCGCTCCCGCAGAATTTTTTCAAAAAGAACCCGCTCGTGGGCAACGTGCTGGTCAATGATCCACAGCCCATCCTCTCCAGTGGCCAGGATGAATGATTCCCGCAACTGCCCCAGCGGCCGAAGGGAGGCAAGTTGGTTCAGATTCGCCGCGACATGCTCCGTCTCAACCCTCGCCGTTGCCTCTTCCACAAGTGCAACAAAAGAATTGCCCTGCTCGGCTTTTTGCGCGAGCGTCTCCTGGGTTGCGCGGTCCGGCTGGGCGAAAGGGAGTGGAACCGAGACCGGCCGGACGGGGAGAGGGGAGAGCGCGAAGGAAGAATCCAGTGCCTCCGATGCCTCCACCGTCCCGGGATTTCCAGCCACTGTCATTCCCGCGGAGCCCATGTCATCCTCCGGTCCTCCCGGCAGGGGAGACAGCGCCGCAGGCATCAGGGAAGGACTCGCTGTGGGAGATGCGTCCAGCGCAGCCAGAAAACCGGCTGCCGGCCGCGCTTTCATCAGGGCATTTCGCAGGCTGTCTCGTACAAAGTCATGAATGACGTTCTGCTGGCGAAAGCGGACCTCGGTCTTCGCCGGATGAACGTTCACATCCACTTCCTCAGGCGGCATTTCCAGAAACAGCAAGACGACAGGAAAGCTCGTTGGAGGAATGATGTTGCGGTACGCCTCAGTGATGGCGTGCAACAGCAGCCGGTCACGAATGAGTCGCTTGTTCACGAAAATGTAGATCGAGTTCCGATTCAGCTTCTGCAACTCCGGTTTGGAGTAGAAGCCAGTCAGCCTTAACGTGCCAGGCTCCCGTTTGGGCTCATCTGGGTCCTGCTTCCATGGCGGTGGTGCCGGCAGGCCGACACGCTCCAGCGGCATTTCCGCGGCGACGGGCAGCAATTGCTCCAGCGTATCCTTGCCGAAGACCTGGTAGATGCGCTCGGCCGTGCGTGCCACAGGGGGCGCGCTCACCAGCGTGTGCGAGGACGAAAGCAGCTCAAAGTGCTTTTCCGGATGCACCAATGCATAGTGCGTCACCAGCGCCGTCACGTGGGAAAGCTCTGTGCTCTCGGCGCGCAGAAACTTGCGCCGTGCGGGTGTATTGAAGAACAGATCGGCGACCGTAATGGTTGTGCCGCGCGGCAGGGCCGCGTCGTCCACATGCAGAATCTTGCCACCGGCGATTTCCAGGTGCGTACCGGTCGTCTCTGTTTCAGCGGCGGTCTCCAGCGTGACTCGCGCCACGGAGGCGATTGAGGGAAGCGCTTCGCCGCGGAATCCGAGGGTTGCGATGGAGAGCAATTCATCGGCCGTGCGCAGTTTGCTGGTGGCATGGCGCTCAAAGGCCAGCAGCGCGTCATCGCGATTCATGCCGTGGCCGTCATCCGTGATGCGGATGAGCCGCCGCCCGCCCGCTTCCACCTCGACGCGGATGCGCCCGGCACCTGCATCCAGCGCGTTTTCCAGTAGCTCTTTGACCACCGATGCAGGCCGGTCCACCACTTCGCCGGCTGCGATCTGGTTGGCGACGTGATCGGGAAGTACGCGAATGCGGCCCATTAGTCAGTAGGGTAACGCAGCGCCGGCGGTCACAACGAATCGGGCGGAACCGCCACGGCTGTGGATTTCATGCAGGCGCAATCTCTCTCTCATGCAAGATTCATGCACGCTTCAACGAAATGTAATTGCGTTCACCGAAAGTAAATCTATCTTCCACGCGAAGACGGGCAACGAGCGGTGTGTCTTTTATCGGTGTGCTCGTTCACCAAAGGAAATCAAAGTTTATTGGATGGATGCCTTTAATGGAGGTTGACGGCATGGTTCGGAAATGGCTGTTATGTCTTAGTCTGGCGCTGTATTGCGCGAGCGCCTTGTTTGCCGCAAATATCAGGGTGCAAGGGAAAGTGGCTGATTCTTCAGGAGCGGCGATTCCCCAGGCAGCAGTCTCTCTTACAGATTTGACGACCAGCGAGGTGGCGCACACCACGACGGATGCGAATGGCGATTTCGAATTCGCCAGTGTTTCCGCTACGCATCCCCAGATCATCAACGTGCAGAAGTCGGGCTTCGAGTCCTTCACGCTGCGTCTCACGGCGGCGCAACTGCATTCTCCCGTAGCCATCGCCATGCAGGTCGCGAGCCTGGCCCAGAGTGTGGTTGTGCGCGGTACCGTGGATCCTGAAGCAAAGCCCGTGCCCACCCGTGAAGACGTAATGCTGATGCCGGATACGGTGCGTGTGCTCGACCGCAAGCAGTTGGATGTTGGCGGCCCAGTCGCAGGCGGAGCCCAGATGATTCAGGCGACGCCCGGAGCCAATGTAATCGGCTACGGTCAGACCGGTGCGACCAAGTATTCAGTCATGCTGAACGGAATTCAGCAGGGATGGGCGGGTGAGAATACGGGGTTCATTTCGCCCGGCTCGCTGGGAGTCACTTTTGACGACATCCCCGTTGACGATCCCGCGACGGGACTCTGGCAATCGGCGACGATGCCGGAAAACCTGGTCATGCAGAATCTGGAAGTGACCTATGGCCCTGGCCAGCCCCTCAACCGCTGGTACAACAGCGTCGGCGGATCGATTGAGTTCACTCCCATTCAGCCCACCGTAGACCGCCATTTGAGCATTGAGCTGACACAAGGGCCCTATGGCACACAGAACTTTGCGTTCGTGGGCAATACCGGGCGATTCAAAGGCTGGTCCACCGTGCTGGGCGGCGGCCTGGGGCGTGGCGATGATTTCCGCGTCGCTCCCGATGGCTTTGGCAACCCTTCCAAGGACGGATCCGCTTTCGGTAAGACCATCAAGAATTTCTCGGCCGGCAGCTTCACCTTTGGCGCTTTCTATTCCAAGTCCGGCGGCTACCGCGCGCAGGTCATTCCTCTCACGGACGTGGGCTTGGCGGAACCCAACGGGTCCCACTACAGCGAGGCCACGAGTGGCTTCTACAGTGCATTGCCCTTCGACGCTTATCACAAATATGACACCAATGAGATGGCGCTGGCTTACGCACGCGAGAACATCTTCCTGAGCCCCAAGCTCACACTGCAGAACTCCACCTGGTACAACTACATTCGCCGCTTCCATCACCGTACCGCCGATATTCTCGGAGTCGGCGACCAGGTGAACGAGTGGAACAACCCGCACAGTGACATTCTCGGCGACCAGGCCGGCATGTCCGTGGTCCTCCCGCTCAACACGGTCCAGTTTGGCGGCTATGTGCTGCACGAGCTCTACAACACGCGCAATCTCTTCTACAACCCGAATGAAGGCGGTAGCGGCCAGCTCGAAGTTGTCAACAACGGTGCGAAGTTCCGCGACGGCTACTTCAGCTTTGACAATGTGGCCTTCTACCTGCAGGACGACTTTCACCCAACGGCGCGCATTCACATCATTCCGGGACTTCGTGTCGTCGGATTCGGAACCAACTACAGCGATCAGGCGTACAAGGACTTCAAGCTGGCGCCGGGCGTCATCCCCCAAACGCACTGCGCGCTGTATCCGTCGGGCTCGGATCCGTTCAGCAACGTCTTCGGCACTCCCACCAGCGGCACCACAAACACCACCAAAGATCAGGGCTCGCTCTGCGCCGAGCATGCCAACAGCTCAGCGATTGAATCCTCGATCGATGGCTCGTACACACCGGTCGATTGGCTTACGCTCTATGGCGGCTATGACACCACCTATCGTCCTCCGTCGCTTGGCGGTGGCGGCGGCATGTTCCAGGCCGTGGACCCCGCTTACTACATTCTGGCTGAGGGCAAGTACGCTCAGGTCGGCGGCAAAATGCACTTCACGCATGCGGCTGGGCTGGGGAACTTCATCCTTGGCGTCGACTACTTCCACCTGAACTACATCAATCAGGAGATCGACTACGAAACCGCGGCGGGTGTTACCGGTACGGACGGCGGAAACTCAGCCTTTAAGGGTGTCGACTTCTTCTTTGACGCCGATCCCAAGAGCAATATCCACTTCTTCCTGAACTACGCAGGCGAAACGGCAAACTTCACCTCCTACGTTCTGGGCAACACCATAGCTGCATGCGCCGCCAATCCTTCCTCGTGCCAGTACTACAACAACCTGCCCGTCTCCTATGTTCCGGCATATACGCTGAACACCGGCGTCTATTACGGGATCAATTTCCGGAACCGTGAACTGCTTGAGCCGCGCATTTGGGTGGAAGGCACAGGCTCCCAGCACATGTGGAATAACAACACCGGTGGGCCCGATCGGCAGAGCGAGCCTGCTTATCTGGTCACCAACATGTCACTCGTCGCCCCCATCAGTTTCGAGGGGCAATCGTTCAACCTGAAGCTCGATGTCCTGAACCTGACGAACTCGATGTACAACCAGAATGAGTACATCTCCAGCGGTGGGTACTTTGCCCCACTCTTCCCCAATCAGAATGCCGTTCCAAGCGGCTATATCAACGCCTATCCCGGCGCTCCCCGCGCCATCTTCGGCACCCTCAGCTATCAGTTCTGAGGGATCTGATGAGACACACCTCGGCCTTGAGCAGCGCATGTGGGCTGCTCAAGGCCGCTCCTTTTTTTGAGAGGTGTAGGTTTCCCAGGCTTGATGGAGGGCCGCGTGTGAATCCGCCATAGAGACTTTGCCGCTCCGCACAGAGGCCGCAACCGGGTCCGATTGGTCCGCACAGACAGCAACGCCCGCCTGGATAGGCGGGCGTTGCGCATTGCAAACTCTTCGGGCTAGATCCCCATGCCGAACTCGCTCATGGGCTGCTCGCCCGCGTTTGAATAGAAATCATAGGGCGTGCGCTTATTGAACTTGTAGCGGCTGCGCATCTCGCGGCCCACGACGATTCCAAGCGCGGCCACGGCCATGCCGATCGAAAACCAGCCAATCACGCGCAGAGCATTGCTTTCGCTCGACTCCGCGGATGGCGACTCTACTTCAGGTTCCACCGGCATGCAGGACACAGCCTCCTTCTTCCATGATACTTCACTCTTGCTTAGACTCGCTGCGGAAGCGCAGGTTGGAGTACAACTTTTGTTTGCTAAACCGATTCAACGCGCTGTAACCATCGGGCTTTTTCCGATTCGGGAAGAAAACTTGCCCGAATAGAGTTCGCTGCAAGCCGGCGCAATTCCTCCCGCGTGAATCCCTGCTCGGTATGCGCCAGATAGTATTCGCTGGCGACATCGGAGCCGAAGAATGCAGGATCGTCTGAGTTGAGCGTCACCAGCAGCTCTGCGTCAAAGTACCGCCGCAGCGGATGGGTGGCAAACGACTTGCAAACGCCCGTGCGCAGGTTCGATGTGGGATTCAACTCCAGGCCAATGGCGCGGGACCGAAGCTCTTGCAGCAGGTCTGGGTCATCTGCAGCCGAAACCACGTGCCCCAGACGCTCCGAGCCGATGGCCAATGCCTCCCAGATCGCTTCTGGGCCCGTCGTCTCGCCTGCGTGGTTCGTCAGCCGCAGGCCTGCCTCGCGCGCCTCCGCGTAGAGAGATCGAAACGGCTCAGAACCCGTCCGCCGCTCGTCACCGCCGAGGCCGATGCCAATGATGGAGAGATGCTCGCGCCGCATCTCCGCTGCTTTGCGGAAGACTCGCGCTGCCTCCTCTACGCTGAAGTGGCGAACAGCGTCGAAGATCCAGTAGACCGTGACGCCCAGCTCGCGCTCGCCGCGCAACCGCGCTCGCTCCAGCCCCTCAAAGATGGGCTCAAAGACATGCGGCTCGTGATTGCGCCAGAAATAGATAACTCCAACCGAGATATAGACCTCGGCGTGGACCACCCCCTGCGCCGCCAGTTGCTCCATCATCCGCCAGGCGACCAGCTCATAGTCTTCCGGCTGCACAAGCTGGCCCGTCACGGCCTTGAAGGCCAGCATGAAGCCGCTGAAGTCCGTAAAGCGGTAGAGCGCCTCGGCTTCCGCGAGTGTCAGGGGCGTCTTATCATGCCGCTGGCTCAACTCCACCAGTGTTGACGGAAGCACAGTTCCCTCAAGGTGCAGATGCAACTCGGCTTTGGGCAGCTTTTGAATGAATGCGCGGATATCGCTCACACTTCGAGTTTAGCGGCTCGGGGAGAGTGATCCGGCTTGGCAAGTTGGCCCAGTTGCCGCGCTTCGCACGGGCCTGTCCCGAGCGCACATTCACCGGCGCCTGATCGAGGCAGGCATTCCGCTCCAACAAGGGGTCGGGTCTACTTCGAGAATAGGCTCGATCTGCTCTGTTGATACTCGGTTGCAGCCCGGTGCGCGGCCTTGTCCGCAATCCGTTTCAAACGCTTCTCCGCTTCGGCGGCAAGCTGCTCTTCGGTTTTTGCCTCGTCTGGCTTCGGCGTCTGTGCCTTTTCTCGGTCGTCGCTCAAATGCAATTGCAGGAGGGGTTCCATCGCTTGGTCCTCCTTATGCTGAGCATTCTTGACGAAAATCCTGCCGGATGCAAGGCCATTGCGAACCTTGCTGTGTGCGCTGTATCACAACAAAGAGGCCGCATCCGAAGCGGGCCTCCTGGTGACGATCCGGGTGGGTGCGCCGCTTCTCTCAACTGTCGAGTCGTAGGCAACTTATCCACAGCAGGGCGCCGGCTTTATCCTCAAGCGGGGCCGCCGGACCGGCGAGAATAAAATCCAGAGACGATGGAGATTCCCGTGCCAGGCAAGTTGGAATTGATTGTGGGACCGATGCGCAGCAACAAGACCGCTGAATTGCTGCGCCGCATCGAGATCCGCCGCCAGTACGCCCACCAGGACGTGATCCTGCTCAAGCCCAGCGCCGATACCAAGGCTGCTGCCGGGCTGGTAGAAAGCCGTAACCAGAACGGCTGCGGCAAGATGGAAGCCGTCGAATTTCCCGGCCACGATCCCTGGGTGGTTCTGCCCATCCTGACGGCGCGCGAACAGCAGATCGGCAAGCGCGTGGAGTGCATCGCGCTCGATGAGGGCCAGTTCGTCAACGATCTCTTCCTCTTCACCAAGCGCCTGCTCGAGTCCGGCCACGACGTGATGGTCTCAGGCCTCGAACTCGACTTCCGCGGCCTGCCCTTCGGCGAGATGCTCGATCTCTCCTGGCTGGTCCGCACCTATGCGGGCAACATTACCGAACTGGTGGCTTACTGT
>JAJYAE010000112.1 GCA_021779695.1 Acidobacteriota bacterium | reverse complement strand
GCAGGGCGGGTCAAAGCCGGGCCGTGAGATGGTGCGCGACTTCCTGGGACGCGACGAAGAGTTCGCTGCCTTCACGCGCTGGCTCAGCGAAGAGTTTGAGGCAGAGGCAGCGGGAGCAGCGCATTAGGCTATTGCTTCGCCAGCGCTGGCAGACGCTGACCAAAGGGAATGCGCGAGACACTCCGGTTCGGCGTGCCTCGCGCAGGGCTTCTGCCAGTTCTACTTCGGTGGAAAGTTCTTGAACATCTTGGCAATGTCTTCGTGCAGGTGCTTGCGGTTGGCGTTGGCGTTGTTGGAGAGTTCGCCGCGTGAGACACCGCGCCAGAGCAGGGACTTGGACGATGCGTCAAACATGTCGATGACCACGTGAGCCTTGCGGACATCCGTGGTGGTGGTTGTTGTATCTCCGAAGCCACCGCCGGGACCCCAGCCCCAGCCGCCCCAGCCCCAACCCATACCCCAGCCGCCGCCCATGCCGTTGTAGAAGGTTTCGGCTTCCTGCTCATTGTGAATGTTGTCCGCAGCCATGATGGTGACCTGGCCGCCCGATGCGACTTCTTTCCAGCCTTTCTGCTGGAGAAAGTTATTGACCGAGTTCTTGATGCGGTCGGCGTTGAATTGATTTGAGACCTTGACTTTGCCCCAGGAGTAGGTGTGGTAGCTGGCGAAGTTCGCCTTATGGTCAAAATCGGTCTTGATCGAGTCTGCCCGGACAGCTGCCGGGAGCAGGGAAAAAGCGGCGCAAGCAAGAGTGGCCGCAAGCAAATGGGACTTCATACGTTGAGATTCCTCCGATGATTGTTTGTCTTTCTCACGTACAAAAAAGAAGATGCCAAAAGGTCAGGAAAGGTAGTCTTCCGGCCCGATGGATGCGTACAGCATGGCGTTGGATAGGATGAAGGTGCTGGAGGTCGGCATGGACTTACGTGGTAAATGGGCGCTGGTAACGGGCGCGAGTGCGGGGATTGGTGCGGCATTGGCGCGCGAACTGGCGCGGCGCGGCGCAAAGCTGGTGGTCACCGGACGCAGAGTGGAGCGGCTCGATGCGCTGGCCTCAGAATTGAGGACGCAGGGGACGGATGTGCGCGTGGTGGCGGCGGACCTGAACGACCCCGCGGCGCCGCAGCAGATCTACGATGCGACGGCAGGGGCGGGCTTGCCGGTGGAGATCCTGGTGAACAACGCTGGGCTGGGTCAGTATGGAGCGTTCCATGCGAGTCCCGCGGAGCAGGAGCTGAG
The DNA here is from genome assembly GCA_021779695.1 of Acidobacteriota bacterium. The sequence continues at coordinate 11,181 of JAJYAE010000112.1, read as the reverse complement.
CCAGATACGGGTCAATTGCGAGGCGATGGTGCGGATATCGCGCCTGGTTGTGCCGCACATGGTGGAGAGGCGGCGCGGATGGGTGATGGTGGTGGCGTCGACGGCGAGCTTTCAGCCGGTACCGTACTTGTCGACGTATGCAGCGACGAAGGTCTTTGACCGCTTCTTTGCGCAGGGGCTGGCGGCGGAGGTGTCGCGGTTTGGCGTAAAGGTGACGGCGCTGTGCCCGGGCCCGACGGAGAGCGAGTTTTTTGATGTGGCGCGCGCGGGGGCATTCAAGAGGCGAGTCCAGAGCGCGGAAGATGTGGCGCGGCAAGGTGTGGAAGGGATGATGCGTGGGAAGCGGACGGTGATCCCGTATGCGGGCGGAAGGCTCTCGGCGCTGCTGGTGCGGGCGCTGCCGGTCTCGCTGATTACGTATGTGGTGGAGCGGGCGGCGCGGCCACGGGAAACAGCGTAGGGCCGATTTGCCGAACTGGCCGACTCGTGGCGAGAATGTTGGGGAGGGAAAGCGCAGAAATGAACGGTGCCTTGCGGTGGAAGCGGAAGAGCGTGGTGGTGCTGCTGTGCGTGTTGACGTGTGCCGCAGCAGGATGGGCAAAGACAAAAGGAATTCCAAGGCATGGGCCGGCAGTGGTGTTGTTTGACGGCAAGGACCTGAGCCAGTTCGATACGTTTCTGCCAAGCACGGGTCTGAACTCGGACCCGAAGCATGTCTTCACGGTCGAGAACGGCGTGGTGCATGTGTCGGGCACAGAGATGGGTTACTTCATCACGAAGAAGGAGTACCAGAACTACTATCTGCGGGCGGAGTTCAAGTGGGGCGAAGGAACCTTTGCGCCGCGCGCGGGGCAGGCGCGGGACAGCGGGATTCTGTATAACGTGCAGGGGGCAAACAAGGTATGGCCGCGCTCGGTGGAGTTCCAGATTAACGAGGGCTGCACGGGGGACTTTTGGATGACGGATGGCGCGGCTCTGACGGGCAAGGACGGCGTGCGCGTTGTGGGGCCGCCGGGAAGCGCGAAGAAGATTGACCGCTTCAACAAGGGGCCGTGGAAGAACGTGGTGGGATATCGCGACCCGGTGAATGAGTTGGAGAAGCCGCACGGCGAGTGGAACGTGGTGGAGCTTGTCAACCGCGATGGACACGTGTGGCAATACGTGAACGGGAAGCTGGCAAACGAAGGAACGGACGCGTTTCCTGACAGCGGCAGAATTCTGTTTCAGTCAGAAGGCGCAGAGGTGTACTTCCGCAATATCAAGCTGTACCCGCTGGAGTAACGAGGGCAGCCAGGAGAAGTTCGCAAAAGAAAGCGAGAGCCGCAATGAGAGTACAAGCGTTGATGGGCTGGGCGCTGGTGGCGGGGATGGGCTGCTGCTGCCCGAGCGCGCCGGCGCAGGGGGCGCAGGAGCATCTGACAAAGCCGGGACCGGGGCCTTATGGCGTGATGCAGGCGACATTCTTTGCGCACCGGCTGGGCACGGATCACGCCGAAGGCGTAACGACGCTGGACATGAATGGCGACGGGTATCAGGACATTCTGAGCGGGGCCTACTGGTATGAGAATCCCGGGCCGAATGGCGGGGAGTGGAAGCGGCACCAGTATCGCGAGGCCGGAACGCTGAATGAGTTTGTCTCGGACTGCGGCGAGTGGACGATTGACGTGAACCACGACGGGCGTCCGGATGTGGTGACGACGGGATGGATGCTGAATGGTATCTGGTGGTATGAGAATCCAGGCAAGCTGGGCGCGGAGTGGAAAAAGCACTTTATCACGGACAGCTATGACACGGAGGGTGGCTGGGAGGCCGACATCAACGGGGATGGCAAGCCGGACCTGATCTTTGCGCACTACAACCACTCGGGCGTGTTGTGGATTGATTTTTCGGGTCCGGAGCCGAAGGTGCATCACGTGGGCGGACGCGCGCAGGATGGGCATGGCATTGGCGTGGCGGATATCGACGGAGACGGCAAAGCGGACATTCTGACGCCGAATGGGTGGTTCCGGCAGATTGATGCGGACAAGGATCAGTGGGAGTGGCACGGCGACTGGCAGATGGAAGATGCGGGATTTCCGATTGTCGGGTACGACGTGAACAACGACGGGAAGATGGACGTGATCTACGGTCAGGGGCACAGCTATGGAATCTTCTGGCTGGAGCAGCAGGGCAGTGGGGCGCAGCGGCGCTGGGTGCGGCACGCAATTGACGAGAGCTTCTCGCAGGTGCACGCGCTGAAGCTGGTGGACATTGACGGCGACGGGCAACCGGAGCTCCTCGCAGGCAAGCGCTACCGAGGGCACTCGGGGCACGATCCGGGCTCGTACGATCCACTGGTGATTTACTACTACAAAATTGACCGCAAGACGGCTCAGTTTACGCGATACGCGATCAGCGTGAACGGGACAGCGGGCGCAGGGACGCAATTTGTGACCGAGGATATGGACAAGGACGGAGACCTGGATATTGTGACGGCGGGAAAGACCGGTGTACATTTCTTTGAGAATCTGCAGGTTGACCGCGTTCCGAAGGCGCAGCGCGAGAAAGAGATTCTACTGGACACGAACTGGCCGTTCCCTGGCGAAGGGCCGGTGGTGAAGCAGGAGGATGAGCCGGGCCATTGAGGCGACGCTGGATGGAATGGGTGCGCGGTGCTGAGGACAGACGAGAGCGGCCGGTGGAGTCGCGACGATGTGCAACCTTTTTTGCTGAGGCGCATCTGACCCATTAACAAGAAGAGGCTTTCCCCGAATGTTGACCTACCCAATGAAGGTGTCCATTCCACATTAAGGATCCGGCAACGGATCCTTCCCCAAGACCCCACCAGGTTTCCCTCCTCAAATCAACGCCTCTCGAGCGGGCCTGCCGGAAGGCAGGCCCATACGCTCTTTCTCGCTACAATCGAAGAGTGAAGCGGAACTCATACCCATCCAATAAAGACCATTTGCAGGATAAAGTTCAGGAGTTGGACGGACTTTTTGCAGATGCTGGCCTTGTGCGCAGCCGCCGGAGTACGCCGGCAGGGATTACGCGGGTGCTGCGACTGGAGCGCGCGATGCCACAGGAACTGACCGTGCCTGCGCCGGAGCCGCGCCTTGCCGCGAATGGTGTGGAGTGGATTGCAGCGCAGGGCTGGGGCAGGATGAAGTGGTTGTGGCATGGCTTCAGCACGCGGCGCGGCGGGAGCAGTCGCGCCTATTGCGCTGAAGGTGCGCCGGGCGAATTGAATCTGGGATTGACTGCATCAGATGATCGGGCAACCGTGACCGGGAATCGGCGGTTGTTGGCCGAGGCTATCACCGGCAGCGCCGAGACGCCGCTGGTGACGCTCAGGCAGGTGCACTCGAATGTGGTCGTGCGCGTATCCAAGGTGGATGCGGAACTGAGTGTGCCCCGCAGAGGCGATGGCCTGATGACGGACGAGCCGGGCCTGCTGCTGGCGGTGCAGACTGCCGATTGCATTCCTGTTCTGGTGGCGGACACAAAGAAACATGTGGTGGCGGCCTTCCATGCTGGATGGCGTGGAACGGTGAAACGCATTGTGGAGACCGGGGTGGGGCGGATGCGGCTGGAGTACGGATGCCGGCCGGAAGACCTGGTGGCTGCGATTGGGCCGGGAATTGGTGCCTGCTGCTATGGGGTGGGCGATGAAGTGATGTCCGCATTTGAGTCCCAATTTGCATACGCGAGGGAGCTGTTTTGCGAGGTGTATGACTCGGATCCGGTACGGATCAAGTACCCCATGCTGTTCCTGACGCAGCGCGCGCCGGGTCACTCTCCGATTGGGCCGCAGCTTCACGTGAATCTGACAGAGGCCAACCGGCGGCAACTGGTGGACGCAGGCGTGAAGGCAGAGGCGATTCGCGTTGTGGGCGGATGCACGAGCTGCCAGCGCGAGCTGTTCTTCTCGCACCGTGGATCGCAGGGTTTCGCGGGCCGTATGATGAGCGTGATCGGAGTTCGACCGCCCACTAAGTAATTTCAAAGCAGACTGTTGATTGCCAATGCAGCTCGGCGGTGCTGCCGATGATGCTGCGTAAGAATGCGCGACGCCAAGGGACGGTTCCCTCAAGGAAGAGCCACTCTGTGCGATGCCTGAGATATCTCGTGGCGAATCGGAACCGCTCCCCTGAGCGCAGCACGGACAAGAGGCAAGGAAGCTGCTCGAGGGGTATCTTTATCGAGCAGCAGTGGAAGGGGCAGCTTCGACAGGCCCGTGCGGCGCGCGAGACCGCTTGAAGGAAATGAGCCGACGCAACAGGGAGAGTTTGGAGGCGATCTCCGGGTCGCTCTTCATGCGCGCCACGGCCGCCTGCCACAGGGCGGCAAAGATTCCGACAAAGAAGCCAAGCACGATCGCCACGAGAACGATCAACGTGCGCTTGGGAGAAGAGTGCCGATCGGGCGGCAATGCCGGATCGACCACCTGAATCAATGCACCCTCTTTGGCTTCGTCCAGCTTGGCGAGCTCGAATTGGCGCGCCAGGATGTTGAAAATGGTCTCGTAATACTGGACGTCGCGCATTTTTCGCATGTATTCGAGCCCAGCTTCGGGAATCTTTCCTTTTGGAACGATGAGCCCACCTGCCGCTTCTTCAGAGCCGCCAAGGCGAGCCAATTGCGCGCGCAAGCCGTCCAGTTCCTGCTGTGCCTGCACCAGTTCGGCATTCTGGCCGGTGGCGTAGGTCTGCATGGCCTGGATCTGCACTTCCTTGGCGGTGATCTGGGCGCGGATTGACGCCGCGGCTTCAATCAGCGCGGTCGCCTGGCTGTTCACCTGGATCAGCCCGGTTTTTTGCTCGGTCACCTTCAGGTTTTCTTCCGCGGTCTCCAGATTGTTCTTCGCCTGCTCGAGTTGCTGCTGGAAGAAGAGCCTGCGCTGGCCGGCTTCAGTGATGGCCAGATTCTCAGAAAGATGGCGGTACTGGTCGACATACCCGTTGGCCATTTCCGCAGCCCTGCGTGGATCGCGATCCTCGATGGAGATGTGAATGAGCCCATCCTTCCCGTTGCCATCCACGGTCGCATATTTCTCAAAGGCCTTGCGCGCATCAGAGAGGTACTTTTTCTTGTACTCCTGCATGAGCCCGTAGTGCTGAATCATTGCGTCTTCGACGGTATTAGATTTCAGCATGGCTACGTACATGTCATTTGGATTCTTGAGACCAAGGCTACCGCCGGCGAGGGCAGCCATTCCGCCCAGGCTGCCCAGCTGTGAGGAGAGGGCCGCACTCATGGAAGATCCCTGCTGCGGGGGCAGGAGGGTCACGGTTGCCGTGTACATCTTGGGAAGAAGGAGGGCAATGATGGCCGCAATCAGGGCAAATGCGATCGTGGTTTTGAGAATGATCTGCTTTCGCTCTGCCAACACAATGATCAGGTCGAGCAGAGAGATCTCGTCATCTTGCCGGAACTTTGTGCTTGAGTTGGCGAGTCGAGAGCCCGGTGCTTGCTCTTTCAGCTCAGGTAGGGAGACTTCTGATGCCATTGGCTCCTGCCGTTATCTACATGCGAGACGACGTTAGAAAGTATTGTACCGAAGTGTTGGCAGCGCCGCGGGAGAATCCCATGCGATGTGTTTGGATTACACCCGCCAGGTGGACGGATTGGGAAACTTAAGAGGCGATTACGAATCGGTTCGGAATTGATTGGTGGAAGCTGGTTAGCGACCGCAGGGCTGACGGTCTGGAGGGAATCGGAAGTCAAATGCAGGTGCTTTTCGGTCTTGACCTAGGCTTGAGAAAGACTTCAAAATTTCTGGTCCGGGCCAGGATTTGCTCCAGCGAGGGCCTGCGGCGCCGGAGGCGGGCGGATGGAAGCGGACCGAAACCCCGGTCGGCGGACGCACCAAACGGGTGCGTGTGGGCCGGAGCGGCAGACGGCCGGCTGCGAGGGCTGGGAAGGTTGCGGGGATCGCTTCACGGTTGGCCCGGATGCTGCGGTGGCACCCGGACCGAATGGAGAAGGGCAAAAAATCAGGAGGCGCTGGGCGTGGTGGTGGAAGCTTTGGCGGCCTCGCCGGGGTTAACCAGGTCGCGTAACTCCTTGGAGGGCTTGAAGTAAGGAACACGCTTGGCGGGGACCTCGACTCGTTCTCCGGTTTTGGGGTTGCGGCCAATGCGGGGGTTGCGCTGGCGAATTCGGAAAGAACCGAAGCCGCGGATCTCGATCTTGTCGCCGCTTTGCAGAGCAGAAATAACAGACTCGAAGACGGTTTCGACGATCACTTCACCGTCGCGGCGGGTGAGGTCACCAAGGCGGGTCACTTTCTCGACCAGGTCAGCTTTTGTCATATCGTATGGGCCTCCGCTCCCAGAATATAAATCGATTGTGGCTGGTCGGGACGTAAAAAATCAAGGCTGGAAGGGAGATTTTCGCCTTTAACATCAACGAATTGACGGAACAAAGGTGAGCGAGACCTGGATGGGGGATTGCTGTTCGGGCTGAACCATATATGATTGCGTCAGCTTTTCGATGGGTGAAAAAGGGCGGGGCTTGAAGCAGGCCAATGATGGGGAACGAGCATAAACATTACAGTTTTGTCATTCCAGCCTATAACGAGAGTGGCCGGATTCCGAAGACGCTGGAGTCCGTAGTGGAGTGTATCCGCATGCATGGCTGGGCTGCGGAAGTGATTGTCGTCAACGACGGTTCCAAAGATGATACTGCCCAGGTGGTCCGGGAGATTTCCGCGCAGTCGCCGGAGGTCCGGCTGATTGAGAACCCGGGAAACCGGGGCAAGGGCTACAGCGTGCGCCACGGCATGATGGAGGCGCAGGGCGATGTGGTCATGTTCACGGATTCGGATCTCTCGGCTCCGATTGAGGAGGCGGAACTTCTCTTCAATGCGATCGAAAAAGGTGCGGATATTGCGATTGGCTCGCGCTGGCTGGAGAGTGGACGGCAGACGCATAGGCAGCCGCTTTACCGGCAGTTTTTCGGGCGCTGCTTCAATCTGGTGACGCGCATGGTGATGAATCTGCCGTTTGCCGATACGCAATGCGGCTTCAAGGCCTTCACGCGCAACGCTGCGCAGACGGTGTTTCAGCTACAGACAATTGAGCGGTGGGGCTTTGACCCGGAGATCCTGTTTATTGCAATCAAGCGGGGCTTCAAGGTGGTGGAAGTCCCGGTTAGCTGGGCACACGACGAGCGCACGCGGATGAGCTACCTGAAGGACGGTATGAAGATGCTGGAAGAGCTGGCCATCATCCGGTGGAATGCGCTGTTGGGCCGCTACAACAAGAAGGTGTCGACGCGTCCGCTTACACATCAAAGCCACTAACAGCTTCAGAAGGCTAAATTTCAGCAGCAAAAACGGAACCCACAATCGTGCCTTGACCGGCGGACGGCGAGGGCGGGAATGCCGCGTGCCGAAAGCCGCGGGCTAAGTCCCAGTCCGGAATAAGTTTTCCGATCGTTGGGGGAAGTCAATCCGCGTGGGGGTGTGATACTCTCCGGGCAAGTTTCACAAGAAGCCATCTTTTTGCTCGCTACGCTCAATGCCCTGACGAAGCGAAAAGACTGAGCAGGGGAAGACCAATGGGAAATCCGGTTCGCGGTTGCTTGCGCGCGCTCGAAGCGTGTGCCGTGATGGCTTGTGTTCTGATGCTGGGCATGCGTGCGTGGGGGCAGGGAGCGGCGCCGATTGCACAGCAACGGATTGTGGAGTCGATTGATGATTCTCAGCGGGTGACGCTCACGGGGAACACACTTCCAATCGCGCAGATCCGTTTTGACCAGGGGCAGGCCCCGGCGTCAATGCCTGCCGGACGGATGATCCTGGTTTTACGTCGAAGCGCTCAGCAGGAAGCCGACCTGCAAACCTATTTGCAAGAGGTTCAGAATCCGGCTTCGGCCAATTTTCACAAGTTCCTGACGCCGGCTGCCTTTGGGCAGCGCTTTGGCGTTGGGGATGCGGATCTGGCTCAGGTGCAGTCGTGGCTGGAGAGCCATGGCCTGCAAGTGAAGAAGACCGCAAAGAGCCGTATGGCGATTGAGATGACGGGGAGCGTGGGCCAGGTGGAGGCGGCCTTTCACACCGCCGTGCACAGCTATATGGTTGCGGGCCAGCAGTTCTGGGCGAACGCAAGCGATCCGCAGATTCCCGAGGCACTTGCACCGGTGGTGGCCGGTTTTGCGTCGTTGAGCAGCATCAAGCCGAAGCCTCAAGTGATTCGCGGGCCGAGCGGGGTGTACGACGCAAAGACGCATACGATCACACCGACTTACACGATCGGGAACTCCACGAATGGGTACTACATTTTTCTGGGACCGGCGGATGCGGCGACAGTCTATGACACGCCGACGACATTGAATCCGCATCTTTCGGGCACGGCTCTCGATGGCACGGGCGTGACAATCGGGATTGCGGGAGACTCGAACATTGACGTGACGCAGAACGCGAATTATCGCGCGACCTTTGGCTTGCCGGCCAAAGCTACCACGGTGGTTGTGGACGGCACGGATCCGGGGCAGAACGGTGATGAAGTCGAGGCGTATCTCGACACACAGGTGGCAGGCGGCATTGCGCCCAATGCAAATGTGATTTTGTACACGGCGGCAGATACAAGCTTCCAGTCGGGTTTGTTCCTCGCGATTCAACGCGCACTGGACGACAATCAGGCAGATATTCTCAACGTGAGTTTTGGCTCATGCGAGCAGGCTTTTGGCGCGGCGGGCAACCAGTATGTATCGAGCCTTTGGGAGCAAGCTGCGGCGCAGGGGATTGCGGTAACGGTATCGTCGGGCGACAGCGGTTCAGCGGGCTGCGACGATCCCAACACGGAGATTGCGGCCACAATGGGGCTGGCGGTGAATGGCATCGCGTCAACGCCCTACAACATTGCCGTCGGCGGCACAGACTTTGACGCGCTTTATACGGGCACATTTCCGGCCAGCTTCCTGAACTACGTGGACGTGACGAACACGCTGCCCAACCATCGCAGCGCTCTTTCGTACATTCCCGAGGAGCCGTGGAACAACTCAACCCTTCCCAACCAATCCATCGCGAAGAATGTGCCTTACTCGGTGACGACGGGAAGCCCCAGCGACAACAACATCGTGGCCGGCGGGGGTGGCCTGAGTACGGTATATCCGGCGCCGGCGTGGCAGAGTGGCTTTGCGAGCGGGACGATGCGCAACGTGCCAGATGTCTCATTCCTGGCAGGCAACGGCTTTTATGGAGCTCTGTGGGGAATCTGCACCAATGTGGATCCGGCAGGAGCCGATTGCGCGGCTGGAGCGACGGGCAGCAACTTCAACCTGTCGGGCGTGGGCGGCACATCGGCCGCGGCACCGGCATTTGCGGGCATGCTGGCTCTGGTGGAGCAGAAGGTGGGATCACGGCTGGGACAAGCGAACGATGTGCTCTACCAACTGGCGAAGACGCAATACGGAACGGTTTTTCACGATGTGACGATGGGTGACAACTCCGTCGTTTGTGTCTCGGGCACGCCGAATTGCGCGTTGAACCCAACTTACAATTTCCTGACTGGCTACGACGCGACAACCGGATATGACGCGGCAAGCGGACTGGGAAGCGTTGATGTGACCACGCTCGTGAATGCGTGGGCCTCGGTGACGCGCACGGCAACGACTTCAGCATTGCTACTGAACGGAGCGAACACACCTTTGAGCATCACCCACGGGCAGAGCGTGACGGTGAGTGCAACGGTGACGGGCGCGGGCGGGACGCCGACAGGTGAAGTGGGCCTGGTGGACACGCTGAGCCCGGCGACACTGCCCAATGCGGGTGCGATTGCGGATTACGCGGTGACGGCAGGTGCTGCCAGCGGAACGACAGTATCGCTGCCCGGCGGAACCTACCAGGTGTCGGCGCATTACAGCGGGGATACAACGTTTGCAGAGAGTGATTCAAACTCGATCTCGGTGACGGTGGCTGCAGAAAGCAGCACAACTTCGCTGAAGGTTGCCGGCTACTACGATCCCCTGAGCGGAAAGGCTGCTGCAGCGCCCTATTACGGATCCATCTTCCTGCTGGATGCGCAGCCCTACGGGAACAGCGCGTCCGCATCAAGCCCGAATGGTATTGCAACGGGCACGGTGACTTACAAAATGGGCACCGCGACGCTGGGGACTGCAAGCCTGACTAGCAGCGGAACCGCGGAACTCCAGACGTCTCTTCTGCCATCCGGAGCCAATTCGCTGACGGCGTCCTTCCCCGGTGATGCAAGCTTTCAGGCGAGCACAAGCGCCCCAGTCAGTTTGGCAGTGCAGCCGGCGCCAACGGCGGTGCAGGTCACAGCGGGCGCCGGGCCATTTATTACAGGCAACCCGATGACGCTGACGGCAGCCTTTGTTGACAGCGCAGGAAAGAATTTTGTGGACAGCGCGGGCGTGGCGCCCACGGGCACGGTCACGTTCATGGACGGGACGACAACACTTGGGACGGCGACGGTGAGCGGGACACCGGGCACCTCGACAGTCCTGGCCGCGGGCAGCGCAAGTCTGACCAGTTCCTTGATCCCTTGCGGTAATGCATCGATCACCGCAACATATGGCGGCGACGTGAACTACGCGGCATCGGCCCAATCTCCCGCCGCCAATTTAACCATCTTTTGCGCGACGACTACCATGATGGTGACTGCGACGCCGAGCACGATCAAGGCCAATCAGTCGCTGGCGGTGATTGTTACGATGCCAGCTTCGGGGACTCTGCCTGCACCGACGGGAACCGTTACGCTCATCTTTTCTGCACTACCTTCGTTAGGCGGCCAAGTTGTTTACTCTTCGCCTCCAGCGACTGTGGTGAATGGCGCGGTCACGGTCACCATCCCCGCCAATACGCTTCCGCCCGGCACGTTGTACATTGCAGCGAACTACAGTGGGGATTCCTACTATCATTCAAGCACTGCGCCGAGTAGCGTAGTGGTGGATGCGACGGGCACAACGACGCCAACGATGACGCTGACGTTGCCAACGGTACCGGTCTCCGGACCGTTTCCTGTCGGAGTCACGGTCAGTGGTCCATCCGGCAGCCCCACGCCAACGGGATCGGTGAGCATCTCGGGAATCAGCGGGCTGTTCGCCCTGACAAACGGAAGCGCGTCGGTTCTGTATACACCAGCGCCGCCGGTGGGTAAGGATCTAATCAGCGCGCAGTACTATGGCGATTCGACCTACACGAGCGCCACTGTGACGGGAAGCGTGTTTGTGCAG
>JAJYAE010000451.1 GCA_021779695.1 Acidobacteriota bacterium | reverse complement strand
GCCCCGCTAGCCACCTTGCAGCCAAGATTTCGCTCGATTGCACGCAGGTTCGCGGGCTGTTGCACATACTCAACCCGAAGAGGGTTCAGCTGCACCCCGGTTCCGTGGCGAGCGAGAGAGAGCGTCCAGGCGAAACAGTAATCGGTAAGTATCTGCGGCTCGGCATCGACCGCAAGCAGCCACCGGAATCCAACACTGAACTCCTCCTCGTCAAGTTGAGTGAGGATTTCTTCAGGAGCCGTCAGCTTTTTGTAGCGGGCCATATGTTCTGACGCCGCCACGAGATTCTGTGTGGAGAGCGCCGCGATAGCCATTGGGTGAAAGCGCTCCGTCTTCGTCTCAACGCCCAGCTTGAGACCTATCAGCGGATCGGAACTCACGGTCTCGATGGCGCGCCAGAGCGCGAACAGTTCGTCGGTCGAGACGAGGATGCGGGTCTGATTGAAGAGATTTCGTGGAAGACCGGCCTTGCGCAGTACCGCGGGAACTGAGATTCCAAGCTCCTGCAATTTGAGTGCAAGGCGCCCCGGAACACGGAAATGCTTCAGCATGGCAAAGTCCTCCTTGTGAAAGCGTATCGAACTTCGCTCCTTTCCACCATGCAGTATGCGCCAGATTGGCTGCGAAACGCGCCAATCGCGCCCAAGATGAATTGGCGCGATTGGAAGCCACATTGGCGGAATTCGCAGGGCGGGCGGATTGTTTCAGGGCTAATTTAGGGATAACGGCTTTGAAGAGGATGGCCCAAAACTCAGTCATGGCAGCTTCGAAGCCGACTAAGTGCGGGAGCTGAATGCCGCGGTTGCGCGCATTCCGATTCATGCTCACGATTGTCGGCAGGTGTGCCTGTTGAAGTTGATGGATCGATAGCAAACCATGGAGGACACTGTATGGCGATTACGTTGAAAGTTAACAGGCAGTCTCATGCAGTCGATGTGCCGGGCGATACGCCACTGCTTTGGGTCCTGCGTGACGTGCTTGGTATGAAGGGCACAAAGTACGGCTGCGGCATCGCAATGTGCGGAGCATGCACAGTACACATCGATGGCGAAGCGGTTCGATCATGCATCACGCCCGTGAGTTCCGTGGAGAGCGCAGAGATAACTACGATTGAGGGACTTGCGGATAATGAGACCCATTTCGTGCAGCAGGCCTGGGAGGAAATTGATGTGCCCCAGTGCGGCTATTGTCAGCCGGGGCAGATGATGTCTGCGGCAGCGTTGCTTTCGACAAACCCGAAGCCTGCCGACGCTGACATTGATTTGGCGATGAGCGGTAACCTCTGTCGTTGTGGTACCTATCCGCGCATTCGCGAAGCCATTCATCATGCAGCCGAGCTGTTGTCCGCGAAAGGAGTTGGACGATGAATCTCGATCGCCGGTCGTTCCTCAAGATAAGCGCCATCGCTGGTGGCGGCTTCGCGCTGGGACTGTATGAGAGTCCCTTCGGCCTTGCGCAGGCTCGCGGGCGCTTTGCTCCCCCACCGATTGAGCCGCGCGCCTTTGTCCGCATTGCGCCTGACGGCACAGTCACTATCATGGCCAAGAATCCGGAGGGTGGACAGGGAGTGAAGACGCACCTTCCAATGCTCGTTGCCGAGGAACTCGACATTGACTGGAAGGACGTAAAAGTTGAACAAGCCGACGGCAATGCGAAGCTGTACGGTTTCCAGTTCCTGGGTGGCAGCACAGCGACGCCCATGAATTGGGATCCGCTGCGCAGGGTTGGCGCTGCCTGGCGTCAGATGCTGGTAGCTGCTGCCGCGGCGTCGTGGGGTGTTCCCGCGTCCGACTGCACGACGAAGGCCGGACGTGTTGTCCACTCCGCATCAGGCCGGTCTGCAGGCTACGGCGAACTGGTGGCCAAAGCTGCCTCACTCACCCCGCCCGCACTCGACTCAGTGAAGCTGAAGGACCCGGCAAACTACACCATCATTGGCACCTCTCGAAAAGGCGTGGACAACCACGCCATCGTTACGGGAGAACCCATCTTTGGTATCGATGTGGAGCTTCCGGGAATGCTTCATGCTGTTCTGCACAAGTGTCCCGTATTCGGTGGCAAGGTCAAGACCGCGAACACCGAGGAAATCGCAAAGATGCCGGGAGTGCGAAAAGTCATCGTTGTTGAAGGGACATTGACCAACGATAAAGTCCTTCCTCTTTACCCGGGTCTTGAGCCGGGCGTTGCGATTCTGGCTGATACCTGGTGGCAGGCGCAGAGCGCGCGAAAGAGCCTCAAAATCGAATGGGATTTCGGCGCTGGCGCGAGCCAGAGCTCTGCAAGTTTCGCGCAACAAGCCGCCGATGCGCTCAAGCAACCTTTTGGACAAGTGGTGGGCGAATACGGGAATGTGGATGCCGCTCTGAAGGGTGCGTCCAAGGTTCTTGAAGCCACCTACTCTTATCCGTTTCTCCCACACAACACGCTTGAGCCGCAGGGCTCGACTGCTTCATTCAAAGACGGCAAACTGGAGCTCTGGAGCACGACACAGGATCCCGCCGCTGCCGGCCGTGTTACGGCAAAGATCGCCGGCATTTCCGAGGCTGACGTGACGGTCCACATGATTCGTGCCGGCGGATCTTTCGGCCGTCGCTTCGTCAATGATGATGATGCAGAAGCTGCATGGCTTAGCAAGCAGACAGGCCAACCGGTCAAGATCACGTGGTCGCGCGAAGACGACATGACGCACGACAACTATCGCGCCGCTGCAACGATTGGCTTAAGAGCGGGTCTTGATGCGAAGGGCAGTGTCGTCGCCTGGCGGCAGCACTTCGTGACGTTCGGCGATGGCAAGCGAACGTCCTTTGATGCCGGCATCGATCCGCACGAGTTCCCGGCGGGATACGCACCCGCATATCAGCTTGGGATGTCGAACTCCATTCCTCTTGGGATTCGTACCGGCCCGCTCCGCGCGCCAGGCGCCAATGGCCGTGCTTTTGTTCTTCAATCC
>JAJYAE010000450.1 GCA_021779695.1 Acidobacteriota bacterium | reverse complement strand
CTTTACGACGCTGCGACAGGCGGATGCAGGGATGGGCTTCATCCTGACCGAGTAAACGAAAATCAGGGCGCGGAATCGACGCTTTCGTTCCTGATGGCTCTCCTCGAAATGCAAGGGGGGAAAGTGACCAACGTAGACAAACTTCACCAGGAAATGAGTGTTTCTCTTTGAGCCTGAATCATACTTCCATCGCCATGGACCGGCAGAGGCCTGGATCATGTACGGACCTCCCGCTGTTTACCCGCTATGCCGAAAATCCGATCCTCAGCCGGCAAGACTGGTCTTATCCGATGAACAGTGTCTTCAATGCAGGGGTGGTACAGTTGCCTGATGGAGACACCCTTTTGCTTTGCCGGGTGGAAGAGCGGACCGGTTTGTCGCATCTGTGCGCCGCTCGCTCTGCTAATGGAATCGATGGATGGCGCATCGATTCCAAACCTACACTGATAGCCAATCCGCGCGAATATCCTGAAGAAATCTGGGGCATCGAAGATCCACGGATCACGTACGTTTCTGAACTCGGCCAATATGCGATTGCGTACACCTCATTCGCGCGAGGCGGTCCCGGAGTATCACTCGCGCTGACCAGGGACTTCAGAAGTTTTGAACGATTTGGCGTCATCATGCCGCCTGAAGATAAAGATGCGGCTCTGCTGCCGCGCAGGATCAACGGCTGCTGGGCCATGGTCCATCGGCCGGTCACGCACACCGGGGCACACATGTGGATCTCGTACTCACCGGACCTGCGGCATTGGGGGAACCACAAGGTGATGCTCGAAGCACGCCGTGGCGGATGGTGGGATGCGAACAAAATCGGACTCTGCTCACCGCCGATTGAGACATCGAAGGGATGGCTGACGATCTACCACGGAGTCCGGCAAACCGCCGCGGGGAGCATTTACCGCCTCGGACTTGCACTCTTCGACCTGGAAAACCCGGAGATCTGCCTGCAACGTGGAGACTCCTGGATATTCGGGCCGGAAGCTCCCTATGAGCGCGGCGGGGATGTCAAGGACGTTGTGTTCCCCTGCGGGCAAATCATCGGCGCCGACAGAGATACGATCCGTCTCTATTACGGTGCGGCAGATTCCTGCATGGCGATGGCAACGGGCAGCATACGCTCACTGCTTGCATGGCTCGATCTTCACTCCGATTCAGAAGATACGGGCAGGTAGCCATGCGTACGTTAGGGAGGGAAAAATGCATACGGTAAGTAAGCACTGGCCGAATTGGTTGCCCCATCTGATCTGGATGAAGCGCAAATGCCCTTGCTGCGACTCGGTCAAATTCAAGGCGGCCGAGTTGCGTTCATTCGACGAACTGCTCAGCATGTTAGCGTTGCGGCCCGTGCGTTGCATGTTCTGCTGGAGGCGGTACTACTGGTTTGCGTTTCACTCAGCAGATCCAGTCTGAGATGGTTTAGCCGTTTGCTGTGCCAGGAAGTAAGGCCAGTTCTCAGAAAGGGACCGGCGGGCGTAGTGCTGAAAGCGATGCAGAACCAGGAGGAGCAGCCGTCACCATGACAGGAGCCTGCGAGTGACGGTGCGCATCGGAAAGCCCATGCCGGGCCGGAACTGGGGATGAAAGCGTGTTTGTCCGCGGAGTGAATTTACTGTTTTTGGCAGATCCACTTATACTACGGCCCCTGTTTATCCGCAAAAGGGGCGCTTTCACTCCGTAAGTATCAAGACTCTTTTGGGGGAACACGGTTCCCCCGGGGTCTGGATACAAAATGGCCGAGTTGAATTCGTCCTGAAAAAGGGGCGATTGCAGCCGGCGTCCCATCGAAAGTAACGGGGCTGGTTACGAGCGGGCGGCGGGGCTAAAAAGCAGAAGAGCAGACAGCAGCAACCATGCCAGCCATCGAGAGCAACCGGTCGACCAGGAAGCAGTATCCGGACCAGAACCGCTAACGGAACTTCGTGAAGCTATGCTCGCTCGTGTCCCGCGGCGGACGAGTCAGTGCAGCTTCGGAAACAGACGCGATTCTGAATGAAAGTGCTTGCTTCAATGCAAGCCGATAACCTGGAACTTATCCGGTTTCGATGAGCGCGTTTGGCATCAATCCTGATACAGCATTGACTAGAAAAACCGTATGGAGCCCGATCCCCGGCTTAGCAGGTGGCGGCGCGGATTTTCATACATTGCGTGCGCAGCATTGAGTACGCCCCCACGGCCTCCTGCAATGATTCCGACATCCCGAGTTTGCTGGTGATCTCCGGCGGCATGGCGAGACTTGCGCCCTGAGGAGAGTCCTCCTCAAGCATCACAGAGAGCGCACGCAGACCTTCGGCCAGTTCTACTTTCAGCGCGTTGGCAGACAACGATGGCGTAGTCTCCTCACCATAGTGCTGGCTAGCGGCGCCCGTGTGCAATAACAGGCTGCCCACGGTGGAGATGGCGCTCTGAATCGCCTCGCTCGTCTCCAGGTCGCATTCTACGTGCTGATCGAGCTCGTAGGGAATAGCCTCGGCCAGGCCACGCGCCGCCAGGACAATCGCTTCGCCCTCGTCCCGCAACACGATGATTCGTCCGGATTCGCCTTTGCCAAAGAGCGGCAGCGCCTCTGCCACGATGCACAGCAGATGAGCAAGCGAGTGGCGCATCTTCTCAACCGAACGCTCGGGATGAATGCGGTGGAAGATCGCCCACATGACCACAAGCGCCAGCAATATGCCCAGCAGGCGGTCGCGCCCCAGCGTCATGACAATGGGTGCGACGAACTTGTGCGCCATGTCAATGCGTGAGCGCTCACCGAACCTACCCATGGGAATTGAATATTCCTGAAAGACGGTCAGGTAAAAAGAGAACGCGATCTGCAAACCGATGTAACCAAGGTGGGCGCTGCGCGCAATCCACGCCGCGAGGAACGAAACTACTCCAACGGTGAGCAAGAAAGGGAGCAGCGAGTCAGCGAATGGATAGACGAAAACAATGCTCCCGATGCCGAAG
>JAJYAE010000111.1 GCA_021779695.1 Acidobacteriota bacterium | reverse complement strand
GCACCACTGGACTTCGATGGGCGGGGATGCGCAACGCGGCCCCTTGCAGGTGATGTTCAGCGGACAGCGGGTGAATGCGACGTATGATCCGATGCGCAAACAGGGGGCGATCCTCCTGGGAAATGGCGGGGATAACAGCAACGGATCTCAGGGAACTTTCTACGAGGGCGCAATGACGGCGGCAGGGACGTTCCCAACCGACGCCACGGACCAGAAGGTGCAGGCCAATATCGTGGCAGCTGGCTATGGCGTGTTGCCCGTGAGCGTGGCAGCGACATCGGGGACGACGAACCCCACGGGGATGCAAACCTTCGAGCCTCAAACCTCTGAAGAATCGACGGTGACTTTCACAAATACGACCGGCGCCGCAGTGGCAGATGTGACGCTGAGCCTGGAAGCACCAGATGGATGGTCCGCCGCGGTGGCGGGCAGTTCGGAGAAGAAGAAAAGTTTCAGCGGTTCAATTGCGCCGGGGACGAGCGTGAGCGCAACTTTCAAAGTCACATCTGGAGCACTCAATTGGAATGGAGATCTAACCGGAAAAGCCTCGTGGACGAACCAGGCGAGCGGCAAAAGGCAGACTGAGGCCATTGCCGAAAAGGTGCGGAATGCACAACCGGTCAAGATCAATGAGTTTCGGATCAGTTCGGGTCCTCCAACCAACGCGACCGACTCCTTCATCGAGCTCTACAATGCGGGCGAGGAGCCAGTGGACATCTCGCGCTGGACGCTGACGGTGCATCCGACGCAGCAGGCCATCTTCTCGACGATCCGCGTCCCTTCGGATACCAAGCTGAAAGCGCATGGCTTTTATCTGCTTGGCCTAGCCAACTCGGGACTTGCGGCGGCGGCCCATGCGGGCAGTGGCACCGTTTACGTGCGCGAAACGACCGGGATGAAGGCCGGCGACACAATTCACATCGGATCCGGTTCGCGTGAAGAAAGCCGCAAGATTGTGAGCGTGGGGACGGCCGCCAGCAATCACACAACGCTTTGGCAGCCACTGCCCGACGGACCCGTCATCACGATCCCAGAAGGCGCAACCAATGTGCCGGTGATGAGCACCGACGGTTTCGCGGTTGGCCAGAAGATCGCCCTGGGCTACGGCGCAACCTATCCGACCGTACCGGCCGGCATGGAAAAGTACGAAGTCGCGACCGTAACCGCGGTGGGAAAGCCAGGGACACAGGCCTATCTGGCGACGGATGCCGCGGCCGGCACAACAAGCATCAACGTCACTTCCGTATCCGATATCTCCGTTGGCGATATGATTCGGCTGGACATCGACAGCGTGGGGCATGGCATCGAGACGGTGAAAGTGTCACACGTTGGAACGGAGGCAAAGCGAACCAACCTGGCCGCGGATGCGCCGGCCGGAGCGACCCAGATCAAGGTTCGTAGCGCCCGTGGATTTGCAGCGGGCAACAAGATCATTCTGGGCACGCCCGTGAATCAGCAGACAGTTACGATCACGGCAATTCGCAGCGAAGACACGCACAATGCAATGATCGAGTTCACACCGGCGCTCAGCAATGCACACATCCGCGACGAAGGAATTGTGGAACCTGGCACTGGGATCGAATTGACGGCACCGCTCAAGTTCAACCATGCGGCGAATCTTCCTTTCAGCGATCGCGGCACGGGCATCAGCTTTGAGCCCGCAACTGCATTTGTACATATGAGTAACGAGCCGATTCAAGCGCTGGGCACGGGCATCACGCTGGAAAGTCCTCTGACCCGGGATCATGCAATCAACGCCGTCGTGCGCGATGCAGGTGACACACGTGCGGGATACCAGGGCGCGGCTGAGCCGAGCCAATGGTTTGGCGGGCCCGAGCTGGTCACTCATTCTCCGCTCTTTGGGCACGTCATTACAGTCCGGGAAGGCAGCATGATTCTGCGGGATGCTTCCGGACTCGTGGTCGACAGCCTGAACTACGGCGGACTTGTGGATCCATGGGCCGCTGAGGGCTACCAGGCGGCATCTGGCATGGGCAAGAGCGGATGTTTCGTGACGACACCGGGTCTTCAAAGCCGCTTCGGATTCGGGCCCACAGGAAGTGCGACCAACACCAGTGCGGGGCGTTTCCCTGACGGACTTGACACAGATAGCAACTGTGACGATTTCGTCACGTCTCCCGCGACCACACTTGCGGCTGCATCCGATGCAGGCGCTGCCAACATCAAGGTCGCCAGCGTGGAAGGATTTGGCCCGGGCCAGACGATTCGCATTGACGCAGGCAGCAATCTTGAGACTGCGGTTATTGAGACGGTTGGTACGGCGGGCGCCACGACGGTCACGTCGTCTGTTGGGGCGGGCTCGACAGTTGTGCATCTGGGCAGCACAATGGGCTTCAGTGATGGTCAGAGCATCCGCATTGGCAGTGGCAAGGAAGCCGAAGCGGCAAAGGTTGCATTCGTCACACCGTGGGACAACACAATCACCGTTGCCGCGCCGCTGGCACATGCGCATGCGGCAGGCGCACAGGTCTCCGGTACTGGCATCACACTGGCTTCGCCCTTGAGCCGAGCCCATGCAGGCGATGCGGCGGTGACGGGAAACACTTCCACACCGGGATCGGCAAATCGCTACTTTAGAGAACGTCATTGAAGCGGGCAGCCGGGTTGCTTTGGTGTTGATCATGCCCGTCCGGACAGAATCAAAGAAGGGCTGACGATAAAGCTCTTGTTGAGGAGTTGCAGATGACTCGCAGTGGGTCTCGATGTCTTGCGTTGAGCGCGTTTCTGCTTGGGGCGATGTCGCTCTGTGGTCAGACGGTGCAGGGTTCTGCCAGCCCGCGAGTGCTGATTGACAGCGACGGCACAGTACAGATGCCCGCCCAGGCTGTGCCGCCATCCGAGTTTCTGAGCCCTGAGGCGAAGGCCTATGTCGCTCAACACCTAAAAGAAATGCAGGATCCGGAAATCCTGAAACAGGATGATGGCGTGCCGCGATTCATGAAGCCGATGCTTCATCGCGACCACGAGCTCTTTGCAGTCGATCGCAAGGAAGAAGCGATGGGTGGAGTGCATGTTTATGACTATCAGCCCAAAGGCGGCATCCAAAAGCAAAATCTGACGCGCATCCTCATCAACCTGCATGGTGGAGGTTTCTCCGGCTGCTGGCCCGGCTGTGCGGAGCTGGAGTCGATTCCTGTCGCCTCAGTGATGGGCATTCGCGTGGTGAGCATCGATTACCGTGAGGGACCTACTTACAAATTTCCCGCGGCAAGCGAGGATGTTGCTGCGGTCTATCGCGAGTTGCTGAAGACTTACAAGCCCGGCGAGATTGGCGTCTACGGATGCTCTGCAGGGGGAATGCTGACGGCGATGTCGGTGGCGTGGTTTCAGACGCATGGTCTGCCCCGCCCAGGCGCGATTGGAATCTACTGCGCTTCCGCAGGACGATTTGGAGGCGACGCATCGTCTATCGCGTTCCCGCTAGGCGAGGCCCGTATTGCAGAGCACGCCGGGCACGGCGCCGTACAGCTTGGGTACCTCAGCAATGCGGATCCCAACGATCCCATGGTGTCTCCAGCAATGTCCAAATCGATTCTTGCCAAGTTTCCGCCGACGCTACTGATCACTGGGGATCGCGACTTTGCATTCAGCGGAGCGATCCATACTGACGTTCAACTTGCCCGGCTGGGGGTCGAAACCGAGTTGCACATGTGGGACGGTCTCTTTCACGGCTTTTTCTACAACGCGGATGTGCCGGAATCGAAGGAAGCGTTCGCGATCATGAGCCGGTTCTTTGAGCGCCATCTTGAGAAGTAGGCGATATGCTCGGCTCAGTTGAACTGGCTTTGACTTCAAGGCGTCCTGCTCAGCGAAATGTACAAGACGTTTCATAGCGACGCAGTGCAGCCGCAAATCCTGGTCCTTCTGCACTGCGCGGAATGATTGAGCGCGGAGGGACTGCTCGCTTGAGCCGTCCCTCCGCATCATGCTTATGCATTATGGTCTAGTGCTTGCCCGGGAAGCCGCCCATGCCATGGAATGTCAGGTAAAGCGAGTAACCGCATACGGCAATTGCAATGGCTATCTCAAGCAAGAGACAGGCAACGCCGTACTTGTACCAGGGCTCGTAAGTTAATTCGTCTTCGCTTGAGCGTGTATGCATGGATGTCCTCCTCTGTAAGTGAAAATGATGCGAGTGAGTCAGGCTTCTTCGATTGCGAAGGAGTTCAGCAACAGTCCGTGTTTTTCAGGATGACGCTCATGCCGAGCAGCCCAGAAATAGAACAGCACAAAGGGCAGGAAAAGAAACATTGCGACATGGGCGTAGCCAGTGTGAATGTTGGGCCCGCCAGCAAAGATAAGTGGATACGCAATTGCGGCTGCCGTGCTGAGGCCGCCTACGAATCCCGCAGCTGTGCCCGGACGGTCCGGGAAGAGCAACGGAACCAGGGCGAATGTGCCGCCGGTGCCGAACGAGATAAAGACTCCCAGGGCAACGAGCGCTAATACCGAGAGATGTAGCGATCCGGAAAGTCCGCTGGCCGTGAGGCCCATCATTGCCGTGACGATGAGCAGAAGAGCGATGCCCAGCCAATGGAGGCGCGGCGCGTAGGGCAAATTTCGAGCGATGAACGGCAGAGGCGTCCAGCCTTTGCGCTGAAACAGGTCGGAGATGAATCCAGAGAATGGACGAAAGAGTGACGCAGTAAAGGACTGCACAGCAGCAAATGTTCCGGCGGCGATTTGGATACCCGTGATACTGGTGAAACCCAGAGCGATAATTGCCTCATGGAATCCGCGAGTGAAATAGCCCGGGAGCCATGCATTCATGGCGATCTCAAGACCGAACGACATGGCATAGGCAAGCATCAGAGCGATGGCGATGTAGCGGCTCCAGACGAAGAGCGTGCCCCGCAAGTCACTCCGGCGGCGGACCAACTCCTGCATCTGGGTTGAGCGAGCGGATTGGCCGCGCACCAGGTACCAGGCCGCGATGCCAATGGCGATAACGCCAAGCCACAGGAATGCGCCTTGATAATTCAAGCCAAAGATGCGCGGAAGCAGAAGTGCGCCCGCGCCAGCCCCGACGTTGCCTGTGCCCGCATACAGTCCTTCCGCCGTGCCAATCTCGTGTGCGTCGAACCACTGCGCAACATGCTGAATGCCGACAACGAAGGAGACGCCGGCGATGGCGACGATCACTCGCTCGATGAATAGCAGTTCATAGCTTGTGGTATAGGCCGATGCAATTGACATGATTCCGCAAACAACGAGGATGAAGGCAAAGGTTCTTGGTGCTCCGAAGCGATCCGCTGCTGAACCGGCAATGACTCTTCCAATCGGAGCCATCCATATCGCTGAACTTGCAAGGAGCCCCAGTGCTTTGATGTTGAGATGATAGGAAGCGGCAATACTGGGCCTAAAAGCAGCTGTTGAAAACCACATGAGGAAGCACCAGAAGAAGCCGACCGTTGCAATGATGAGTTGCTCAACCTTATGGGTAGACATATATCTCCTTTCCGAAGAGATGAAGCAGAGGAAGACACTACAAGGCGTTCAGAGCCCGACACGGCGTGAGGAGTTGCGATGGCTCACCTGAAGCACAAGGAATCCGCTAAGGTCGCATTCCCCATAGCTCCATGATTCGTTCATTTGGCAGAAGCGGCCCCGGCAGTTAACGCAGGTAGCTGCTTCACAACTAATTTGAAGATCCGCGGTGGAGGCCGAAGTGATAGAGGCACTCCACATATCCGTACTGCATGTTCTTTCCGGTTGGATAAATTGCTCCAACCACCGACTTACCCTGCGCATATGCGTAATAGAAATTCAGGTTCAGCGTTTTGGTCGTTTGCCAGTCGGCGCTGATATCGAGGACGGAAGCGAGGGAGGAAGTGTTGTTTGCCGGGCGCCCGACATAACCAAAGACCTTGTTGTCAAACGCACCTCCGCCCAGATACCAGAGGTCACGCGGCGAAGTGAGTTGCAGCCAGTGCAGGTCTGAACGCAAGGACAAAGCTTTCAGAGGCTGGTCCATCACTTGCACAAAGTCATCTGTGCTGTTCATCAGGTTGTAGAAAGGGAGGCGCGCGTAAATGCGAGGCGTTGGCAGAATCTGGAAGAATGTGTTGTGCGTCTTGTCCGCCGGGTTCTCGTCCCCGGTGGAGCGAAACCAGCCACCGCGCAACCAGGGCTTGGTCGCAAGCTGAGTCCATTGGTAGCCGCCTTCGACGGCGGCAGCCCCTGCTTTGTGTGATAGCAGGCCCCAGCTTCCATTCTGTCCAGCGCCCCAGAAGAGAACGTCGAGGTTTCCCGGGCCGGCTGGAATGTTCGCCAGAAAATCTCCCCCGTAAGTTCCAATTCGGATATTGGCGTGATCTGTAGCCAGAATTGCGCTGGTGCGGTTGTCAGATTTGGTAAGGCCGGTGCGACCATCATGAAATCCAATTGCGAATGCGCGCCCGAGTAGATGCCGGCCGGCCTGCCGGGTGACCGCGAGGTATTGCAGATCAACATTCAGCTCCGGATTGCCATTCATGTTGAAAACACCTTGATCGGCGCGTGCAGCGAATGCTGTCACATTCCACGGACCCAGTTGCGAGTTAAGGTCAATACCGTCAAAACTCCGCTGAGCGTTTGAGAATCCGAAGTTGCCGATCATCCGGTGCGCAATTCGCTCCTTCTGAAGCCAAGCCAGCGTATGGTCTTTGGGGGTGGTTTCAACTCCGTCGATGAACTCAAAGCGACCTGCGCGCACACTCGTGTTTTCAACATGAAAGCGAATGAATCCCTGCTTGAGGAAGGCCGCCGCAGGATAAGAACTGACATTGGCGGCATAGTAGGTTGCGCCCAACCCTAACTGCCCTTGCCCGGGACCGGCGCCGATAGCATCGCCGGGAGCATCCAGGA
Source organism: Acidobacteriota bacterium (assembly GCA_021779695.1). The sequence continues at coordinate 5,653 of JAJYAE010000111.1, read as the reverse complement.
TGGACGGTTGGGAAAGCTCGAGCCTCCAGTCCCACCGATTTAAGTTCTGCTGTAACGCAATTCGCAGGAGCGATTCAATGTAGCCATACTCGTTGGCAGCATTGGGCGCGGCAAACCATTGCCATGCATTAACGCGCGTACGATCCATGACCGTAAATTCAAGAGTGCGACCTCGGAGCGCTTTGGATTGGGCTCGCACAAAAGGCGACATTCCGCAGAACAAGAGAAGCAGAGATGAAAGGCGGCAGGTCAATTTTGAGTACACAAAGTCTCCTTGATGAAGTGAGGCGCATTCACCAGCTTGTCGACGTCTTTAGAGTTTTGCTATTGCGATGAACGATCGAAGCGCATCTTCAATACACGTCGCGGTGGTATCTATGCTGCTCCTTCAAGCTTGCCATATAATCCTGAGCCTGGTCTGGACCCATTCGGCCTTCTTTCTCCGCGATGGCGCAAAGCGTCGAGTGAACGTCCTTTGCCATTTTTTTGGCATCGCCGCAGACATAAATGCTTGCACCATCCTGCAACCATGACCAGAGCGTAGGCGAATTCTCAGCCATGCGGTGTTGCACGTAGACTCGCTGCGCCTGATCCCGTGAGAAGGCAGTGTCGAGCCGCGTCAGATGCCCGTCCTTGTGCATTGATTCAAGCTCGTCGCGATAGAGAAAGTCCGTGGCCGAGCTTCGCTCGCCAAAAAAGAGCCAGTTTCGCCCGGTGTGGCCGAGGGCGCGGCGCTCGTGGAGGAATCCGCGAAAAGGAGCGATGCCCGTTCCTGGACCAATCATGATCATCGATGCGATAGGGCTCTTTGGCACCTTGAATTTCTTATTCGGCTGAATGTAGATGGGCATTCGGTCATGAACTTCAGCACGATCTGCAAACAACGTAGAGCAAACGCCACCGCGCTCCCGATTGTGCGAGGTATAGCGAACTACGGCGACCGTTGCGTGAAGCTCTTGCGCGTGAGCCAGGGGACTCGACGAGATGGAGTAGAGCCGGGGGGCCAGTCGAGGCAGCATGACAACCAGATCTGCTGGATCATCGATCAGGCCTGGAAACTCAATCAAGAGGTCAATCAGGCCACGATCGTATGCATATTTCTCAAACTCCGACTGGTGCTCCGGGGTCAGCAATTCCAGAAGACGCGAGCAATTGCCCCGCATGGCAAACTGTTGCACCATCTTTCGATGCAGCCGCGTGATCTGACATTGCGTTGTGAGGGCATCGTGCAAGGTGGTGCTTCCATCCTTGCCGGACGCGACCTGCTCATTGCCATTGAAGCGGAGCAACTGAAGAATCTCCGCCACGAGATTGGGATCATTCTGAGGAATCACACCAAACGCATCACCGGCCTGATACTTCAAGAGAGTGCCGGCGGTGGAAAAGGCAAGATGCAGGGTCATCTTGGATGAGTGCGGATGCGTGAGTGAGCGCTTCTCCACAAGCGGAGCAAGAAGGGGATTCTCGCGAGAATAGGCTCTGGCGACCTCGGGCGCGCCTGCCTCCGTCTGCAAGCGATCGTCAGACTTTGAGGAATTGTGTTTGGGTTGCGGCGGGAGTTCGCCACCTTTGCGCGGAGTGTGGTCGAGATCGCCCAGCCGGGCAACAACTGCCTGCTTCCACTGCGCGAATGGGGCATCCACATCCACGTCGCAATCCACGCGCTTGAGGATTTGATTTGCGCCGAGCGCTGCGAGCTTGGCATCCAAATCCGAGCCGAACTTGCAGAAATGTTCGTAGTGACGATCACCGAGAGCGAAGACTGCATAGGACAGCTTTTCCATGCGCGGAAAATGCTCGAGACAAAGCTGCTCATAGAAGGGTTGAACCCCATCGGGCGCGTCGCCATCGCCATAGGTGCTGGCCAGGATTAAGGCACACGTTTCGGCTGCAAGAGCGGCGGGCGTGTATCCGACAAGCGTAGAAATGGACGGGATGTGCCCTGCGGCCTTGAGTTCCCTGGCTAGCTTGCGCGCCAGCCCCTCTGCCGCACCTGACTGTGACGCGTAGAGAACTGCAATGCGACGGCCAATCTTGTTCCCTTGTTGTTCCGGGGCGGGCGCGGAGGAGAAAATGCCGGCCAGAAATCCATTGAGCCATGCACGCTGCTCTGGACTGAAGGGAGCATTGTCGGGGATACAGGGAATATTTTGAGTCATTGAGTCACCATGTCCTTCACTTCCAGGAGCGCGCGTAGCTCTTCGATCGAATGCCTGCGACTGAAGGCAAGAAATGATTCGTCGGGATGACGCCGCTCGATGTAGACCCGAAAGAGCTGCTCAAGTTTGTTTTGCAGCAGGTCGTATGAGATGGCAGGAAACAGCTCCCGTGCGAGTCCGTGGTCTTGGTCTGACCCGCCACCGATCACGACTTGGTATCCTTCCTGGCCGCCAGTCTTGAGTCCAAGAAGTCCGATATCACCAACATAGTGTTGCGCGCAAGAATGGGGGCAACCCGTCACATGCAGGTTCACGGGCTGATCGATTTGGAAGAGCGTATCGAGTCGCTGGGAAAGCTCAACCGCATGCGACTTTGTGTCGGTGGAGGCGTAGCGGCATCCCCGGCTCCCCGTGCAGGCGACCGTCCCACTGGCGATGGTCCCCGCCCCACAATCAAGACCGGCCTCTTGCAGCATTCGCACAGCTTGACGAACACTCGCTGTGGGCACATTGGGAATCAGTAGATTTTGCCACACTGTCAGGCGCAACTCTCCGGATCCACACTGATCCGCAATGCGTGCCAGTGCTTCCATCTGTGCAGCCGTAACCAGGCCTACAGGTAAAGCCACCCCAATGTACTGGAGTCCCGTCTGCAGCTGTTGGTGGATCCCAATGTGGCCCAGGCGGTTGATTGGGCTGCGTGGCTCACATTCCTTCACATCTGCGCGGAGAAGTGAAAAGCCGAGCTGATTTTCCGTCTCGGCCACAAACTTTTCGACACCCAAGCGATCAACGAGGTATTTGAGACGCGCCCTCTTGCGATCGGTCCTGTCGCCGTTTTGAATGAAGACCCGGATCATTGCCACTGCGACGGCGATCGTCTGCTCGGGGCGTACGAGCAGACCGCAGTCAGCAGCAAATTGCCTGTGTCCTGTGATGCCGCAGAGGAGGACGCGGAAGTAAGTTCCCGCTGGAACAGATTTTCCCTCTGCAACCTTGACGGCCTGAAATCCGATGTCGTTGGTATCTGCCAGCACGCTGATGGAACCGCCGCTGTCAAACGCTACATTGAATTTGCGTGGAAGCTCATATAAATCGCGCGAGTTGAGGATGTAGTAATGAAGTGCCTCCGCGAGAGGCGATACATCGTAGACTTCTGCCGGATCGATTCCCGTTGCGGGGGACACGGTAATGTTGCGCACGTTGTCCGCACCGGAGCCGCGCGCCGTCAAGCCCAGAGAATGCACGCGATGCAGCACGCGAACGATGTCCTTAGGCTGAAACTCGCGAATCTGGATATTTGCGCGAGTTGTCAAAGCGGCACCACCTGCCCCCCAGCGCTGTGCGATCTCCGCGAGACCGTGGAGCTGGTAAGAACGCAGAATGCCGCCTGGAATTCGAAGCCGGAGCATGAACGAGTCCTGAGCTGGAGCAACGTAAAACAACCCGTGATACTTGAAACGGAACGTGTCTTCGGGCGTGGGAGCTCCGTTTGTCTCGGAGTGCGCAATCAACTTGTCCCAAAGATCCAAAGGGTTTCCTTCGTATTTCCACAACTCCTCGCGGCACAATTCTGAAACCGGGGTTCCATACACGTTGGGCTCCTGCGCGGAGGCGTGGCTTTCAGAGCTGGATTTCTCATCCGCAATCAACTGCCCGAGCGGCGTGAGGCCGACGAGCGGCTGGGGGCTACGCTGTATTGCACCTGCAAAGAAGCCCGCGAGATATTGCTTTTGCTCTTCTGTGAAATGGGCCGCGTCGTCCGGATAAGGGGGAACCATCGCATCAACCTCCGCCGATTCAGCTGACAATGTGCATGTAGATAAACGTCGTGAAAGCTCCACGCTTTGCGCAGACTTAGCGCACGATGGAGTTCCATTCAGCTCGGCTGGGAGCAAAGGAAAGGTATTGCGAGGTGTCCTCTACACAGCAGGGTGGGAGGAATTGAGAAAGGTGAGACGTCGGAATCTCACCCTTGCGGACATACTAAGACGGCGTTGCTGTGGGAACAACCAGAAAGTTGAAAATCTTCATGCGTCTTTATGCGACGTCTCAAAGTGTGAACAAATGACCGAGCTAGTGGCTAGCCGTCGAATCGTGGATGGAAGCGTTGGAGCCCTTTCCTGTCTCGGCCAGTCGCGATTTGCGGAGGTCTTCATTGAGAAGAATTGCCTCGGCAATCTCTCGCATGGACTTTCTCCTTTGCCTGCTTTCTCGCTGCATGGCCCGATAGGCGTTTTCCTCGTCAAGGCCAAAGTCACGCTGGAGCACGCCTTTTGCGCGCTCAATCTGCTTCCGGGACTCAAGCCTCTCAGTCAGCTCGGAATTTTCTGATTCCAGCCTGGCACGCTCCAGCTCCGCGCCAACCAGATAGCCCACCGCGGCAAGCAGGCGCACCTCCTGCTCAGAGTGCTCGTAGGGCTTGCGATGCTGCAGATTCATGACTCCAACTAATTTGCTGCGACACAGAATTGGAACGGAAAGAAATGCCTGGAAGGAATCTTCCGGCAGATTCCTAAAGCGCTTAAAGCGGGGATCTTTCAACGCGTTTGAGGAAATTGCAACAGGCTCCCGATGCCAGCCGACCCATCCTGTAATTCCCTGCCCCAGCGCGATGCCGAGGCGGTCCACTACATCCGCGTGTGGATTCTTGGAGGCACGGAGGACAAGTTGATCATCTTCCAGCAAGTAGATGAAACAGGAGTCACATTGAACCAGAGATGACACGAAGTCAAGGATGCGATTGAGCACAACATGCAGAGGATCGGCGGCGGCCATTCTGCTGCCGATTTCGTGCAGAAAGTCCACTGCCGTCAGTCCCCTGGATCCTTCTTTCCGGTGAGCAGACTCGCCCTGCAAGTACGGACTGATCGGGAGCGTCGTCACCCGCGGCGGAACATGCAGCGCCGCGGCGGTGCGCTTTTGCTGCAGCAAACCTGCGGCCCGCTCAGATATCTCTCTGACCAGAAATCCCATCCGCGATTGAGAGGGTTCAAAATCAGGCGCCACGCTGTAAGTCGCGAGACCTTCTGATGTGCTCGGTCCGATGGAACCGATCAACGTTGATCGGAAGCCTTCGTATAACGCGTCGGTATAGCCCATGCGCTCCGCCATCAGAAAGAGATGCGCAACCTGGCCCGCATTCATCAACAGAAGCACATCCACATGGCCGTGCGCCAATGCGATTACGGCTTCGCGCAAGGGTTGAACATCGTCTGGGAGAGCCCATCGGTACACGGGAATCCGTGTGATGGAGATTCCCTTTTCCGCCAGAGCCGTCAAAAGCTCGGGATTCGAAGTGCCATACTCCTGAACGGCTATATTCATTCCCTGAAAGGACTTTCCGAATTCATGCTCCATGGCACCGAGGAGTGCGCGCCAGGTGAATGGCTCGGGAGCGATGATGGAAATAGGAATCTTGAGTTCCCGCAGCGCGCTGGAAGACTTGGGCCCACGCGCCGCAACCTTGACGGTGCGGAGCCTCTCAAGAAATC
>JAJYAE010000110.1 GCA_021779695.1 Acidobacteriota bacterium | reverse complement strand
CGATCATTTGGGCCGCATGTTGCAGACTCGTTTCAGTCACTTTTGCACCGGACACCATGCGAGCAATCTCATAAGTCCGATCAGGTCCTTGCAATGCGCGGATCCGCGTCTTAGTTCTACCGTGCTCGCTCTGTTTGTCGATCAGAAAATGCTGGTCGGCAAACGCCGCGATCTGCGGTAAGTGCGTTACGCACAGAACTTGCTGGGCACGGCTCAGAGTTTTCAATTTTTGTCCGACTGCTTCCGCGGCTCGTCCACCAATGCCAATATCGATCTCATCAAAGACCAGAGTCCGCGGCGTCGCGCCGTTCTTGGATTTGGATTCGCCTCCCTCAACGGCAACCTTGAGGGCAAGCATGACCCGAGATAATTCCCCACCCGAAGCGATGTCCGTGAGGGACTTGAGAGGTTCTCCAGGGTTGGTTGCGATGCGATATTCGATGGAATCCCAGCCATGAGAACTCCAAGCGGACTGCGACTCATCCGAGGTAACAGCGACTTCAAATCGAACTTTCATAGCGAGAGAGTTGATTTGTGCCTCTGCAAGTTTGGCAAGCTTCTGAGCTGCTGTCCTCCGCTTTGAGGAAAGCTCTTTCGAGACCTTTCGAAAGGACTCCGCAGCCCGATCAAGCTCTTCGCGAAGAGTTTCCAAAATCTGATCGCGGTCCTCCACTTCAGCCAGTTTTCTCTCAACTTCCATACCGAAATGGATTACGTCATCGACGGTCTTTCCGTACTTCCGTTTCAGTCGATCAATGTTTGCAAGCCGGTCTTCAATCTCGGCAAGCCTTTCAGGGGATGCATTGATTCTTTCTGCGTAATCACGCAGAGTCGTGGCAATATCGGCGATGGTTGCCCTTGCCGAGGCGAGTTGCTGCGATGACTCCAGAAAGCGCGCATCGAAGTGAGCAATTTCTTCTACATTTCGCAAAGCAGAACGCAAGGCGACCTCAGCAGAAGAACTACTTTCATAGAGTGAATCGAATGCCCCGATGGCCGCAGCGTAAAGCTTTTCGGCATTGACCAAAACCCGCTTTTCTGACTCTAACTTTTCGTCTTCTCCTGTCTCCAAATGCGCGGAACCGATTTCTTTGGCTTGATAGGCCCACAAGTCAACCATGCGTAACCGATCCTGTTCTCCTTGCAGCATCTCCTCGAGTTTTGCCTGCGCCCGGCTCCAGCGAGCGAACTCTCCTGAAACTGCGTCAATTGACAAGCCGCCGAAACGGTCAAGGAGAATTTGTTGCTGCTTCTGGTCAAAACTGGCCAAAGTTTCCGATTGGGCGTGAACAAGGGCCAGCTCCGGCGCAAGCGCTCGCAGCACAGCAACAGTTGCTGCCTGATTATTAACAAATACCCGCCCTTTTCCATTCGCCAGGATCTCGCGCTTGAGGATGATTTCCGTCCCCTCGCAGTCAATTCCATACTCTTCAAGAACCGACTCGGCACCAGGGGTCGTCCCGAAAACGCATGCAACCACAGCCTTTTCCGCACCGTGGCGCACCAATTCCGACGATGCTTTTCCGCCCATCAGCAGTGCCAGGGCATCCACAAGGATTGACTTCCCCGCCCCGGTTTCTCCCGTCAGCAGGTTGAGACCCGGGCCAAAAGTGGCGATGGCATGGTCGATCACAGCGTAATTTTCCGCGCGTAATTCTATGAGCATGAGGCTTATCCGAGCGCAGCATAGCATGACCGACCAGCTGGCGTATTCCGCATGGATTGAACGTGCGTGGCCATGCACCACAACGATAACTTGGAAGCGCGCATCACGTCTGATACCGTGAAGAATGAGGTGAACTACGATTCTGAATCTAGCCTTTGCCATTGCCGTGCAGGTCGACAGCGGAAACGCGCCGGTTGGCACCACCTTGGCGCAGGGCCCCGGCGCGCTGATGGACCTGCTACAGAATATTGGTCCGATTGCACTATTCGTGCTCGTACTCCTGCTTGTTGCGAGTCTCTATTCATGGACTGTCATATTTAGCAAGCTCTCCACATTTCGCAAAGCCACGAAGGAGAGCCGAAACTTCATCCGCGCATTCCGCAAGGCGACGCGATTGCAGGAAGTAGCAATGGTAGCTGAGACCTACAAGCTGAGCCCACTAGCGCAGGTCTTTGTGGAGGTCTACGAAACATATAAACGCCAGACGGGAGGGAGCGGTCCGCCGCGCAATCTGGCTCCGCTGGAGCGCTCTTCACAAACCGCAGCCAGCGAGTCGATTACCGCGCTCGAGCGCCGCATGACCTGGCTGGCAACGATTGCTGCAACCAGTCCTTTCGTAGGACTCTTTGGCACGGTCATGGGTGTCGTGGACGCATTTCATGGGCTGGGTACTGCCGGATCCGCGACGTTGCGTGCTGTCGCTCCTGGGATCAGCGAGGCGCTCATCACCACTGCTGCAGGCCTCTTTGTGGCCGTCCCGGCTGTGGTGGCGTACAACCAGTTCACGGCCCGCATCCGGATTTTTGCCTCTGCAACCGACGACTTTTGCCGTGAGTTGTTGAACGCGCTGGAAGAGATACCAGTCCGCAGCAGTTCGCAACGTGCCAGCGATGCGGCTGATGAGGTAGAACGTGGCCTTTTCAAATAGCGCTGGTCAAACGCGGACTTCATTGGCGGAGATCAACATCACCCCGCTCGTCGACGTGGTGCTCGTTCTCCTGGTGATTTTTATGATTACCGCGCCGGTTCTTCAGTCGGGTATCGAAGTAAACGTACCCAAGACGCGCACGGTCAAAGAGATCACAGAACAGCGGGTGGTAGTCACAATCGATCGAGATCAGCAGGTTTTCCTGGGAGATAAGCCAATCAACCTGCATGATCTTCCCGCCAGGCTGGCCATGCCAGGCGTTAATCCAGCAAAAAAGGTCATTTATCTTCGTGCGGACCAGAGAGTGCCATTTGGCGCATTTGCCAGCGTAATGGATGCTGTGAAGCAGGCAGGCATCACCAATATCTCGATTGTAACGCAGCCCTTGAACGCGAAAGGGCGCGGAGCGGGTGGCGAGTAAATCGAACGCGAGAGAAGGTCCCGGCTGCGCAATGAGCAATGTACTGGAAGGAAGTGAGCGACTGGAACAGGAACTGACCCCGGAGCCAGTCATGGCGCCTGCGGCCAGTGCAGTCGTTCTCCATATGGGACTAGTCGCAGGAATTGTAGCTTACGGAATCCTCGGCGGCTTTTTCCATCACAACCTCTGGGGTGGTTCCTCACAGGGTGGCGCAATTCAGGTCAATTTAGTCAGCAGTGCCCTTCCCTTACCTTCCGATCAGCCAGTGAATCAAAATGTCCTGGCTACAGAGACTCCGAGCCAAGCACCTGCACCTCCTCAGCCAAAAACGAAACAGGCTGAAGATACGACGGCGATCCCAATCTTGGGCAAGGAAAAAAAATCTCAGCAACAAACCGTAAGGCGCACCCCGCCGCGCAATCAACAACCCGTGCCTGCCAATCGCGCGGACTACGGAGAGCAGGCCGGCTCTTCAACCCCGCGGGTCGCGCAGCAGGGTTTTACGACCGGACCTACGGCCGTCAACTCAGACTTCGGCAGTCAATTCGGTTGGTATGTCGACCAGATCAATCGAACGATGTCAATCAATTGGTATCGCCAGGAAGTCGATCCGCACACACCCAGTGGTGCGCAGGTCTTCATCTACTTCAAGATTTATCGGGATGGCTCCGTTGCCAACGTTCAACTTCAGAGAAGCAGCGGCAGCCCAACGCTCGATAGCTCCTGCATGCGCGCCGCTCAGCGCGTTGGGAATTTTCAGCCACTGCCGGGCGCTTACCGGGGCATGTATTTGCAAGTCTCCTACTATTGCCAGTTCTAAAGCATTCTATGTGTGAATTGTAAGATCGGTCCTTGGTTTGCTGCACATTGAGTGCGTGAAGTAGTTGTGTTGATCATTAATTCCTGCGGTACGGAAGGATGCATTACAGCATGAGTTTTCGTCGCAAATTGGCGTTTTCACTTCTTCTGTCACTTACTGGCCTCGCATCTCCCGTGCATGCACAGGACTGGGTCCATGCAGGCACTAATCTAGGCAATGCAAAAATCCGACTTGCCGCAGCTGACTTCAAGCCAGCCAGTACAGATCCCCTGACGCCCACTCTGAAGGCTGTCTTTGATGCCACGCTGTTCAACGATTTAGCCAACGCTGGGCTCTTCGACATGGTGTCTAAGAGCTTCTCCCCACAGGCATCGCCCGGTTCACCGCAAGAGATCAACCTTGGCCAATGGGCGGCAGATCCCGCCAACGCAGCGATGGTGGCGTTTGGTTCACTCTCAGTCGCGACAGGCCGCGTTCAGGTCTACGGCTGGCTCTTTGACACCCACAACACTGCAAACCCACAAGTCCTTGGAAAACAATACAATGAGGCTGCCAGCGAAGAGATGGCGCGAACCATCGCTCACCGGTTTGCTGATGAGATCATCTACCGGCTCGGCGGCGGCATCAACGGCATCGCTGAAACAAAGATCTATTTCATCAGTTCGCGCAGCGGCTCAAAAGAAGTTTGGGCGATGGACTACGATGGCCAAAATCAGCATCAAATTACCCATTTAGGAACCATTAGCATATCGCCCCGCGTTTCACCTGACAATACGCGCATCGCGTTCGCCTCTTTGGAGAGCAAGGGCTGGGCTATTCGGATGTTTTCTCTCGAAATCGGAAGGATGGTCACATTCCCTGGTGGAGCTACCGGAGGAGCCAATCAATCCCCATCCTGGGCACCAGAAGGCAATCGCATCGCATTTTCTTCTTCACGCTCCGGCGATCCCGAGATCTGGGTTGCCAATCTTGATGGCTCGAACATGCACCGGATTACCTTCTTTGCAGGGCCTGATGTAGCGCCGACGTGGAATCCAAAGACCGGCACGCAAATTGCGTGGGTAAGCGGCCGAACCGGCCTGCCTCAGATCTACATCATGGATCAGGAAGGCGCGAATATCCAACGCATGACCGACGGAGGATATGCAGTATCACCGTCTTGGTCACCAAACGGACAATTCCTCACTTTCAGTTGGAATCGCAAATACGGCCCCGGCGCTCCAGGCGGACAAGATATCTACATCATGGATATTGCCAGCAAGCGTTGGCTGCAGTTGACTCACGATGCTGGGAACAACGACTTTCCTTCCTGGTCTCCTGATGGTCGCCACATTGTATTTCAGCGCAAACTTGGGACGCATACCGAAATTTGGACCATGCTCTCAGACGGAACGCAGCAGCAGCAGTTGACACACGGCGGTTCAAACATGATGCCGAATTGGAGTTGGAAATGAACATATCGCATCCAAATGGCATGAGATTACTCTCCCCACAACATCTCGTGTCTAGAGCGATACAATTAAAAAGTCTTCGAAATCTGAAAATCCACGCGGAAGGAGTGCCATCTTGACTCGTAACAGGCTAGTTTTTGTTCCAGTTGCTTTGCTTGCCATTCTCATTGGTGCTGCAGGCTGCAAGAAGAAGTCCCCAGTGCAAACCGAGGCGACAGCCCCCCCCGCCACGGCGTCGCCAGCACCGACAGTTCAACTGACAGCAACGCCAGGCACGATTGCCGCCGGCGACCAGGTGGTTCTCAGCTGGAAGACGGTGGATGCGACAGACGTCTCGATTGACGGGATCGGCAAGGTCCCTACAACTGGAGTCAAGACAGTTATTCCGAGCGAGTCGACGACCTATCATCTTGTCGCACAGGGCCCAGGAGGCAGTGCAGAGGCCACTGCGCGCGTTGTCGTGACGACTCCGCCAGCTGTTGCGGTCCCAACCAACACGATGACTGCCGAAGAAGAGTTCAAGGCAAACGTGCAGGACGTTTTCTTCGACTACGATGCATACGACATTCGAAGCGATGCGCAATCGACCTTATCGCATGACGCCTCCTATCTTGCCGCGCACCCTAATATCAAGATCGTAATTGGTGGCTATTGCGACGAAAGAGGCTCGGACGAATATAACCTCGCTCTTGGTCAGAATCGCGCAGATGCCGCAAAGAAAGCTTTAGTGGAAGCGGGCATTGCAGCAGACAGGATTCGCGTCATCAGCTACGGCAAGGAGAAGCCCTTCTGTACTGAGTCAACTGAAGCCTGCTGGCAGCAAAATCGCCGCGCAGGCTTCTCAATCGACCAGTAATACCTGTTCATCAGAGAGCTCTGGCCAATTCGCTCGACGCGCATACGGGCCAGAGCTCTCAGGGAACTATTTCAGTTCGCTCCGGGGCTCAAAACCACACCAGACAGATAGGTGAATGATGCAAAAACCATTCTCTCATCGCAAAAGCGTAACGATTATCGCGACGACCATTCTCTTTCTGTGCAGCATTCCGACACGAGCACATGCAGCATCGAAGGAAATCATTCAATTGCAGACGCAGGTCCAACAGCTTCTGGATATGGTTCAGCGGATCCAGTCCACCTTGGACACAAAGTTCGGCGTCTTACAGAATCTTGCGCAGCAGACCGCGGACCAGGCCACGCAGATGAGTGCTACGGTCAATACTTTGCAGCAGAAGCTCAACGCCCAAAATGAAGCATTGGGTGGCAAGGTTGATACCGCATCCGGGCAAATTCAATCCCTGAATGATTCTGTCGATGAATTGAAGACACGGATAGCGAAACTGGATAAGGAAATCCAGGACATGCAGAGCCAGCTGCAAAACATTCAAAATCCACCACCCGGAAGTACAACGACTCCCGGCATGAATCCTTCTGGCGCGGCGGCACCCGGAACTCCAGCTGAGGGCCAGCCTGCTTCAGGGATGCCGGCGCCGACCACGCAGATGGCACCAGTAGCCCAGAACCCGCCGCTCGATCAGACTTTGCAGTCCGCGATGCGCGACTTCAACGCTGCGAAGTATCCCTTGGCCAAGAGCGAGTTCCAGGACGTTGTTCACTACTACCCACTCGACAATGCATCCGGAACGGCGCAGTTTTACCTGGGTGAGATCGCATACAGGCAAAAACAGTTCGAGACGGCCATCAGCAACTATAACGCTGTGCTGGAGAACTTCCCTGGGAATACCAAAGCAGCAGCGGCGCAGCTACATAAAGGCCTGGCCCTCATGCAGACGGGACGGCGTGAAGCCGGAATTCATGAATTGCGCGAATTGATCCAGCGGCATCCTCAAACTCCAGAGGCCGCCCAGGCACGAAGCAAGTTGAATGGAATGGGCATTCGCATCAGCCCTCGGCCCTGAACCGGAACTGTAAAGCAAAGAGCCTCGCAAATCGCGAGGCTCTTTGCTTTGGGAACCGAGTTCCCTCTCACTGCAGATTGTGCATCAGAGTATCAAGAGCGGTCTTTGACGGACGCGTTACTGTCTCCGGTAGCGTCGCAAGCGGCTCATCCACCAGATTGAGTAGATCAATGAAGGTCGGTTTTTGCGTGTCGATATAAAAGACACCAGTCAGAACTTCATTGTTTGAATGCGCATTCATCAAGGTGCGGACCGCTTCCGCCTTATTGGTCGGATCGTAGTCTTCGTGGAGCTTACGAAGCCGCAGGCTCGACCCGTCGTGCATCTGAACGTCATAAACCTGACCGGAATCGTAGTCCACGTCAATATCTTCGAAACTCGCGACAAATCCCACCTCATTGATGGGCTCGTCATACTCTTGCATGAATTTGTAGCTCTTGGTCGAGCCTTCGTGATCGTTGAACGTAACGCAAGGGCTAATCACGTCAAGCATCACCGTGCCCTTGTGCGCGATTGCGGCCTTCAGCATTGAGAGTAACTGCTTCTTGTCTCCGGAGAATGATCGGCCGACAAATGTTGCGCCAAGTTGGATCGCCAACGCACATGTATCGATCGCGGGAAGGTCATTGATGACTCCTGTCTTAAGTTTGGAGCCGATATCTGCAGTCGCGGAAAATTGTCCCTTTGTCAATCCGTAAACGCCGTTGTCCTCGATGATGTAAATCATCGGAAGATTTCTGCGCAACAGATGAACGAACTGGCCCACTCCGATCGAAGCTGTGTCCCCATCTCCGGAAACTCCAAGCATCATCATCTGATGGTTCGCCAGAATTGCGCCCGTTGAAACGGACGGCATTCTTCCGTGCACACTGTTAAAGCTGTGCGAACGGCTCATGAAGTAGGCTGGACTCTTCGAAGAACATCCAATACCACTCATCTTCATTACGCGCTCAGGCTCGACACCCATCTCAAACATCGCATCGATGATGCGCTCCGAAATGGCGTTATGGCCGCATCCGGCACAGAGCGTCGACTTACCGCCACGGTACTCGAGGATGGGAAGGCCAATCCGATTGACTTTCGGTGCAGGTGTTGCGGTTGCCATTACAGGCCCTCCTTGGCGACGAATCCGTCTGTGATGGTGCGCGCGTCGAGCGGCAGACCGTTGTAGTGAAGAATGCTGCGGATTTTGGTCACCTGATCTGCTGGTAAATCCAGCTTGAGCAAGCTTGCCAATTGCCCATCGCGATCTTGCTCGACGATGTAGACACGCTCATGCGATGCCACAAAGTCATGAATCTCGTGCGCGAAGGGATAGGCCCGGATGCGCAGATAATCTACGTCCGCGCCCTTCTCCTTCTTGATCTGATCCAGGCTTTCGAGCAGAGCAAAATCCGTGGTGCCGTACGCAATGAAGCCAATCTTCGATTTGCCGTTTCTGGAGATCACTGGAGCGGGCACGGCATTGCGCGCATTTTCAAATTTGCGGGTGAGGCGATCCATGATCGCCACGTATTCATCAGGCCTCTCGGTGTAGCCGGCGGCATCGTTGTGCCCCGATCCGCGCGTGAAGTACGCAGCCTTGGGGTGCCGCGTGCCGGGCAGCGTCCGCCAGCCAATCGCATCACCATCCACGTCACGATAGCGGGCAAAGCCTCCGAGGCGCTCCAGATCCTCAGCCGTAAGCACCTTGCCGCGATCAATCGGCTTGTCAGGATACTGGAAGGGCTCCGACATCCAGTTATTCATGCCGAGGTCGAGATCCGTCAGCACAAAGACCGGCGTCTGGAACCGCTCAGCGATGTCAAAGGCTGCGCAGCCAAACTCGTAACACTCCTTGACGGAGCCGGGCAGTAGCACAATGTGCTTGGTGTCGCCATGGGAGAGGAACGCTGTCGAAAGCAGGTCGGCCTGCGAGGTGCGCGTGGGCATGCCGGTTGAAGGTCCAGACCGCTGCACATCGAAGATGACTCCAGGCAGCTCAGCGAAGTAGCCAAGGCCGGAAAACTCAGCCATGAGCGAGATGCCGGGGCCTGAAGTGGCCGTCATGGAGCGGGCGCCTGCCCAGCCTGCGCCAAGCACCATGCCGATTGCGGCCAGTTCATCCTCGGCCTGCACGACAGCAAACGTCGCCTTACCCTCAGGCGTCACACGCAGTTTCTTCAGCAGGTCCGTTGTCGCCTCAACGACGGAAGTGGACGGCGTGATGGGATACCATGCCACCACCGTAACTCCGGCAAAAACAGCGCCCATTGCGCAGGCGGCATTGCCATCAATGATGATCTGGCCCGCGGTCTTGTCCATGCGCTCAATCACGTACGGATCGTGCTTGACCAGCTTTTCCTGCGCGTAGTCATGCCCTGCCTTCACGGCGCCAAAGTTCAAATCAAAAACCTTCTGCTTCTTGGCGAACTGTCTCTTCAGTCCGTGCTCGACGACAGTGAGGTCAAGCGAAAGCAACTGAGCCACCACGCCCACGTACACCATGTTCTTGACGAGCTTGCGCAGCTTGGCTTCCGGGCAGACCGCCGCAGTAATCTTGTCGAACGGCACCGGATAGCAGGCGACGTCTTCGCGATACTGCTTCAGATTCAGGCTCTCTTCGTAGATGGCGACGCCGCCGGTGGGAAGGTTGAGAATGTCCTGCTTTGCCGTCTCAGGGTTCAGCGCCACCAGGATCTCCGCGTCGCGCTTGCGGGCAACGTAGCCATCTTTACTTGCGCGGATGGTGTACCAGGTAGGAAGTCCGGCGATGTTCGAGGGAAAGAGGTTCTTACCGCTGACGGGAACCCCCATTCCGAAGATGCTTTTCAGCAGAACGCTATTGGCGGATTGCGAGCCGGACCCGTTCACCGTTGCTACGTTAATGCTGAAATCATTCACGACGCGCTTCTGCGCACTCAAAGCGCCCTGTTCTTGACCCAGGGCAAGGTCTCCAGTCGCCATTTGGCGGGATTCCCTTCAAGGTAGATTCAGGAAAGAGTCAATCTTTCGCCATTTGTGATTATAGTCACCCAGACGAACGCGCGTCCCGGCAGGTAGTTCAGGAATTACCTCCCATTCGTAATCCAAGCTGGAATAAGGGCTCATCTGTTGAAAAATGAGGGAGATCTCAAGCAGTTTCTCCTGCCACTGCTGGGGCCTATGCGGTCTGCAATCGCCGCGCAGAGTCGTGGCGCCAGCGCCGAAGCAGCGTCAGTGCGATGACGACCAGGGCGAGAGTTAATCCCAGCCAAAGACCGAAAATGCCGCGGTGCAAAAGGAAGCACAAAGAAAGTCCCATCGGCAGCCCAAGCACCCAATACCCAACGAGGTTGGCAAGCATAGGGACGCGAGTCTCGCCCAGCCCGCGCAGAGCACCAGTGGCGACGGTTTGGATACCGTCGAAGATCTGGAATGCAGCAGCAATCCACAGCAAGCTGGGCCCCACAGCCAGAACGCGAGGATCGTTCGTGTAAAGCCGGATGAGGGGGAGCGGCGCAACCAGAAATACAACGGCTGCCAATAACATGAATGCGGTTCCAAGTCCCAGCGCGAGCCATCCCGCACGACGAGCTTTGTGAAGATCTTCCGCACCAACTGCATGGCCCACGCTAACCGCCGCTGCGGCGGATACGCCGAGGGGCACCATGTAGGAGACGCTGGCATAGTTAAGCGCGATGGAATGGGTTGCGAGTTCCACTGGGGTCAAGTAGCTGGCCGCGAACGTGGAAAGATTCCAGGCGCCAACTTCCAGAAGAATCTGTCCTGCCGCCGGCGCGCCAAGACGAACAAGGGACCTCAGCCTCTCCATGCTTGGCCCAGCCCAATGGCGAAAGAGCGGATGACCGCGCCTCCGCTCATAGCGCCAGGCAAAACCCAGCATGGTGGCCGCCATGAACAACCGTGCAAAACAAGTGGAGATAGCGGAACCATTGACGCCCAGTGCGGGAAAGCCCAGTTTGCCGTAGATCAGTACCCAGTTCCCTGCCCAGTTGATCAGATTCGCCAGCACATAAGTCACAGTAATGACACGTACCTGCCCGACTCCCTGCAGATACCGCCGCGTCCCTCCGTAAAGCAAAAGTGGCAAAGTGCCCAGATTCAGTAGGAGCAGATAGCTGCTAGCTGGCTTTGCCACAGCGGGCATGATGCCAAAATGCGTCAGGTTGGAACTGGCAAATGCCAGAAGTGCCATCAGCGGCACGGTTAAAATGCAGGCAAGGTAGACGCCTTGCGCCAGCCATCGATGGCAGTCATCGTGATCCTGCCGCCCATAGGCCTGTGAAACGAGCGTGTCGAGCCCCAGAAGCAAGCCAATGCCAAAGAGCGAAGGCGTGTAATAGACGGCATTACCCAGCGCGACCGCACCGATGGCCGCAGGTCCAAGCCTGCCCACCATGATGGTGTCCACTACGCCCTGCGCCATCCAGCCCAGTTCGCTGAGCACAACAGGGACCGCCAGCGCAACCATCGCGCGAAGCTCATTTCTCCATGGCGTCTCGGTGGAATTCACCTTTCTACTCTACATGCACTTTTACTGGATGGGGACGGGGATGCAACGTCACCTCAGGACCAGAGAAACAAAAGACCTGCCAATAGCGATAGCGGCATCGCTACAATCCCAACCTTGAAGAACTCCCAGGCCGTGAATTCCACTCGTTCCCGGCGCAAAGCAATGAGCCAGAGAATCGTTGCCAATGATCCGGTCACCGAAAGATTGGGACCGAGATCCACGCCGAGAAGAACAGCATGAGCGATGATCCCCGCCTCATGGGCATGACGAATCGTAGAACCACTCATCAATCCCACCGGCAGATTATTCATCCCGTTCGAAGTAAGTGCCACTGAAAAAGCCGCTACCGACTTCGCAGCAAACTCAGGCAGCGTGCCGATCAAACGCAGGCCAGCGAGCCCCATGCGCAGCAAACCCACACTTTGCAGGGCCTCCACGATGACAAACAATCCAGCCACCAGCGGAAGCACGGACCACGAAACTCCAGCCATCGCCCTTCGCAGTACACCGCGATCCTTGACTGAGACTAGTGCCATAACGAGAAGAGCGGAGATGCACGTCGGCAGCCCCAGCGGCAAGCCAAGCGCCGAGGAAACGATCAGCACAGAAGCGGCGAAAAGCAGTCCACCAAGCGCAAGCCTGCCGCCCGCAGCCAATTCAATGGTCGCCTGGCGGTGATGTATGCGAACCTCGAGCGCTTTGCGCGACCACCAGCGCAGGCAAAAATACGTCACAACAATCGATGCAAGGGACGGAAGAAGAAAGACTTTCATCCAGCTTGCCAAAGGAGGCACATGCCGATCAAAGACAACCAGGTTGGCCGGATTCG
>JAJYAE010000449.1 GCA_021779695.1 Acidobacteriota bacterium | reverse complement strand
GTAGCATGTGCGGCAGCAGGAGCCACCACAGCAGTTCCTCGTACGATTCGCGAACCAGGTAATTGTGTCCCTGCGCCTCGTGAATGCCGGTCAGCCAGCGCACATCAGGATCAATCCACAGTGCCGGAGCCAGCAGGACGCGCTCTTCCGCGGCCTCTGCTGGAGCGCCTACTTCTGCCGTGGCTTTGGGCTCAGAAGCCGGCGGAGCCGCCTGAACAGAACCGGCCTCTGCCAGCAGCATCACCTTGATGCGTGCGGCAGCCCGCCAACCGTCTTCGCCCTCAAAGCCCAGCGCATGGAAGATCTGCGCGAACGTCTCACGCAGGCGCAGTCGCTCGAAGAGATCAAGCGCAACGCGCTGCGGGTTGACGGTCTGGAGCGACTCGGCCAGTGTCTCCAGAGCACACCACGCAAACAACGGTCCCCACATGGCAGTCGCCGTCAGTTGCGGACTGGGGCTCGGCAGCACTCGGCGTGCGGCCACGGTCCAGGGTTTCGAAGCGCGCGATTCAATGGCGGGCAGGCGCATCGTGGCGCGCAAACGAGTGCGGCAGAGGGTCGCCAGGTGATCAATCTCCGAGCTTGGCGTCTCTGCCGTTTGGATGCCTGCGGCGCGCAATCGCGCCAGATAGACGGGTCGAGCCGTCCGCAGGAAACGCTCGCAGCGTATCCATACCTGATCCAGAAATTCGCGGCGCTCCTGAGTGAGAGCCTTGTCTGCCCCGGCGCCGTCGGTTCGCGGATGCTCGGCCAGGTCAGCCAATGCCCGTACCATGTCCGGCTCCAGCAGATGCCGAAGTGCATCCTGCGCGGGCTGCAGCTCAAGTTGAATCAGTGCATCCTCAAGGCTCGGTACGCCGCGCCCATTCAGGAAGTCGCAGAGACGGTCCCACGGCTTTTCCGCGGTGGACTGCAGTTCCATCCAGTCAAGAAAAACGTGGGACTGGTAGGCGTGCAGCTCCAGCGTTAGCCCGCGCTCACACAGGTCCTTCGTGCGGCGCAGATATTGCAGCCCCGTCAGCGAATCGCGCCACGCCATCACCGTCCCATGATTCCCGCCGACGCCAAGCCCCTCCGCGAGCCGCCTCTGCCGCAGATGTCCCGCGCCCTTGTCCGCATAGGCCGCAGAGAAGTCAACCGTCCCGTGCGTTGTGCCGTAGCGATTGTTGTAGACCACCAGTGCCCGCTCATGGCCGCTGCGGTTGGAATAGGCGAAGACGTTTTCGTCCACTGACCCGTTCGCCTGGAAGAAGTCGTAGAGAAGAAAATTGTGGCTCTCGGCAAACAACCAGCGCTTGTGCAGCAGCGGTGCAATCTCCCGCTCATGCCGCTCCACGAGCCAGTGGTCAGGCGTCTCGTCGTAGCGCGGCCGCTGGTACTCCATGCCATACTTTTCCGTGAATCCCTCAATCTGCCCGTGGCCAAACATCGGCAGACCGGGCAGCGTAGACATCAGCACTGCCACGCCAAAGCACTTGTCGCCCTTGCCGAACTGGTCAATGGCTGTGCGCTCATCGGGATTGCTCATGAAGTTCACATAGCGCTTCATGATGTCCGGATCGAACTCCAGCGTGTTCTTGATGACCGACCGGTACTCGCCATTCTTCTCGTCGCGCAGCATGTTCATGAAGGCGCTGTTGTACACGCGATGCATGCCCAGTGTGCGGACAAAGTAGCCCTCCATCAGCCAGAAGGCCTCGGCCAGCAGAAGCGTGCCCGGAACCTCGGCCGCGACGCGGTCCACCACCTCGCGCCAGAATTCGTGCGGCATGTGCTGGTTGAATTCGTGCTGCGTCATGCTGTACTCGGCGCGCGACGGAATCGCACCGCTCGAGCCCGGCCCCGGAAACCAGAGCCGGTGAAAATGGCGTTTGGCCAGTGTCATCGCCGCGTCAAATCGAATGATGGGGAACAGCCGCGCCACGTGCAGAATGGTCTGGATCACCTGCTCGCGCACCGCCGGGTTCAGGTAATCCAGCTGCGCCGTGTCATTCCACGGAAAGCTCGTGCCATCGTTGCCGTGGTAGATGAAGCGTGTCTCCCCGCTGGCCTTGTCGCGGCGCCGGAAGACGACCGCCGCATCGGTCTGCTCAAAATAGTGATCTTCAATCTTGATTTCAACGCGTCCATCGCTGGAGAGATCCGGCCCTTCAAATGAATAGGCTGGATACGGAGGGTGCGACCGCGCGATGAACCACTCGGGATGCTCCACCACCCACGGCGAATCGATGCCCATGTGGTTGGGCACCATGTCGCTGGCCAGGCGCACGCCATGGCGGTAGGCGCGGTC
Source organism: Acidobacteriota bacterium (assembly GCA_021779695.1). The sequence goes on along the minus strand of JAJYAE010000449.1, from coordinate 683 downwards.
GCGCAGGCTGATGTAAGCAGCCTCACCACCCAGATCGTCTGCGATGCGATAGTCGAAGAGCGAATAGGCGGAAGCCACTGCATCGCTGTTGCCGCAAAGCAGCTTAATGGTCTTCGAGGCGCGACTGCGCTCCCACACGCCGATGAGCCACAGCGAATTGATTCCCCGCCGCGCGAGCGTCGCCAACTCCTCATCGGGAATCTCATCCAAACGCCGAATGTGCCGCCCGTACTGCTTGCTGAGCTGCGCAAGCCATACGTAAGTGCTCTTGGCGATCAGCACAGTATTCGGCATCCATGCCGTGTCTTCGCTGAACTTTTCGTATTCGTGTGCCGGATCGCCAAAGACAGGGACCTGCGACTCACTCACGATCGACGGCCATTGCTGCTCGCCGCGATCCCGTCGCCGCCGCGCCGCTTCCTCGGCCGCCGTGCGCGCCCGCTGGGCATCCGGGTTGAATTGCATCCAGATAGCCAGCTCTTCCTCGCGCAGAATCTCTCCGCCAATCATCAGGAGCCGGTCGAGGCTATCGCCCAGCAGCACCTTCCACAGGTCGCGAATCAGCTTGAGCTGCTCGCTCAGTGAGGTGGGCGAGCCCACTGCCGGCGCACGCAAAATGTCTAACAGGCTCAGCTTGCGTGCATCCGGCAGCGGAATCAGCGGGGGCGTGGCAAAATAATCCG
>JAJYAE010000448.1 GCA_021779695.1 Acidobacteriota bacterium | reverse complement strand
ACCTGACCCGCTCCCCAGCGACTCGCGCCTGGTGTCCGCGGAAACTTCAGCCGCTCTATCGATCGGGACTAAAAATGGCTGCTCCCATGCTCTTCGGGAAGAACCTCGCAAATGAACGTCAATGTCAATGCGGGTTCGAGCGTATCGTCTGAATCCACCTTGCCGAGAAGTCGCCATGTCGGACTTGTGGTGCCCGATTCCGTCCCGAAAGTACAGCCAAATACCCCCGAGGCGGGCAACAGCTTCGCTGTCTCTTCACCGAATGTTGCTTACTTCGTAACGCGACGGTAGCCGGTAATACGACCAACAATCAACGAGATGGGTACAGCAGAGCAGTTGACATGAACCTCGATCCACCTCTTGTCCCGGGTCTTCGGGATTAATGCGATGGCGTCTTGTGCGAAGGTGTGGCGTCTTCTGGTCCGACACCGCCCAGCCAAGGCTGATCGCCAGCGCGTCTGGCCCGCCGGACGATCTCTTCTTGGAGTTCGAACATCCCTGGCATGAGGCTGGTCGATGGAACCGGTGTCTCAACGAAATCGATGTAGCTCTTGTTGGGCGCGAAGGTCGGCCAGTCCGCCTGTCCGGGGGCTTTGGGAACTCCGGTCCGCGCGAAGGATGTCCAGTAGGCAATCATCGCATCCGAAAGGGCCTGCTCTCTGGGTCCGACGGGGACCGGCCAATTCGGCGGCAATACTGCGTCGCTCCCAATGTGGCCAAAGGTATACGTCAGCTCGCTGCCATGGAAGGCATGCAGTCCCCGCGCCTGCGCTGCGGGATAAGGATGATCGAAGAAATAGAGGTAGGAATGGATTCCCGCTTCAGCCTGATCGCGCACAATGCGCATGGCGCTCCAGCCGAAAACCGCATCTCGCCTTGCTGCCAACATGCTGGCTCTTATGTTGCTGCCCGGATAAAGCCGCAGGAACTCCGGGGCGAGATCACCGTAACGCTTCCTGATTTCCGATTCGTACACGGTGCGAGAATTGGTTAGATTGTGCGGCATGAATCCCATGAGGACGGGATAGATCTCGTTGCGGTTGAAGCCCATCAGGACAGGCACCATCGCCTGTTGCTTGCGGTCGAATAGATCAACAATCTGAACCGGGAGCGCCCAACCATCCACATTTGGACCAAGTCGGAATCCGGGGTGTTCAGTCACGAATTTGGCATCCAGGGCTCGCATGGATTTGAGGTCTGCCGCGCCGAGCGATTTTTCGAATGCCGTTCCGATGGTCTCAGCAGAAGGCAGGTCATGATTCGGCTGCTTCAATTCCGGAGTGGATTGGATTCCGAGGCTTTCGCCAATCACCTTTTGAAAAAGGCCGCGCGCCAGAGGACTCACCATCAAGAGGGCCATGCATACGCCCCCGGCAGACTCGCCATCGATGGTGACATTGCCGGGATCGCCGCCGAAGGCAGCAATGTTGTTCTTCACCCAATTGAGTGCGGCGATTTGATCGAGCAAGCCGTAATTGCCTGAAACGCCGTGCGGTGATTCTGCACTCAGTTCCGGCAATGCCAGCCAACCGAGCGGACCCAGTCGGTAATTGATCGAAACGAAAGCGACCTTATGTTCTGCGAAATGCGTACCGTCATACTGCGGTTCCCAGCTACCGCCTCTGACAAATCCGCCGCCATGAATCCAGACGATGACTGGCAGTTTGTGCGCATGACGGGGCGTCCATACGTTCAGGAATAAGCAGTCCTCACTAAGCTTCGGTCGATGAATGTAAAAGAGGCTCTGCGGCGAGTAGGACGTCTCATAGCAACTGGCTCCGAAATCCCGCGCATCGCGCACACCCTTCCATGGTTTCGCGGCAACCGGGGCGGTCCAGCGCTTATTTCCAATTGGTGGTTGAGCATAAGGGATGCCTTTGAATGACCGCACACCATGCGTATCGACCAGCCCTGCCAGCTTGCCTTGCGACTCCGTGATTGTGGCCTGACTCTGCGCGGCAACCGCCACGGTTGCCAAACCCAGCAGCACGGCCGAAGCAAATGAGAGCCCTTGCGTTGTTTTCGACATTGTCATCTCCGCGAGCATTTTTGGAGAGGCACATCTGGTGCCAATCGCATGCACCTGCTGGAACGAAGTGGGCGTCAACCATGGTCTGAATTCTGATGGTTTACTGTGACTGCTTGCATTGCGGTTGCTGAGGCGGGAGGATCGGCGAGGCTATACCGACATTCCAATTCCATGGCTCGTTTCCGCTGGCCCGGCGCCTGCATACGACCTCTTCATTCAGCCCATACATTCCGGGTAAAAGGTTAGTTGAGGGGCGTGGTGCATCCGCAATCTTCATGTATGCGCCCGTTGATCCATATGGCGGCCAGGCGGCCTCGCCTTGAGCTGTGGGGACCCCAGAGCGCGCGAACGAACTCCAGTAGTCGATCATCGCGTCGGACAGTCTTTTCTCTTTGTCGGTGTTTGGAATCTTGGGCCAGAGTGGTGGCGTGCCGTCAAAGGTCCCAAAGACAGAGGGCAACTCACTTGCATGAAAGGCGTGAAGGGCAGCGGCATCTTCGGCGGGGTATCCGTGGTCAAAGAAATAGAGGAACGACGAGATCCCCTTGGCTCCCTGATTTTTGACGAGCCGCACGGCCGTCCATCCATAAAGTGCATCGCGCGTGGTGGCCAAGATGCTTTCCTCCATGTTGGTTGAGGGATAGAGCCGCAGGAATTCTCCTGCGAGATCCAGATACCTCTCGCGAATGATCTTCTCGTACTTTTCCGGAGTGGCTGGGGGGCGTGGCGCCAGAATTCTCAAAGAACGGATTTCGCCGCTGTTGAATCCGGCGAGTAGTGGCACGGGAGCCTGATCGCCCTTTTCGAAGACTTCGACGAGTTGGTGCGGGAGCACATGTCCATCAATCGCACCCCAGGGTGCGAATCCCGCCTTCGTCGCTGCCTCAGTGAGCTTATCGGCGTCCATGGCCCGCATCGCAGCAATATTCGGTGCATGCAGGGCCT
>JAJYAE010000109.1 GCA_021779695.1 Acidobacteriota bacterium | reverse complement strand
CCTACGGGCTCCTTCCGTTACGGCCAACACGGAAAGACAAAAACCATGAAGGGTGGGGCCAAATCAGATGCGCAAAAGGGGCCAAGTCAAGTAGACAAAATCAACATCCATTCTGTCGGCGCAGTGACTCTATGATTCGCTTATCATCATCGGTCAAGATGACTTGTTCCAGCAAATCCGGTCGATTGATAAGCGTTTTGCGCAACTGCTGAACTCGGCGCCACTTCCGAATTGCTGCGTGATCTCCTCCAAGGAGAACTTCGGGAGCCTTAAGGCCGGAGAACTCGGCAGGACGGGTGTAGTGCGGGTAATCGAGAAGTCCACCGGCACCGTGCTGACTACGAGGTGGCGCTTCAGCGGTAGACGCGATCTGGTCGTCTGGAACCCCAAAGCTCTCAAAATCTCGGGAAGCTTCATTCCCAAGAACTCCCGGAATCAGCCGCATTGTTGCATCAATGACGACAGCTGCTGCCAACTCACCACCGCTGAGTACGTAGTCTCCAATGGAGAGCTCAATATCGCAATATAGCTCATTGATGCGTTCGTCAATTCCCTCGTACCTGCCGCAGACCAGAATGACCTGATCGACTGTTGCGAAGTACCGCGCCATGGACTGCCTGAACGGGCGACCTTGCGCAGAGAGAAGGACCACGGGAGCTTTTGAGCGCGGGGCTTCCGTGGCCTTGCGCGAAACGCCCAGGGACTCGAGTGCTTCTGCGAGGGGTTCCGGCTTGAGAACCATTCCCTCGCCACCTCCAAAAGGGCGATCATCTACAGTCCGGTGCCAATCGTGCGCAAAACTACGAAGGTCGTGCACATTGATTGAGAGGAGCCCATTTCCCTGAGCCCTTCGCACCACGCCATGTTCAAAGATTCCCGTGAAGAATCCTGGAAAGATTGTCACAATATCAAAGCGCATCTTGATTCATGCTCTCCGGCTTTTCTTGCTGCATCTTTTGTTGACCAGCTTGGTTCACCTCGTCATGCGCTCGAAGAGTTCAGATCTGTCAGGCCTTCCGGTAAGACCATCTCGATACGCTTTGCTGCAATGTCCAATCGGCGTAAGTAGCTCTTGGCAAATGGGATGAGGATTTCGTTTGCTCCGTTATGAACGACAAGCATGGCCACTGGGCCCGAGGATCGGTCTACGTCCTGAATGGTGCCCAGCACGGCTTGATCCCGACCTTGCGAGGCGTTTTCGGCCACATCGACGAGGGTACACCCAATGAGGTCGCCGATATAAGCCTCATCCTCGCCGAGAGGGGCACGCTCGGCGCGAGCGATCGCAACGATTTGACCTGTCAGTGATTCAGCCTGGGTGATGGTGGAGAATCCTGAGAAATGAAGTACGACGCCCTTTTTGTGAAGCCAAAAGTGAGCGAGTTCCACCTCATGCTGCCTATCAGGCGGGGCATTCTCTTCCAGAAGCCATAGCCGCCTGCGTTCGGCAAACCTCGCCGGAAAGTCCGTCAGAATATCTGCGTAGACCTCACCTTTGCGCCCTTGAGGTCGGCGGATTCGGGCGAGCCAAACCCACCTTGGATCCTCAATCATCGCGGTCTCCGGCCTGTCGCTGTAAGAACTGAACGGAGGATTCTATGCCTCGTCATCCTCTTCAAGAATATCTAGCGTGTAGCGATGATGCAGCTTCATGCTGACGGCCCCTAAGATGGTACGGACGGACCGGGCCGTACGGCCTTGCTTCCCGATCACTTTCCCTACATCTTGGGGTGCAACCCGTAGCTTGAGAACGGTATTGTCGTCTCGATCAACAGACTGCACTTCGACCGCTGCGGGCTCATCTACAAGAGCTCGTGCAATTTCCCGGACCAACTCTTCGACTTCAACCATATTTTGCTGGGTCATGAACTTGCCTCTGACCGAATGCGTTCAAGTGTGAAGCTATTTGAATCTCGCGCGAATAGTAGCACACCTGGCAGTCGCCGTCAGCATGTTCGTGCCGGTACAGCGCGCGAAACGCGCCGCAGCGCACCGCAAGAAGGGGCGTTAGCCTGCAACTGTAGTGTCAGCGGGGTACTTCTCCACGAGTTTGGCCACAGTTGGGGAGAGCTGTGCTCCCACGCCGCGCCAATATTCAATCCGCTCATGCTTAAGTGAGACAGACGCAGGATTTGTGCGGGGGTTGTATGTGCCTACCACCTCAATGGAGCGCCCGTTGCGAGCACGATCCTTCTCGATTACCACGATACGATAATAAGGCTGCTTTCGGGCGCCAACGCGCGCCAAGCGAATCATGACCACGGGGGTACGTTTCCTTTCAATTTCCGAGACTTAATGCTGTTGTTGTCTGCCAGATGGCTTACCCAAGCGACCGATTCAGATGGCTCGGGCCAAACGAAAGGCCAGACATGTCGTCCGGCCGCTCGGAGACTCACCACTTAAGTATCGCCGAAAGTGACCCTTGGAGGCAAGCTATTGTGTGCCAGCTGGAAACAGAAATCTTAGGAATGGGCCAACTCGCCTGGCCCAACTCGTCTCGTCGTGCGTTCCTCCCGGCACGTATTCGATATGAAGAGTCTCCTCCGGCTTCCAGCCGTTGGCTTTCAGACGCCTGGCGAGCAGTTCAACGTCACGGATGGTTCTTTGTCCTTCCTTATCACCCACATCCAGCCAGATTTTCGGACGTTCCCAGATTTCAGGGGAAAGCTCATTGATGTGACTGAGAATGCATTTGTGATTCCACCAGACGCTTGGGGAAAGAACAGCAAGCCGACCGAATACCTCAGGGTGGCGCAAGCCGAGATAGAGGGTCACGAGACCGCCAAGGGATGCGCCGCCCATGCCGGTTGAGTCGCGATCTTGCCTGACGCGATAATTGTGGGCAATCCACGGCATGAGTTCCCGAGTGATGAGGAGTCCATAGGCATCTCCTTCACCCCCACCCAGATGAACGGATGGCTCTGGGGTGTATTCGGCAAGTCGGCGCTCACCAGTATTGTAGATGCCTACGATAATCAGCGGTTCAACCTGTCCCGACTCGATGCCGGCATCCGCAGCTTCACGAACTTGCCAGGTCTTGTCCTTAATATAGGAAGTCCTTCCGTCAAAGAGGTTCTGGCCATCATGCAGGTAAAGGACGGGAAAGTGGGCTTCTATGTCGCTCATGTAACCGGGCGGGACGTACACGATGATGTCGCGCAGATCGGGCAAATATCGACTTTTGAACCCGGGGTACAGGTGGAGTCGCGGATGCCGCGTATCCTCGTTTGATGGCGCTTTGATCAGCGGCAGCCCTGTTGTAGTTCTTGAAATTAGATCCAATGCGGACTTTTCCTCAATCTCCATCGAACCGAAGCACGGCCAGAGAATCTGACCCGTGGCTGATACAGTATCAAGAAAGTCAGAGTTCACCAAGTTCAGTTTCCTCTGTCTCCAGTTGGGAACGCATTGCGAGCGCGATGCGTCGCGGGGAGCTTTAAAGAGTCGCATGACGCCTAATTCTGGGGGCACCTGATGCGCCGCGAATATCACAAATGGCATTCCAATCGATTGGGACGCGACATGGAGTTGCTAATCTTTGGCCATGCGGGACTGCCTGTTCTTGTGTTCCCCACTTCAGGGGGCCGCTTCTTTGAGTTCGAAGATCGGGGAATGGTTTCTGCACTGGCGGGAAGGCTCGAGCGCGGTCAACTTCAACTGGTCTGCGTGGATTCTGTGGACATGGAGAGCTGGTACAACCGACAGGTGCCTCCACGCTGGCGCATTGCGCGGCACATCCAATATGAGAGCTATGTGATGGCAGAAGTGCTTCCATTGATTCGCGAAAAGAATCAGGACGCGAGGCTGATTGCATTGGGGTGCAGCTTTGGTGGATACCATGCAGCCAACATTGCATTTCGGCATCCAGATCGCTTTACCGGTTTTCTGGCAATGTCCGGTGCATTTGATCTTGCAGGCTTCCTGCAGGGGTATTACGACCAGGATTGTTACTTCAACCTGCCGACGCATTACATGACGAATCTTGCGGACCCCTGGTACCTGGAACGCTACTCCCGTAATACTCATATTCTTGCAACGGGCTGGGATGATCAGTGCCTGGAACAGAATCAAAATCTGGATGCCATTCTCAGTTCCAGGAACATTCCGCACAAGCTCCACATCTGGGATTCATGGAATTCTCATGATTGGCCGACGTGGAGCCGCATGGTGCAAGAGTATCTATGAATTGATACGCCCTTCGTTAGATCAGGGTGTCCCATCGAGCCCTTCCGCATTTTGCTTGTTTTGATCGCTCCCTTTGATGATGTCAAGTGGAGTGCGCAGGCCTTAGAGGAGCTTTTGATAGGACGGATATGCACGTTCTATTCGAAGTGAAGTGATGTCTGTCTCCTGTCAATCTGGCGGGTCATTGCATGCTTCTGGATTCGTGCTTCAACCATCAACCTATCTATGTTGGAGCGAAAACCGTATGCCTGCTCCACGCAGCTTCGTGTTTGGTTTTCTGTTCCGAAACTGGGGGGCAACCGGCCATCACGGGATGCACTCGTGGTCTTGGGGCTGTCTAGCTGAGCTGCGCTGAGTCTCTCGCGATGAGACATGTTTGACCGGAATCTTAATTGGCGCGATACGTGCGTGGCGAGACGAGTCGTGCGCAAATTTCCTACTTTTCAATATATCGTATAACGATAATATCGTAGTAAGATAGAAATGAAGGAACCGACTGGGAAGAAATACGATGCCTCCGCGAGTCAAGCAGAACGATGCTCAAATGCGCATGATGTTTCAGCAGCTTGCAAAATTCCGTCACCGTCTCCGCCAGTTTCAGCGATTCAGCGAGACCGCTGCGCGGGCTCACGGCATCACTCCGCAACAGCATCAGCTTTTACTTGGGGTCGCCGGATTCACCGGAACAGGCAGGGCGACGATTTCAGAGATTGCCGATTTTCTGCAAGAAAGGCACAACTCTGTAGTAGGGCTGGTTGATCGTGCCGTTCACAGTGGCCTTGTTCGGAGGAGGGAGGCTCCTGCAGACAGACGTGTCGTCGTGGTCTCCCTTACGAGCAAAGCAGAGCGGATTCTGCGCGATCTGTCATTTCTGCACCGCGAGGAGGTTAATCGATTGCGGCAACAGTTTCTCTATTTTGGAGAGGACGAATCCGCTCCATCCAAGGATGACGTTCTCGAAGACAAACCGAGCGATGGCGGCGATGTGAAACAGAGTGAGAGGCGCGTTAGTAAGAAAGTGAAAGGGAGATGATGATGGGGCATCGTGTAGGAATGCGCTTCTTTCAGCATCCAATATTGCGCAAATACGCTTCGCTTGTTCAGGAGGATCTGGCGGCTGCGTATGCTCGCGACTTACGAAAATGGTTGGGGATTGCGCCGCTCATTGGAGTGATGACTGGCCTGCTGACCGCAGGACTATCCGTCATCCTCTTAAATGTGATGTGGCCGCCAATACTGAATGGGTATCTGAAGTATCACTGGCTGATGGTGCCCGGGCTTGTGCTCGGTTTTGTTTTGTCTGGACTTGTCATGCAGCATCTGACGCCGGATCCTGACGAGCACTCCTCAGAGGAAATCATCCGTTCGTATCACGAGCATGGCGGTGACGTAAACATGAGGCCATTTCTGCCGAAACTTGTCGCAGCGATCGCGACAGTCGGCTTTGGTGGAAGTGCTGCGCTAGAGGGTCCGAGTATTTACGGAGGTGGCGCTATCGGATCCTGGATCTGGACCAGATTACGCGGAGTCGGTGGCTTTCAGCTCAAGCCGCGAGATCGAAGGATCATGCTGATCTGTGGCGCAGCTGCTGGCATGTCCGCGGTCTTCAGAGCTCCGCTGACTGGAATCGTGTTTTCACTTGAAATGCCGTACAAAGACGATCTGGCTCACGAGGCGCTGGTGCCGTCACTGATCGCATCTGTCGTATCGTTCATGACGCTTACTGCATTCGTTGGCAATAAGCCGCTTTTCAATTTTGCCGCTGTTGGCGCTTTCGACAGGCAAGACCTTCTATGGTGCGCTTTACTTGGTTTGATCATCGGCCTGATTGCAATGGTGTTTGTAACGACGTTTCGTCGTGTGCGAAGCTTCTTTATCCGTCTCAAAAGTCCACACTGGATCAAGCTAGGCTTTGGCGGATTGTTGACGGCGATCTGTGGCCTGGTATTCCTTCATTTCTACCAGGGCCCACTGGCGCCAATCGGCCCGAACTACGAGGCAGTTAGCCTGATCCTTGGGCAAGCACACAGCACAACCGAACTCCTCGCATTTAGCGGCTTGAAACTGGGTGCGACGATTTGCTCTCTTGGAACGGGTGGAGTAAGCGCCATGTTCGTTCCACTGTTTCTAAGCGGAGGAGCGATTGGGCTTGCTTTCTCCCAAGCGATTGTCCACAGTCCGTCACCGGTACTTTATGCGGCGGTGGGAATGGCCTGCTTTATTGCGGCCGGATACAAAGCGCCTCTCGCGGCTGTTGTGTTCGTTGCCGAGGCGACTGGCGGACATGCTTTGATTATTCCCAGTCTGGTAGGCGCTGCAGTTGCATACGCCGTTTCTGGGGACGCTTCGGCTTCCGGAGATCAGCGACTGCATGAGGTAGTGAAGATCCATGCGCTCCGCGAGATTCCAGTGAAGGAAGTGATGCAGACAAGATTTCTTTCAGCTCCCGCTTCTCTGAGCGTGAGGGACTTTGTGAAGACGCTGTCCGCTCACACAGGTCATGAGGTCTTTCCGGTTTTGGATGGAGAGCGGTTGATCGGCACTTGCAGCCTGTGGGGGATGTCTCGCGTCTCTCCAGATCGATGGGGTGCCATGACCGTACGCGAGGTTGCACATGCTCCCTTGGAATCCGTGCGCCCTGAGACAAGCCTCTCGGAAGCTTTGCGAATGATGTTGTGCGAGGACTGTGAGCCAACATTGCTCGTTGTCGAAGAGGAAGGGAATGTCGTTGGCATTCTCTCCAAGACAGATGTGCTCCAGGCTTTGGTTGCGGGAAATGGTGATGAACTTTCGCTAGAAAACGAAGATAGATAAGGATTCGAAGGCTCCAAAAAGCAGTAAGGAACATCAATGCTGTATTGGAGGCAAGCTGTGCGGTAGGAAATGGAGGACCCATGTCTTCTCCTCAGCCAGAAGGAAGGAAAAGCAGTTCATCTAGCCAAAATCGTCAGGCTCAGTTCGGCGCTGCTCTCGAATTGCGCGACCTCAGGATTTGTGCCTACGCTTTCCTTGTTGGGGCAGCGGGGGGAATGATCGCACAGGGTCTGTTGGAATTGATTTACCTTTTCACCAACGTTTTCTTTTTTGGGCGCTTCTCCTTTGTCAGCACGAACCCGTCTCTAAGCCGCATAGGCGCCTGGGTAGTTCTAATTCCTTCGATTGGCGGACTCGTTGTGGGACTGCTGATTTACTTCCTCGAGCCAACTCTCAAAGGACATGGAATTCCGGAAGCGATGGAGTCAGTCCTCTATCATCGCAGCCACATGAGAACGCGAGTTGTAATTCTGAAACCCCTGGCGACGGCATTGGCGATCGGCACCGGAGGTCCGTTCGGAGCGGAAGGGCCAATTATTCAAACAGGCGCTGCGTTAGGGTCTCTGCTTGGCAAGTGGCTAGGTATGAGCCCCTATCAACGGCGAGTTCTTCTTGCATCGGGGGCGGCGGCCGGAATGGCAGCGACATTTACCGCACCGTTTGCTGGAATTCTCGTGGCGATTGAACTTCTCTTGTTCGAATTTCGAGCTCGTTCGTTCATCCCAGTTTCAATTGCAGCAGTGGTGGCAACGGCTGTGAGAGTGGAACTGGCTGGGTGGGCACCCTTGTTCCCAATGCCAATTTACAAGATCACCGGTGTCCGTGAATTGTGGCTCTTTGCGATTCTTGGCGTGCTGGCAGGCGTGATTGGGGTTCTGATGATCCGAGCTCTGTCGATGGTTGAGGAGTTCTTTGACAATGCCAAGATTCGATATGAAGCAATTTGGGGTCCGGTTGTTGGCGCGATTGCGTTAGGGTGCATCGGCTATTTTGTCCCTGAGATTCTTGGGACAAGCTACGGTACGATCCGAGACATCCTCAATGATCGGCTGGGGGCGGGCAGACTGAGCGAGATTGCCGTGGCAAAGTTTGGGGCGTTAGTGATCTCACTGGGATCCGGAACGACGGGTGGCATTTTTGCCCCATCCCTCGTGGTGGGCGGCGGCTTTGGAGCGGTCTATGGAGAGGCATGTGAGCATTTGTTCCCGCACGTTGTGAGTAATCCTGCATTCTACGCACTCGCCGCGATGGCTGGAGTCTTTGGGGGCGTTGCCCGCGCACCTTTCACGAGCATTGTCTTTTTAACTGAATTGAGTCGAAATCCAAACGCGTTGATGCCGTTGATTCTTTGCGTCATGGTCGCAGATGGGATCGTTCGATTGTTCAGTCGCGAATCGATTATGACCGTCAAACTCGCCAAGCGTGGACTCATAGTCTCCCAGGATTACCGGGTGCCAACTCTGATGCGTGTTTCAATCGGTGACGTCATGCGAAAGTCATTTCGCCAAGTTGAGGAGAGTCGTGGAGTCGGGCAATTTGTAGGAAACTTGTCGCCTGAAGATTTAAAGCTGACTCTCGTCGTGAATTCTGATGGGTTTCAGACCGGCATCCTCGATGGAACAAATCTCATGGGAATTGATCCGGCAACACAGCAAGGCGTTCTGAAGGAATTTGCGCGACAAGACTACGTCACGGCACTCCGAAGTGAAAGTGTGGACGCAGTTCATAGAAGGATGCTGCTTCAAGGGGTTGAAATTGTTGTCGTTGTCGACTCTCTGGAGGCCCCGCGGCCCGTTGGGGTGGCGTGTTCGGCGGATATTCTACAAGCGCGCCGATGGTTATTGGAGGAAGACGGCTTAGCTGCATCCGGCCAATCGCAGGTGGCCTGAACGTACGCCTGCCTCCAAATGTGAGCGGTGAATGAGTCGGCAATTCTGGGGCAAGTTCTTGAATTTGTGACGATCATTCTTTCCAGGCTCGCCAAGTTTCCAGGGCGTGTACTCCACCAAATCATCAAGAGTTGAATAGGAGATACCCTTCAGCCGAAAGAAAAGTGGATCTTGAAACACTCAATTCAATGGCGGAGAGAGTGGGATTCGAACCCACGTTAGAGTTTCCCCTAAACACGCTTTCCAAGCGTGCGCCTTCAACCACTCGGCCATCTCTCCTGGGAAGGTTCGACTCTTAGAATTTATCACAGTGCCTGTACCATGGATTGGGTGAGGCTACCGGGCAACTGGAGAACTGAACAGATTAGTGAGGGCGACATTTGAAAGCGTTTACTCAGAGGTCAAATGTCCGATATAGTTCCGATGTGCTTCGCGGGGCTCCGGCGCCGCTGCTGAAAATCCTGCCAGAAAAGGTATATCCCATGTCGAAAATTACCCGCCGTGATCTCCTGTCCACTGGACTTGCAATTTCTGCATCTTCCTTAGCAACTCGATCTGCGTGGGCTCGAGTTGCCGCAGCCTTTGGGGACGAAACTTCGTCGGCTGTAGCTCTGCCCGCCATTGCGCCCCGTGAGCGTCAGCTCTTCGACTTTGGCTGGCGATTTACGTTTGGCAATGGCGACGACCCTGCGAAGGATCTTGGTTTCGGGATGGGAGAGGGAGATTTTGCAAAGACTGGGGAGTTTGAATTTGCCAAGCTGAAGTTCGACGACTCGAAGTGGCGCGAACTCAACGTTCCCCATGACTGGGCTGTTGAATTGCCGTTTGTGCACGATGAAGAGCAGAAGTCGCACGGCTACAAGCCTCTGGGACGCCGCTATCCGGAAACGAGCGTGGGCTGGTACAGAAGGGTGTTTGAGATTTCAGAAAGCGACCGAGACCGGCGAGTCTGCGTTGAGTTTGATGGAATCTTCCGGAGTGTTCTGGTCTTCGTGAATGGATGCTTCATCGGCCGGAACGACAACGGCTATGTGCCCTTCCATTTTGACATTACGGATTTCCTGGCGATTGGCGCGAAGAACTGCATTGTGCTTCGAGTGGATGCGAGTTTTGGCGATGGCTGGTTCTATGAGGGGGCGGGCATCTACCGGCATGTCTGGCTGAGCAAGATGGATCCACTGCACCTTGGCAAATGGGAAAGCGTAGTGCGTACGTCGGTCCATGGGCAGGATGCTGAGTTGGCTCTCAGCACGATGGTGGTGAATGCGGGGAAAAAGGCAGAGAATGCGCGTGTGACATGGAAGATTGAGGATGCAAACGGAACGACGGTTGCAAAAGCGGAGGCGGAGGCTCAAACCATTCCGGTCGATGGGGTGGTGCCGTTTGAAGCGACAGTCCGACTGCCGAATGCGAAGCTCTGGTCAGTTGATGAGCCCAATCTGTACCAAGCAGTCGTTACGGTGGAATCGGGCGGCGCTGCGCGTGATGCCGAACGAGTGAGCTTTGGTGTTCGCACGGCTGTTTTCGATGCCGACAGGGGCTTCTTTCTCAACGGCAAGTCAGTCAAGATTCAGGGCACCTGTAATCACCAGGATCACGCGGGTGTAGGCGCTGCCTTGCCGGACCGTCTGCAGGCATTCCGGCTTGGGGTATTGCGCGAGATGGGTTGTAATGCGGTGCGTACGTCGCACAACATGCCGACGCCGGAGTGGGTGGACGCCTGCGACCGTATGGGCGTGATGATGATGTGTGAGACACGCCAGATGAGTTCAAGCCCGGAGGGCCTAGCCCAGCTTGAAACGATGGTGAAGCGCTACCGGAATTCGCCGTCGATCATTATCTGGTCAATTGGCAATGAGGAATTCATCTTGCAGTCGCCGATGGCTGAGCAGGGGCAGAAGATCGCGGCAACCATGGTGAAGAAGTGTCATGAACTCGATCCGACGCGGGTCGTTTCAGCTGCGGTCAACGGAAATAACAGGCAGGGCGTTTCCGAGCCTCTGGATATCATCGGCTTCAATTACCAGCTGCAGTTGCCGGATGCGTTTCACAAGGAATTTCCAAAGCGGCCCGTGTATGGGTCGGAGACGTCGAGTGCTATTTCCACGCGGGGTATTTATACGACAGACCCCCTGCGGAATACGGTGAACGCCTACAACGGAGTGGTGCGCTGGGGCGAGACGGCAGAAGAATGGTGGACTTTCTACGGTACGCGTGAATGGGAGGCCGGTGGTTTTGCATGGACAGGCTTTGACTATCGAGGCGAACCAACGCCCTATGGATGGCCTTCCATCAACTCGCAATTTGGCATTGTGGACATGTGTGGATTTCCCAAAGACACGTTCTTCTACTACAAGGCCTGGTGGGGCAAGGAGCCCGTGCTGCATCTGTTTCCGCACTGGAACTTTGAAGGCCGCGAAGGAGAGGAGATTCCGGTTTGGGTGTATTCCAACCTGGATGAGGTTGAGCTTTTTGTGAACGGTAAGAGTGTTGGCAGCCAGAAGGTGCCTCATCTTGGGCACGTCCAGTGGAAGGTGCGCTATGATCCGGGTGCGATTGAGGCGCGCGGAAAAAAGAACGGCAGGGTGGTTCTAACGGAGAAGCGCGAGACGACGGGGCCAACTGTAGCGATTCGTCTGACTGCAGATCGGACCACAATCAATGCGGATGGAGAGGATGTTGCCGTCCTGACAGTGGAGGCGCTCGACAGCCAAGGGCGACCAGTGCCGACAGCCGACAATCTTATTCGCTTTAATGTGGCGGGGAACGGCGCGTTGATCGGAGTGGGCAACGGTGATCCGAACTGCCAGGAGAGCGATAAGGGACAAGTGCGATCGCTTTTCAGCGGCATGGCGCAATTAATTGTGCAGTCCACGAAGCGACCTGGCGAGATTCGCATTGAAGCAATCAAAGAGGGATGGGATGGACCGGATCTAACCTCGGCAAAGCTGGCCATCACGACCAGAACGGTTGAGTTGCGTCCTTCTGTGCCGGTGGTGCGCAGCTAGTTCTCACTTGCACCTCCAATGAAGTGAGAGGCAGGCCTGATCGGTCTGCCTCTCTGCACGGCAATTGAGTGTAGTCTAAGGGTAGGCTCTGGCGCGCTCCATGCATCTCACCCACCTTCCTCAAGTGCTGATCTGGTTGATAGCACTTGCCAGTATCGTTTGCATGCTCGTGCGCCCGCGCGGACTGCCAGAGGCGATGTGGGCGTGTGGCGGCGCTTTGCTCCTAATTGCCCTGCGCCTGATTCCGCTGCGACAGGCGGGATGGGCTGCATACGATGGGTGGGATGTATATCTGTTCCTGGCAGGAATGATGATTCTTGCCGAATTGGCACGAGAGCAGCATGTATTTGAGTGGGTGGCGGACCTTGCAGCGCAACACGCGCGCGGATCTTCGTTACGGCTTTTTCTGCTGGTCTATCTGGTGGGCATCGCCGTCACAGCGCTGCTATCCAACGACGCGACGGCTGTGGTCTTGACGCCGGCGGTCTTAGCCGTGGTGCGTCGCGCCCGCGTGCAGCCAAAGCCCTTTCTGCTTGCATGTGCGCTGACTGCAAACGCGGCGAGCTTCGTTTTCCCGATTTCGAATCCGGCCAACCTGGTTGTCTTTGATCGGCATGTGCCTCCTTTGGCAAGCTGGATGAAAGTCTTTCTTCTTCCGTCCCTTGCATCGATTGT
>JAJYAE010000108.1 GCA_021779695.1 Acidobacteriota bacterium | reverse complement strand
GACAAGGCTCTGGGGCGTTCCCGAGGAGGTCTGAGCACCAAGATCCATCTGTTGGCGGACGAGGATGGACTTCCGTTGCAGTTCCGCATCACTGCAGGACAGGCCGGCGAGTACGCTCCTGCCGCGGCGTTGTTGGTGAACCAGAAAGCCGAGGCCGTGATCGCCGACCGCGGCTACGACGCCGATGCTCTGGTGGCGCAGTCGGAAAACATCGGCGCTCGGGCCGTGATCCCACCCAAATGCAACCGCAAACAACAGCGAGCTTATGACCGCGAGCTATACAAACAGCGCAATCGCATCGAACGATGCTTCAACAAACTCAAACACTTCCGCCGCTTCGCCACACGCTACTGCAAAACCATACAGGCCTTCCGCTCCTTCACCGCTCTCGCCTGCACATGGCTCAGACTCAAGCTATATGTGGATACGCCCTAGAGCATCACAAATATTCCTCGCTAAAATGAATCTGATGACCTACGACGATCTCCGCCTCCTCATCAACTACCATTACTGGGCGCGCGACCAGGTGCTCGACGCCGTAAGTGCGATAACGCCTCAGCAGTTCACACGTCCCATGGGCAACAGCTTCAGCTCGGTACGTGACACCGTAGCGCATATATGCGCTGCCGAGCGCATTTGGATCACACGACTAAAGGGGGAAACACCTCAAGGATTGCAGAAGCCGGACCGCTTTCCCGATGTCGACGCAGCTCGCAGCGAGTGGGCGGAACTGGAATGCGAAATGCGCGAACAACTCGCCAGATTAGGGCCGGAAGATGTGGAGCGTACGATCGAGTACCAGGACCTTCGCGGAAAAGACCAATCGGACGTGCTTTGGCAAATACTGCAGCACCTGGTCAATCACGGCACCTATCATCGCGGACAGATCACCACGATGCTGCGCCAGCTGGACGCAGCGCCTCCGAAATCCATGGACCTGATTGCTTTCTATCGCGAGCGCAATCAAAAGGCTTGACCGGTTAAAAACGGACCGCCCCAAGGCCGTGCCCCCGGCCTGTTGCGCTCCTCGCTTCGTAAAATTCTGAGGATTGGCTTACAGCAGCTTCGCTCCAGCTAATCGCGCGCTTGAGGAAGACAAATTGCGTGAAAAGCAGGCGAACGAAGTAAATGGATAGAGCGAACCCCGCCAAATGCGGCGGTCCGGGTAGCCAGGAGTCCAGTTGCGATCGAATGATTGGGCTGCAGCGACTCCTCCGAGAAGCAGCCACCAAGCGACCGCGACGCCTAGCGCAACCCGGTGGTGAGGGCGATTCGCTGCGCTCGCGAGGGAGAGTGATCGGCATAGATGTCTTTGCTCAAGCTCTTTGTCGACATTGCGCAGCTCCACTCAATAATATCTCTCTTTTGAAGGAACAAGTAGCGACCTGATAGCGCTTGCCCACGGTATGTTTCGCCTCGGATCTGAAGCGCAAGCGCTTCGTCCAAACATTCCGCACTATTCACCAGAACGGCGAGATCTTTCCGCTTTGAAGGAAGTGCTTCTCCAGTGATCAATTCCGATTGATGCGCCAAGTGCGCCGGATACGCCGGTGGGCGCGTTTCCCGAAAGCTGGTGCAGATGGACTGGAATCATCATTTTTAAATGTGGGGTAGACGATCCAGCTTTGATGGTCATCACACGGAAGAAAGGTACATATGCCTGAATCAAATTGAGCTGAATGATTTGACGCAGAGGGCACGACGCTTTCTGGAGAATACGAGAATGTGATCAGGCAATCACCTCAATCCATTTCTCTCACCTTCAGAAGCGACTCGTAGAGCAGTCGGGGCGACTAAAGTGGCTAAGGACGCTCGAAGTAAGCCATCGCGTTCCGATAATCGACCGTGACTCTGAGGTACTGTAAAGCCGATCCACCCAGGGCGCCGTAGACCGTCTTGTCCATCCACTGAGACATCCATTGTGTGAAGTTCTTGTCGGGCCTTTCTGTAAACCACACGGGGCCGACGGTGTATCCCCCGATTTCGACTGAAGGAACTTGAATCATCGAATCTCCTGTGTGCTCTTCCGCTTTTTCAATGACCTTCCAGTCCGGATGCTCGGCGTGCCATCGGGCAAAGATTGATTTTGCGATAAAGCTAGTAGCCCGATGCGCAGCATGCCCGTCGTGGATTTCCTCGAGAGCCTGCGGGGTCATCATTGTGCTGGCACCGGTATCGAAGAGCAGATCGATACTCCTGCCATCTACGGTTGCGCGAATGCGCGCGAAACTCAACGACGGATCGCGCTGCCCCTGCTGGTTCATCTTGAAACCCAGCAATACTCGATGTGTAGCGGACACCTTCGGCAGGTCTCCTTGAACTCGCAGGAGCAGTTGATGATTGGGATAATCCCAGGTCCAGACACGGCCAGCGAACCATTGCTGGCCCAATAGGCCTGACATATCGGAATCGAAAATTGGTAATCGCTGATCATCGGGCAGAACAAACAGCTTGCCTTCGTGTCCGAGAGGAGATGGGATTGCGCTGTCTTTTCTGAACCTGGGCAACATAACTTCATCCGTATTCTTGCCGTCGATTTCTTCGTGAAGAACAGGTAGATGCAGGGTGTCGACTACGCTGCGATAGATAAGTGCGCCACCGCCCGAATCGGTATAAAACTTCAGCCGTACTCCATTCTCCGCTACAGGACGTGCATAAAACATGTTTTCCGTGAACTGAGTGGGAATTGTGACAGGCTGAGCAGACGGGTGCATCGGCAACAGCAAAAGAACCGTGAATACGTGTGAATAGGGAAAATGCATCGAGCCTGGTACCTCCTCAATGAAATCTGCCTGTACTCGCTGGATTGGTTTTGCGGCAGGAGAAGCCACGCAAGCAGGCATGCACACCGTCTACTTCAAAGGCGGCGGGAAGATCGCTAATACCTCTGCGTAGCTGCGAACCTGAACGAGAAATGAAGTGGTGGTTTAGATAAGGCTTTCGAACGATCCAGCCGGCGTGTGTCGCCAGCATATACAGCGCCCAATGACCGTATCGTTGACCCCGGCAATGTTGCTCTCCTTGAATCATTCGAAAGTGCGATTCTTCACCCTTGCAATCAAAACGGTCATTCGTCGGTCTGAGCAAGCCTCGATTCTCACCATCATAGGCCTTACCCGAATTCGCATACGGAAGGACTGGATCGCTAGGGAAACTTTGGGAAGCGGAATTCCACCGCAGGCGTCGCACAAAGCTGGTGTACAGATTTGAAAATCGATTCATCGACACTCTCATTTAGCGAGTATTGCTTGGAAGGCAATGAAGCGGTCACCGGGAATCAGGTTCGTTGTCTTGACCGTTGTGTAGCCAGCTTCTAGCAGTTGGTCTACGAGTTCGCGCTTGGCGGGCAGACGTCCGGCGCCGTGGGTGGATGCACTCCACAGGTTCAGCGCTTCAACGCCGAGGCTGCCTCCCTGGCAGCACGTCGTTAGAAGCAAAAACCCGCCGGGTTTGAGCGTGCGTCGGACGCGTTCGAGCAGTTTCACACGCTCTTCGACTGGAAAGTAATAGATATTGTTGAAGAGTGTTGCGACGTCGAAGAGTTCACTGAAGTTTCTTGTACGAAGGTCGCCTTCCTCTATCTTGATCCTGTCCTCCAGCCCCCAGCTGCGGATATTATCTCGCGCCATTTGAGCGACCGCTGACTGCATTTCTAATCCAAGCGCGCTTAGCGAGGGGTTCTTGCCGACAGCGTAACGCAGGTAAATACCGGAGCCGCAGCCGATCTCAAGAAGACGCAGCGCACCCTGCGTCGGGATGGTACGCTCGATGATCTCTGCCTGAAATGCTTCAAGTACTCGCGAAGAGCGGGCAATCAGTTCGCCATCCTGGTCGGCAAGACTCCAAAGTTCGCCCGTGAGCAGTTTGGGAAGCGTCCCGGAGATGAGCTTGTGGTGCAGGCCTGCCACTTCCTCTATCATCGCCAGCGTGGGGTCGTTCTTCGGTCGGGCAAGCGAATTCGCCAGCCCGCGCAGCGTGTATCCGCGAGGCCCTAGGCGTAGCAGTCGCAGGCGTAACCCCATCTGCAACCACGCTTCAAGTGCCTCCCGGCCTTGGCCGCGGGCGGTGTAGAACTCGGCCAGCGAATCAAGTGTGGCCGGCCCAATTGCCAGCCGATTGAGCAGCCCGGCATTGCCTGCGGCGGCGAGGTACGAAAGTTTGTAGAACGATTTGAGTTCGGCGCCCGCTCCCAGAAGAGCGGCCAGCCGGCCATCGCATAAAAGACGGAGGAATGGCTTGAAAGACATCGTTGTTGTTTCCCCTCACCCTAGCCAGTCACGGCACGCGGATGCTCCTTTGGATCATACGTGCCAGGAACCATTCTGAATCCAAGTGCAATGCGGTTCCAACCATTTATCGCGATAATGGCCATCGTCAGGCTCACCAACTCCTGTTCCGTGAAACGTTGACGGACGCTTTCGTAAATGCTGTCGGGCGCGTGGTTTTGACTGATGATTGTAAGTTCCTCGGTCCAAGCGAGCGCTGCCTGTTCCCGATCGGTAAAGAAAGGCGTCTCACGCCAGGCTGCAAGGGCATACAGTCGTTGTTCGGACTCGCCGCCCCCACGTGCGTCCTTCGTATGCATGTCAATGCAATAAGCACAACCGTTTATCAGTGAGGCGCGTATCTTCACAAGCTCCAACAGAGCCGGTTCGAGCCCAGAATTCCGTACATATGATTCAAGCCCCGCCATAGCACGGTAGGCCTGCGGCGCGATCTTTTGAATATCCAATCTCGGCTGCATTCACTGTCTCCTTCCAATCTCAGCGTATGCGTGCGGTGGCTCACCGAGGGGTCCATAATTGAAATATGGAGTAGTCCACTATGGGCAAAATGGGACCATTTCAGGACTTGCCCTTGAGCCGCCCGAAGGGCGAGAAACAGTTGTGGCGCTGGCTAACCGATGAACTTCGGAAAGCCATTCTCACAGGCAGGTTGAAACGTGGAATGCGTTTGCCTTCGAGCCGCGAATTGGCTCGTCAGTGCGAATGTTCCCGTGGAACTGTGGTCACAGCCTACAACTACCTTCTCGAGGAAGGATATGTTGAAATGCAAAGGGGGGCTGGCACCTTCGTTGCCGGTACGCTTCCCGACGCTCTGCTCTCAACCCGTCAGACTGCAATTCAGCTTCCGCGTCGTCCATTGCCATCTCATTTGTCGAAGAGAGGCCAGATCACGATCGAACATGTATCTCCTCTGCCGCTTTCTTTATCTTTTGGGAAAGCCTTTCGAGCATACGAACCTGCGATCGATCTGTTTCCCACCCACATCTGGTCGCGGATCGCAGGGAGAGTGATTCGGCATGCGCCAAGATCGCTTTATGGGCAAGGTGATGCGAGAGGATACGCACCTCTGCGTAAGGCCATTGCCGAGTACGTAGGCAGCGCTCGAGGCGTTCGTTGCGAGCCGGATCAAGTGGTCATCACAGCAGGGGCGCAGCAGGCACTTGACCTTGTTGCGCGCCTGCTCCTGGACCCCGGTGATGCAGTGTGGATCGAGGACCCCGGCTATCCCGGTGCATCTCGCGTTTTCAAGTCCTGGGGGGCTCGCGTTGTGCCCGTGCCCGTTGATGACCAGGGAATTCGAATCGACGCGGCTCCAGCTCAGCGAAAAAACGCAAAACTGATCTATACAACTCCGGCAAACCAATTTCCTCTAGGCGTCACGATGTCACTTCCGCGTCGGTTGCAACTACTAAAACGGGCAAAGGACATGGGAGCCTGGATCGTTGAGGACGAGTTCGATGCAGAATATCGTTATTTCGGTCGGCCTGTTCCCGCCCTGCAGAGCCTGGATCAATCCGGAGCCGTAATCTACGTTGGGACCTTTACAAAAATGCTGTTTAACTCATTGCGGCTGGGATTCCTAGTGCTACCTGTGCAGCTTGTCGAAGCCTTTGCCGCGGTTCGATTCCTAGTGGACCGGCATTCCCCCACTTTGGATCAGGCGGTCTTGGCAGAGTTCATTTTCGAAGGTCATTTTGCTCATCACGTCCGCCGAATGCGACAGGTGTATTCCGAGAGAATCAATGTATTGGTCGAGGCCGCCCAGAGCAGGCTGGGCGACCGTCTTAATGTTGAACCGGTTGCCACTGGAATGCGCACTATTGGCTGGCTAATAAAGGGTCAGCGAGATCAAACGGTAGCGGCCAGAGCTTGCTCTCAAGGCCTGGAGGTCGTAGCGATATCACGGTATGCGTTGCAAAATGTGCCACCACCGGGATTGCTCCTTGGATTTGCAGGTTCAGCGCCGACAGAATTACGCCGCGGCGTTGAGGTGCTAGCAAATGTGTTGGGGTAATTGCGGCGGTCAACTCGCACCGCCATTGGAATCCAAAAAAGCAAGACGATTTGTCGCTCGTCGAGACCCACATCTGCTCGACGATCCTTTGGCAGAAAGAGCACAAACGATTTCACGGTCGCTTAATATTGCTAACCATTTCAGCGCATACTAAAATAGCTAGCAAGATGATTAACCTGAAAAGTCCCGTGAGAGCCGGCCGGGTGGACCCGACGAAACTTGCCCTCTGGGTTGAGCGAGTGGCCCTTTTCTGGTCCGAGCAGAGCGGTCTGCCGCCCATTACCGGCCGCATCGTCGGTTGGCTGATGATCTCTGATAGGCCCGATCAATCGGCTGGGGAGATCGCGACCGCCATCGGAGCGAGCCGGGCGTCGCTGACCACCAGTATGCGACTGCTGATCGCGATCGGCCTTGTGCGTTCCGTTACTCGACCTCGAGAACGGACCATCTACTACCGCATCGATGACGATGCATGGGAGAAGATGTTGCGGCGCCGAATAGCCAGCATGGCTTCCTTCCGTGCGATCACGAAGGACGGCCTTGCACTCTTGGCAGACGACACGCAGCGCGCCGCACGGATTCGCACTGCAGATCAGGTATACGCGTGGGCTGAAAGCATCTTTGCAGCGGTGCCTCCTTGCCTGTCATCCCAAGCAAAACGCCGTCCCTAGCTGCAAACACGGTGGAAAGGAGCCTTCCATGCATTCGATGACGTTAAAAATCTTACTGACCGTATACATTTTATACGCCCTTCTGAAGTTCTTCGAGTTCTTCTTCAGAAATGAAGAAGCGAAGATGAAAGGCCTCTATGCGGTCTACGTGAAGGGAGGCGGCACGGTGGTCAAGATCTTTGACAACGTGGTGCTGGCCTTCGTGCTTGTTCTTCTCGGCTTTCTGTTCTGGGGCGGGGTGGAGTATGTGAATTTCACCACGGGGTTGCTCGTCGGCATGACCATCATTCAGGTTTACTTCCATCGATTTTCCGAACCTTTGCCGCCGGAAAAGTCGCCGCCTCCGCCAATCACTGCGCTGAAGATGCTCTCCTATTCCATTCAGGCAAATCCCGGACGGGCTTGGCGCGAACTCGTTCTGATGACCCTCCTCTTTCTCTGGGCTCTCTATATGCTTGCAACGCAGGGGTTTGGCCTCTTCACTCATCACGTCATCGTCCATCCGTGATCTTAGCCAAACTTGACACCAAAGTGGCGTGTTCGGTGTCTCGGCTGCGATTGTTGGCATAAACTACTTGACTAAGCAACCAGCATCGGTCGGCGATGAAACCTCGATATTACCAGTGATCTGAACGTCCTATGACAAGATTTGGCTGCAAAGGCTATTTCCAAGCCACCACTTTCCAAGAGATGGCCGTACGAACGGACCAGGACGCTCGGCATCGTCTTCGTAAGAAAATCAACAGTAGCACTGTACGTGCTTGCCGACCAATTGGACCGACCGAATCACCAACGTCTAGGTTCAACTGGCCGGACTGAAACCGTACCTCATCGCCCGCTCCTCGGGGTTCAGTGCATCAAGATACGAATCTGGTAACAATTTGCTATAGGCGCCGTGCCACGACCACTTTGCACAAAAGCGACCGCAGGTGCGTCGGTGGATTTAGCATTCTGAATTCTCATATCGCCAGTGCTGCCTCGCTATTGCATAGTTGAAACATTTGTTTCAATAAACTATAGTTCAACTATGGCACGAACTGCAAATGAAAGACGTCCCGAAGAGCTGCTTGATGCGATTGTCGATTATGCCGCAGCTCGCGGGTTATCAGGGATCTCCTTAAGACCCTTGGCCAAAGGAGTGGGATCAAGTCCCAGGGTGCTTCTTTACTATTTCGGATCGAAGGAGCAACTGATAGCCAGGATTTTCGAGCATCTCAGAATTAGGCAACAAAAGTGGCTCAGTGCTGTAGTTGGATCCACTTTGCAAGAGAGTTTCCTTAAGATGTGGCGGCGGATGATCCGCCCTGATGCGCTTTCTTGGTTTCGGCTCTTCTTTGAGGCATACGGGGTTGCTCTCGGGCAGCCCGAGGAGCACGCAGACTTTCTTAAGAGCGTGTCGCGAGATTGGATTAACGCACTGTCACGCGCTCTTGGGGAGAGTGGATATGCTCACATCTGCGCTGAGATTTTGGCAACGGTGATCTTGGCCGGATTTCGCGGCTTCATGCTTGACTATTGCGCAACTCATGATCGCGCGCGCATCCAGAGTGCTCTTGAATGGTGGGCTTGCGGGCTGGATCTGCAGCTCGCATCCTCGATGGAGAAAGAGCATTGAGGACATCGAGAAGACAGCAGATTTATGCAGCCCTGGGAGTGATGTTTGCTCTCGGATTTCCGGCGCTTCCCATGTCCCGATGGGAAGATGAGTTTCAGAGTGTTCGACACCTGGTTGGGTATGAGGCGATTTGGTGGGCCGCAGTGGTCCTTCTAATTATGCACGTACGCTATCTTGAAAAACGGCCACTCTCCTCCCTCGGTTTCGTTCGCAGTACGCGGACCGACTACTTCTTGGGCTCCCTGGGCGGCCTCATCACTTTGGCCGGACTGGCGCCAATGTTTCTCGTTCTATTTCCCCTGCTGCACATTAACGAAGGGCAGCAGTTGAATCAGCTGGCTCTTACTCCTATTTGGTGGAGATTGATCTCGGTGATTCGTGCAGCTGTTGGCGAAGAGGTCTTGTTCCGCGGTTATGCAATCAGCCGTCTTCGTGAGCTTTCAAGCAGTCAGCCTCTTGCTGTATTCCTCTCGTGGGCAATCTTCACGGTGGAACATGTTGGCATCTGGGGTTGGGGTCACTTGCTGATTGCGGGTTTTGGCGGTGCCGTATTTACGTTCTTGTTTGTATGGAGAAAGAATCTGTGGGTTTCGATCATTGCGCATGCAATCGTTGACGGTGTCTCCGTTTTGTCTTGATTGGAAATGAACGATTCGAATTCTCGTCCTTTGAGCCAAGTAGAGATTGATAGCGCAAGATCCGCATCAGTTGCAATTCGATCGGCCGCGGTTCGCGCAGAGGGCCGTGACCAACGAGGTACGCAGCCCAGGCTGTCGTTGGTCCAGTTTCGCTCATAGGTTCTCTCGAAGGGTCACACGGGCCTTCGCGAGGAGCGCTGCATATGTTCGTATGCAGCAGCGCCTTACAGCACCGTCCTGAGCGAGGGCCGGTGCGGCCCTAGTCCGGCACTGCGGAGAACACCCCAGGATGGTTCCATCCTGGCCCGCTTAAAAAGCCGGTGTGGTGCGGGCGGAGGGAATTGAACCCTCACGGCCTTGCGGCCTGCGGATTTTCTTACCACTTCGGCTTTCACCGCCCCGCCAGCAGCGGGTTCGTGGTCTGGACTATACCTTCACCATTCCCCACACGAGGTTTAGGTGCTGCCCGTCTAGTCTCTACACCTTCCCGGAAGTTCTTCGCTTTTCCGGGCTTGGCTCGGGATTGCCATTTCAGGTTTCCCCGACTTTGAGCAGTTCTACGCCGTCGGTTTCCCGATGGGCACTCATGCTTACTTAAGTCCGCTGCGTCTGCCATTTCGCCACGCCCGCGTGGCTATCTTAAGTATAAGGCTCGGTGCCAGTGCGAACTTCCTTCCCCACTTTCCTGACCGCCTTTTTCTTGCGCACGACATTGATGGCCGCAGCATCGAGGCGGGTCTTAATGTGCGAGTCTGACCGCGCCTGGCATGCTCTTGCAATAGCCGACGCCGCGCTTATCTCTCACCTCGATTTCAAGGATCGTTTCACTGGTAGCTTCGTCCTCGACAACCGTCACATCGCGGAATTGCAGCCCCCACGCTTCGTCGGGCCGGAGTCCAGTATTGACCGCGAACAGCACATAGTCGTGGAGTTGTTCGCATTCCCATTTGAAGCGTTCCTGCTTGGGCTCATGCGCGCGCCTGCGCGTTGCCTCATAGAGTTTCTTGTATTCCTCCGGTGAGAACCACGCCCGGTGCGTGATTTTGCCGGAAGTCTTGTAGGGCACAGACATGTCGGGGAGGTATTCGATCCAGCCATGCCGTCTGGCGGTTTTTAGTACCTGGCGGATGCAGACGATCTCCTTGTGTACCGTGCTCCGCGCCGGAGTGCCGCCTGTTTTGCATTTCTGCGCGCGCCACACACGATATTCCTGAATGAGGCCGGATGTAATTTCGGCAAGGTACTTCTCGCCGAGAAACGGAAGGATGACGCCATTCAGCTTCAACTCATACTGATTTAGCCAAGTCGGGCCACGTTGGCCCTGCGTGAGGATGGGAACTTCCTCGAGAAATTTCGCGGCGGCTTCCTTGAATTTCTTTCCTTGCCGCCGCACCTCTTTTGGAAGAAGTCCGGCGTGCGCTTTGCCGCGCAAGGCGAGATACCAGTCCTCAGCGAAGTCCTTCGCACGACCCAGGCTGCCTTCGTGCGTTGAGACTCGCCAGTTGCGCCCGTTAAGGAAGGTCGAGCACTGCCAGTTGTCGCTGTTTTCGCGGCGGTAGATGGTGACCTTGCCGCCCATAGTTTTGTGGGTTTCTGCTTTGGGTTTTGGGCTTTCTAAGGTTTCGGACATTGGTAGCTCCTTCGCGCCTCAAAAATGCCGTGCACATGTGTAATTGTGTAGCAGATGTGAAATGCAAAGTAAAGCGACAAGCAACTGATTTTAGGCAGTTTATATAGGCATTACTTGGATTTTAAGTCCGCTGCGTCTGCCAGTTTCGCCTTCCGGGCAAATGTGACTTGCTTCATGCATCTGCTGGTGTCATCTGCATTTCAATGGCTCGCGCGCCGCATATTTCAAAGGCCTGTTCCGTTCAACGTCCTCGGGGCCGCGCCTTGCCAGGCAATGCTCCGTTCGCATTCGGCAACCTCAGCACCATGATCGAGCGCAGACCTTTCTTTCCAATCGAGCCATACCCATCATAACGTTCCCGACGCATCCCACCGGATCGTTTTGTCAATTCGACAGCGCTCAGCGGCCTTAACGCATCCTGGGAGTCTTACAATGGCTGTGCTCCTGGATCGCCGCCCATCCATGCGCTCAAGCATCGCCCGTTTGCTGCGCCGCCTTTCACTGAGCCCTCCATTGGATGGTCTTCGAGATCGAACTTCGAATCCGTAGAGCAGTGCGCGACTGTGTGGATGAGTATGAACCTGAGAGGAATAGCTGCATGAAAAAGGCAATTGGAATCGTTCTGGCCGCTTGCGCCCTGCTGGGAGCAGCACCTGCTTTCGGCCAGGTAAAGATGACCCGCGATCAAATCCTCTTTTACACCTCGGAATGGAAGGGCGACCGCTTTCCCGATGGGCGGCCCAAGCTGTCTGACTCGCTGCTGAAGCGAGCAGTGGATATGACCATCGAAGATGTGTGGGAATATCTGCGCGCGCATGGATACCGCAATCAATTCGAGTCCGGCTGGCAGGCGCTGCATATAGAAAGACCCTTTGCTGGGCGCGCGCTTACAGCGCAATACATGCCCACGCGCCCGGATATGGCCAGAGCAATCTTTGCCGAGGGCAAAGCGGAGGGGCGTGTGGGCGACAACAATAGCTGGCCCATCAATGAACTGCAAATCGGCGATGTATATGTTGCAGACGGTTTTGGAAAAATCGTCGAGGGCACTTTGATCGGCTCGAATCTCGGCAACGGCGTGGCCGCGCACACGCATACCGGCTTCGTATTCGACGCCGGCATACGCGATCAGGAAGAGAATCGCCAGATTCCCAACTTCAACGGATTCTACCGCGGGTATGATCCCTCAGCCTGGGCAGACATGGAATTGACAGCCATCAATGCGCCTATTCGCATCGGCAGAGCAATCGTATTACCGGGTGACCTGGTTCTGGCCAAGCCGGAAGGAGTCCTGTTCATTCCCGCAATCCTGGCTGAAGATGCCATCAGCTCCGCGGAGTTCACTGCCCTCACCGATGCATACAACTTCGAGTTGAATCAGCAGGGAAAAAACAGAGGCCAGTTCGAAGGAGGCTGGACAACGGAGAAATACGATGCCTTTGCAAAATGGATCGACGCGCACCCTGACAAGCTGAAGATGCCGCGCAGTGAATTCGACGCGCTCCTGACGAAAGCAAAGCAGCGGAAGCAATAGACAGCGATCCAGGCAAGCTGCGGCTCTCACACAGCATGCTCCACCACCAGCGCGGCTTGCAGCATGGCCTTGGCGTAGGCGATGTCATACACGTCTCCCGCGTAGCCGCCGCCACCGGGATAACCGCGGATGGGGCCGCGCGCGCGGTCATAGTCGATGGCGCGCGGGTGCTCCGGGTAAAGCTCGCGTGTGTACTTGACGCGGACCAGCTCACGCATCACCGCGAACATATTTACGTCTCCTTCATCGATAAAGCCCTCGTCA
>JAJYAE010000107.1 GCA_021779695.1 Acidobacteriota bacterium | reverse complement strand
CGGTGCCAGCGTCAATCACGCGCCGGGCCGTCTGGTCGCTGAGGCGCACCCGGTCCGCATCACCCCCGGTACGCGCCTGGCTGCCCTCAAGCCCGCCGAAGAAGACCTCGAGCCGCAGGTTAACTCCAGCCACCACCAGGCCATCCGCCAGGTGGGCGACCATCTTCGCGTTGCCGCTATCTCCCCACTGGACGGCGTCGTGGAGGCGGTGGAGCTGGACTCGCCCAGCCACTTTGTACTTGCTGTGCAGTGGCATCCCGAGCGGACCTATACGACTAGCGCTTTCTCTCGCGCCATTTTTGCGGCCTTCGTGCATGCCGCCGCATCCTGGACTCTGCGGCCCATCAGCGAATCCGTTGCCGCGTCACCGGCTAAGGCCGTCGCTCCCCAGCCATGACAGATTCTCATCCCGCCACCCTCCTGCCTCCAGGCGAGCAACTGGCCCGGCTACTTGCCGCTGCAGGCCAGGCTCCGCTCACTCCCGAGCAGACGCGGCACTTTGAGGCCTATCTCGAACTGCTGCTGCGCTGGAACGCGCGCGTCAACCTAACCGCCATCCGCAGCGTGGAAGGCATCCTTTCCCGTCACTTTGTTGAGTCAATCGCCTGCGCCCGCGCTCTTCCCCAAGGGATCGCCACCTTGCTTGACCTGGGTTCAGGTGCGGGATTCCCCGGCTTGCCGATTGCCGTTTGCCACCCGGAGATGGCAGTGACTCTGGCCGAGTCCCAGGGGAAGAAAGCCTCCTTCCTGCAGGAAGCGGTCCGCACCCTGGGTCTGCGAGTCCGGGTCTTCGCGGGTCGCGCGGAGACCATGCAGGAGGAATTCGATTGCGTCACGCTGCGCGCCGTGGACCGGATGGAGCAGGCAGTGCGCGCGGCTGCGGGCAGGGTTCGATCCGGCGGGTGGCTGGTGCCGATGACCACCCGCGCCGCCTGGGATTCAGTCCGAAAGGCGGCCGGAGAGGAATTTGTGTGGAGCGAGCCGGTTTCGCTGCCGGGTGCAGAGGAAAGAATGCTGGGGGTGGCGACCAGGAGGGGGTAGGGTTGATGTTCCACGTGGAACAGTAACCCCGGCGAAAAGTACTTCACCAGGACGTTCCACGTGGAACATTCGCTCCGATCTGCCCTCAACCCACGCCCCGCGGGTCGATTTTTTTGCGAAAGTTTTCCACCGATTGATGTCCTGATGTCGCCGCCCGGGCACTCCGGACAACCTGACGGAAGCCATGCCCTTTCAGTTATTTGGCCTAGATGGCCACCCCGACCGCGGGAAGCTTTCCACAGGAGCCGGGAGTTCTCCACAGGTCAGTTTCCTGCGCGGCAAGCGCTCCGCGCTTTAACCTGAATCACCATGAGCAAGATTCTCGGCGTCGTCAATCAGAAAGGCGGCGTGGGCAAAACCACCACCGCGATCAACCTCGCCGCCTGCATCGCCCTGGAGGGACTCAAGGTCCTTCTCGTCGACTGCGATCCCCAGGCCAATGCCTCGTCCGGTCTGGGACTTGCGCGCGACGATAACCGCCACTCCATCTATGACGTCCTCGTGGGAAACGCTCCCGCCGGGCAGGTGATTCTGCCTACCGAGATCGACCATTTATGGATTCTGCCCGGCTCGAAGAACCTGACTGGCGCCAATGTCGAACTGGCCGCCGCGGAGGATCGGGCGACGCGTTTGCGGGAGGCCCTGAAGCCGATCCAGGCCAATTACGACCTGATTGTGCTGGACTGCCCGCCAGCTCTGGATCTTCTGACCTTAAATGTGCTGGTTGCGGCTGGCTCGCTGGTTGTGCCGATGCAGGCCGAATATTTCGCCCTGGAGGGCGTTTCCGAGTTGATCTCAACTCTGGAACGGGTTCGGGATGCCCTGAATCCGGAGATTCACATCGAGGGTGTCCTGCTGACGATGTATGACGACCGGACAAATCTGGCGCAGCAGGTCACGGAAACGCTCCGGGAGTACTTCAAGGAGCGGCTCTTCAAGACGGTCATTCCGCGGAATGTGCGCCTGGCGGAAGCTCCGAGCCATGGCCGGCCTGTGGCCTTGTATGACAGCCGGTCGCGAGGGACTGAGGCGTATTTCGAGCTGGCTGGGGAGTTTCTGGCCCGCAACGGGATCGAAAGCCCGCGCCGTAAACAAAAGCCGGCGGAGGGGGCAACGAAAGCGAAGTCCGA
The DNA here is from genome assembly GCA_021779695.1 of Acidobacteriota bacterium. The sequence continues at coordinate 10,487 of JAJYAE010000107.1, read as the reverse complement.
GGTGCGCTTCTGGCCCTATCACTGAGGGTTGGCGGCGCATGCACTCTGAACGACTGCACTGCTGGATGGACAGATGACAAAGCCCGGCCCGGCAACCGGGAGCAAGGATGAAGAGGACAATGACGACTGCTGCTGATGCGAAACGACGCGCCCTGGGCAAGGGCCTGGATTCATTGCTGCCTCGTGTGCAGGCGGCGGCCGCGCCGGCGCCGGCGCTGGAGGCCGAAGGGGGCAAGCCGCGCGAGATTCCTGTGGAGATGGTGGATCGCAATCCCTTCCAGACGCGGACGCACATGGATGAGGGGGAATTGGCAGAGCTGGCAGCGTCCATTTCGGCGAATGGGGTGGTCCAGCCCATTCTGGTGCGGCCGCTGGCGAGTGGTCGCTTCCAGTTGATCGCCGGCGAGCGGCGATGGAGGGCATCACAAAAGGCAGGCAAGAAGACGATTCCGGCGATTATGCGGCAGGTGTCTGACGAGCAGGCGATGGAGATCACCATCGTGGAAAACCTGCAGCGGGCGGACCTGAACCCGATGGAACAGGCGCGGGCGTTTGAGCGGCTGTCGCAGGAGTTTCACATGACGCAGGAGCAGATGGCGCAGAGGACGGGCAAGGACCGGGTATCTGTGACTAACTTCATGCGTTTGTTACGTTTACCGCAGAGCGTGCAGAGCCTGGTGGAGCACGGGCAACTGAGTTTTGGCCATGCCAAGGCGTTGCTGGGGCTGAACCACCATCCGGAGCTGGAGAAGGCGGCGCAGCGGGTGGCCTCACTTTCGCTTTCTGTTCGCCAAACGGAGGCGATGGTGCAGGGAATGCTGTATCCGGAGAAGGCGAAGAAGGAGCCGAAGCCGGAGCCGCCGGTGGACCCGAATGTGAAGGAAGTGGCGGAGCAGCTGCAGCGGGCGCTGGGGCTGAAGGTGCGGATTGAGGACCACAAGGGGCGCGGTCGGGTGATTATCGAGTACGCGCGGCTGGAGGACTTTGACGCACTGTTGGAGACGCTGGCGGGGAAGAGTTAGCGGGACCCTTTGTCTTTCCATCCCTCCGCTGTCTGCTTTCAGTTGGCCGCTGGCGGGGTTGAGTCTGCGCCTACGGCCGGTCCGAACCGACGGAGCTGGTGCGCTCATTTTTCAGCGGAGGAGTGCACTTCGCTGCGCAGACGCCTGCGCCGCGCGCCCTTCTATTGCCATGTCGGCAATCGGATGGAGTCAGCAGGAGAATCCTCCAAGCCGACGTTCGAATATTTGTGCTTCTCCGGTTGAAGTGATCCGGAATCTGCCTGCGCCAATGACGCAATTGCAAATCCACGCATCATAGGTTCTGAAAGAGCAACGCATCAATTGCGACATTGACTCAGGAGAAAATATGGAACCGGATGCTGGTCCGAAGCTTTCTGCCATGGAAGCTCTGCAAGATATTGCCTTGAATCTACGCTGGTCATGGAACCACGCAGCAGATGATCTTTGGGCGCAACTTGACCCTGAACTTTGGGAACAGACACGAAATCCATGGGTGATGCTTCAGACGGTCTCCCGCGAGCGATTGAATCAGGTCATATCCGATCCGGCGTTTGCCCGGCTCGTTGAGGAGATCCATCGCCGGCGCAAGAATCGAGAAGAGCAAGAAAGCTGGTTTCAAGGAGCCTATCCGACCCCGCCATTCAACGCGGTAGCGTATTTCAGCATGGAATACATGCTCAGCGATGCTTTGCCGATCTATTCCGGCGGTCTCGGGAACGTGGCCGGGGACCAGCTGAAGTCAGCCAGCGATCTTGGGGTGCCGGTGATTGGCGTGGGGTTGCTCTATCAGGTCGGCTACTTCCGGCAGAGAATTGACTTGGAAGGCAACCAGCATGCACTCTACCCATTCAACGATCCTGGTCAGCTTCCGATTCAGCCGGTCCGTCAGGCGAATGGGGAATGGCTGAGAATTCCACTTGAAATACCCGGGTTCCGTCTTTGGATTCGCGCCTGGCAGGTGGAAACAGGCCGATCGCGACTTTACCTTCTGGACACGAACGACCCCGCCAATCTGCCTGAATACAGGGGCATCACCGGGGAGCTTTACGGGGGTGGGCCGGAATTGCGCATCAGCCAGGAGCAGGTGCTTGGCATAGGCGGCTGGCGGCTGCTGCGCGCACTTGGCATACGGCCGGAGGTATGCCATTTGAACGAGGGACATGCGGCCTTTGCGGTGCTGGAACGGGCGCGAAGCTACATGGCGGATCACAATGTTGACTTTGACACCGCGCTGACGGCGACGCGCGCAGGAACGCTCTTTACGACACATACACCGGTTGCGGCCGGATTCGACCGCTTTTCTCCCGATCTTGTGGAGCGCAATCTTCGGCATTACGCGCAGGATGGGCTCCACATCCCGATGTCGGAGCTGCTCGCTCTGGGGCGCCAGAACCCAAACGACGACACGGAGCCGTTCAGCATGGCTCTTCTGGCTATGCGGGGCAGCGGCGCAGTGAACGCCGTCAGCCGCCTGCACGGGAAGGTAAGCCGGGAGCTGTTTCAGGATGTATTCCCCAGATGGCCACAGGCCGAAGTGCCGATTGGCCACGTCACCAACGGAGTGCACGTGCCGATCTGGGATTCACAAGAGGCAGACGAGCTGTGGACGGAGGCATGCGGCCAAGGCCGCTGGGACAACGATCCGGAGAAAATTGCGGAAGGTTGGCGCGGTGTGCCGGATGCCAGAATCTGGAAAATGCGTTACGACTCACGCGTCGGCCTGGTTCACTTCGTGCGGAAGCGGATCGCTCGACAGATGGCCGGTCATGGCGCATCTGACGAAGATCTGGCGCACGTCGGCGAGATCTTCGAACCCGATACCCTGACGCTGGGCTTTGCCAGGCGATTTGCGCCGTACAAGCGGCCCAATCTTCTCCTCAGCAATCCGGAGAGGCTTCTGGCCATTCTGACCCATCGGGAACGTCCAGTGCAGCTGGTGATCGCAGGCAAGGCGCATCCCCAGGACACAACTGGCAAGGCGATGATTCGCCAATGGATTGATTTTATCCGTCACAGCGGAGCGCGGAATCACGTTGTATTTCTCAGCGACTATGACATGCGGCTCACGGAGCAACTGGTTCAGGGGGTCGACGTCTGGCTGAACACGCCGCGCCGCCCGTGGGAAGCGTGCGGTACCAGCGGCATGAAGGTGCTGGTCAACGGATGCCTGAATCTTTCCGAGTTGGATGGATGGTGGGCTGAAGCCTATGCTCCGGAGGTGGGATGGGCGCTGGGCGATGGGCGGGAACATGGCGACGATCCAGAGTGGGACGCCGCAGAAGCGGAGCAGTTGTATTCCCTGCTCGAACAACAGGTTGTCCCTGAGTTTTACGATCGAAACGAGTCGGGAGTTCCGGTTCAGTGGATCCAGCGCATTCGCGAAAGCATGTCGCGGCTTACGCCCACCTATTCTGCCAATCGGTGCGTGCGGGAGTACACGGAGTCCTATTACATTCCGCTCGCGCTCGGATACAAGGACCGCACGGCCAATGGCCCTGCCCGGTCCGCAGAGATCGTTCGCTGGCGCAATGAGCTTCGAGCGCATTGGAACCGAATCCGGTTCACCGCGTTTCATGTGGAGACCGAGAACGGGGAGCATCAGTTCAACGTTCATGTCTATCTGGATGAATTGTCTCCGGGGGCCGTTCAGGTGGAACTGTATGCCGAGGGACTTTCGGGCGGAGAGCCGGAGCGCCATGTTTTGGACGCCGGAGAGCCCCTGGTGGCGGGCAATACGTGGCGCTTCTCTGCGCGAATTCCTGCCAACCGTCCTTCGACGGACTTCACTCCACGGATTCTGGCGCGCCACGAGGGTGTCAAGGTCCCTCTCGAAACGGGTCAGATTCTCTGGTACCACTGACGCCAAGGCCCGCACGACTCTTTCAAGGGTCGAATGCAGGCGCAACGGCGAGGCATCGACCCCACGGACCAGACGTGTCCGTGGGGATGCCGGGTCCTGGGATGCCCGCCACTGCTGATGTCGAACCACCCCGCGTCATCGCAAGATCCTGTCTTCTGAGTCTGAAATGCGAGCCTTGGCCGCCAATCGCCGGCGGGGAGCTTCCTTTTTACTCCTGAGAGCTGAGCCACGAGCCACTTGCTTGCAGTGGGGAACGTCTGTTCGCTTCGCCGGCACGCTGGCCACTGGGCGTTGTAGGATTGCAGGCGAATGAGGAATCGTGGTTTCCGGCTGGGCTGCGTGGGGTGGGCGGTGGAATGTGGCCGGGAGTTGCGGTGTTGAGGGAGAGAGATGAATCGCAGGGAGTTTGCGCAGGGGATGGCGGCGGCGGCGGGCCTGGGCGCGGGTCTGAGTGCGGCGGGGTTGGGTACGGCGCGGGCGGAGGAGCCGTCGGCGGGCGGTAAGGGGCGTGCGCCGTTTCCGCTGTCGGTGATGTTGTGGACGATTTCGCCGTCGTTGCCATTTGAGGACCGGCTGGCGAAGGTGGCGGATGCGGGCTACCGGAACGTGGAGCTGGTGGGCGAGTACGCGCACTGGAATGATGCCGACTATGCGCGGGCGAAGATCGCGAAGCGGCAGCTGGGCGTGGAGTTTGACGCGACGGCGGGGCTGGGACATGGCGTGGCGGACGCGGCGGCGCGGGATGCGTTTCTGGCGGATTTGACGGCGGCGCTGACGCCGATGGAGACGCTGGAGTGTCCGGCGATGATTGTGCTGTCAGGCAACGTGGTGCAGGGACAGACGCGTGAGGCGCAGCATGCGGCGGCGGTGGAGACGCTGAAGCGCGCGGCCGCGGTGGTGGAGAAGCGGGAGATTCGCGGGGAGAAGGTGCGGCTGCTGCTGGAGTGCATCGATCCGAAGGAGAACCCAAATTATTTTCTGACGCGGGCGACGGAGGCGATCGAGATCGTGCGGGCGGTGGATCATCCGCAGGTGCAGTTTCTCTACGACATCTTTCATGAGCAGATTGCCGAGGGGAATCTGATGGAGAAACTGAACGAGCATATCGACGTGATCGGGCTGGTTCACGTGGCGGATGTGCCGGGGCGGCACCAGCCGGGGACGGGCGAGATCAATTACGGGAATATCTTTCGCCGGCTGGCGGAGCTGAAGTATCAGCGGATGGTGGCGATGGAGTTCAGAGCGTTGGGGGACGAGGCCGCAGCGCTGCGGGGAGCGCGGCAACTGGCGGAGTCGGCGGGCTGAAAGGAGCACGAGATGGCGGAGAGCGCACAGGACGAGGTTGTGAAGCAGTTGCAGCTGCTGGAAGAGACACTGCTGGACCCTGCGGTGCGGCGGGATCCTGCGCGGGTGGGCGCTCTGCTGGCCGAGGACTTTGTGGAGTTCGGCTCGTCGGGGCGAATTTGGACGCGGGGAGCGATCCTGGATCTGCTGGAGCACGAGGAGGGGTATGCGGAAGCTCCGCTGGTGCGGGAGTTTGCATGCCGGCCGCTGGCGCTGGGGGTGGTGTTGGCGACGTATCGTGCGGTGCGGTTGGATGGCGGGACGGGCAGATCGGGGGAGACGCTTCGCAGCTCGATCTGGTCAAAGGAATCTGCGGGATGGAAGATGCGCTTCCACCAGGGGACGAGGACGACTTAAGGTCTGCGCGTGCGGTGCGGTGGTCAGACTCCGTGCCGCTTGAAGATCTCATCCTTCTCGCGGCATGGGCACTTGGTGCACTCCAGGCAGCAGACGATGAGGACAGCCACGCCTACAGTGACCAGAATGGCCAACGCGTTCGCATTCGACGCAATCAAGTGAGCAAGTTCGCGCATAAGCCAATACAACATGCCTTGGCCTCTGCCAGCCGCTCCGGCGTTGCACGGCAGGGAAAGTGAAGCTAAGGCGCCGGAGTCCCGGCGCCAACAGTGTAGCACCGTTCTTACAAGGGTGACCATGGCGATTGTGCTTGCGTAATAGAGAAGATAAGGCGAAAATAGGGCGCGATGGACGAAGACGCCAACCCGCTGCCCGAAGAAAGAATGCCGGAGGGGTTTCCGGAGGACTGGGCGCTGAAGGGCGAAGCGACGGAGCGAGGAGACGTGGCCGCCGCAGGGGTGGAAAGCGCATCCGGAGCGGGTGCGGCGGGGCCTGCGGGCGGGGGACCGCAGGTGAGCTGGCTGTTTGTGGATCTGAACTCCTACTTTGCTTCGGTGGAGCAGCAGGTGCGGCCGGAGCTGCGTGGCAGGCCGGTGGCGGTGGTGCCCATGATGGCGGATACAACCTGCTGCATTGCTGCGAGTTACGAGGCCAAGGCGTTTGGGGTGAAGACGGGCACGCTGGTGGGCGAGGCAAAGCGTCTGTGTCCGGGGCTGGAGCTGGTGGAGGCGCGCCACGAGCTGTATGTGGCGTTTCACCACCGGATTGTGGAGGCAGTGGAGAGCTGCGTGCCTGTGACGGCGGTGCTTTCGATTGACGAGATGGCGTGCCGGCTGATGGGGCGGGAGCGTCCGCTGCTGGCGGCCATGGAGCTGGGACGGCGGGTGAAGGCGCGGATTCGCGAGCAGGTGGGGGAGACGCTGCGCAGCTCAGTGGGACTGGCGACGAACCGGTACCTGGCGAAGGTGGCGAGCGACATGGAGAAGCCGGACGGGCTGGTGGCGCTGCCGCTGGACCTGCTGCCGGAGGCGCTGCGAGGACTGGAGCTGCGGGATTTGCCGGGGATTGGGGCGAAGACGGAGAAGCGGCTGCAGGCGAAGGGGATCCGCTCGATGGAGACGCTGCTGGCGCTGAGCTGCGAGCAGGCCGGCGAGGTGTGGGGCTCGGTGTGGGGCGAGCGGCTGTGGCACTGGCTGCGCGGCGAAGACTTCGACATGTCGGAGACGGAGCACATGAAGTCGCTGAGCCACCAGCACGTGCTGGGGCCGGAGCTGCGGACACCGGAGAAGGCGTGGGCGGTGGCGCACAAGCTGCTGCACAAGGCGGCGATGCGGCTGCGCAAAGAAAAGCTGTGGGCGAGCGGAATTGGGCTGGCGGTAGGCTTTGCGGTGGGGCGCGCGGGCAAGGGCGAAGGCATGGTTCCGCTAAGCAACTTTGGCACGCCGACGAAGGGCTGGCGATGCGAGTTGCGGCTGAGCGAGTGCCAGGACAACCAGACGCTGATTGCGGCGCTGCGGCGGCTATGGGAGCAGAGGCCGCAGGGACCGGGACATGAGCATCCGTATTTTCTGGCGGTGCAACTGACGGGACTGGTGCCGGACCGGCTGCACTCGCTGAACCTGTTTGACGCGGTGGATGATGCGCCGCGGCGCAAGCGCCTGCTGGAGGCGATGGATGCGCTGAACAATAAATACGGGATGCAGACGCTGGCACCGGCGACGATGCTGACGGCGTTCAAAGCGGCGCCGACGCGGATTGCGTTTCACAGCATTCCGGATCTTTTTTAAGCGACACGAGAAGAAAGCGGCGGCAGGCCTGGGGCTTCAATGGGTGTTGAAGACGACCCAGGTGGAGCCGTGCCATGCGGCGGCGCGCTCGCCGTGGGGTGCGAGGACGACGCGGAGATCAGAGAAGTCATCGAGGCTGACGTGCGCAGGGCGCTTGAAGAGGGCGAGGATGGAGTGCCGGGTGTGGAGGTGGCCGTTGATGGTGTCGAAGGTGACGAGGTCAACGCGCTTATAGGTGGTGGTAAGGGAGAGGACGAGCGGATCGGCCTTGGGGATGGCCAGGGCGGTGGCGCATGTGGTGGCGCTGACGGAGCAGTGAATGGGCGCGACGAGGAGGCCATGCTTTGCGGGGGAGCTGAAGAAGTCGAGGCCAGCGTCGAGTCGGTAGTCGATGAGGGCGACTCCGTTGGTGAGGAGAAAGGCCTGGCTGGAGAGGGGGATGGCCTGAGTGGTGGCGAAGAGGCTGGGCGGCTTGAGCTGGGTGAGTGCGCGGCCGTCGAGGAAGACGTGGATATCCGTGCCGGCTTTGGCGTGGAACTGGAGTGCGGTGGTGCGGTAGAAGGCGGTGGGCGCATCGTCCTGGAAGCACCAGGAATTCTCGGTGGCGAGGGATGCGGCGTTGAGCTGTTCGGCGAGCTTGGGGCACCCGTCTGAGGCCTCGCCGGTGAGGTAGAGGTGCGCGCCGTCGATGTCCGTGTCGGAAGCGACGTCGGCGGTGCCGAAGCGGGGATCGATGGGGACCTGGCGGATGATTTCGAGAGTGGGCGAAAGCGCTGCGATCCAGGAACGGGTGACGAGCAGCAGACCACCCGGGGCGGAGCGGAAGACGCGGACGAACTTGCCGGGGACGGGAACGTCGCTGTGGGAGATGAGGCGCTTCTGATCGATATCAAAGAGCGAAATGGTGAGCAGGTAACTATTCGTAACCTGGCGTCCATCGCGCACCAGGAGATTATTTTCCGGAGCGTGGAGGACGTACTCGGCGATGGTGCTGGCGGAGAGGAAAAGGATGCCTGAGGCGTCGAGGTAAGTGTGGAAGTGCTGCGTGCCGGCGCTGGCGGGCAGGGGTGAGTTGGTGGCGTCGTGGAGGAGGAGTGGTGTGGCGCGGTAGGAAGCGGCGCGGGCGAGAGCGGCCGAGGCAAGAAGCAGTGCGAGCACGGCGAGCGTGCCGGGCGGCCTGCGGCGATGAGAGCGAGGAGTGGGCATGAAAAGACCAGTGGGCTTCGGGGCGATCGGGCAGCGCCTGGAATCTCCGCCACCATCGTACGACCTGGAACTGGGGTGCGGCATACAATGGTGGGCACTGGAGGTGGAGATGGTGACGAGCGTATGGAGGAAGCCGAGCGCGCTGCTGACGATGGGAGTTCCACTGGCAGCGCTGTGCGTGGTGCTGGGGCACGTGGCGCTGTACGGCGTGGCGCACCAGGCCGATGAAGGTGCGGCGGCGCACAGCTGGCAACTGCTGATGGTGGCAGAGGCTGTGCTGGTGGTGGTGTTTGCGCGGCGCTGGCTGCCGCGTGCGCGCACGGCGACGCTGCGTGTGCTGGCGGTGGTAGCCGGCGTGATGCTGGCGAACATGGCGGCGGTCTTCTTCCTGACGTAAAGCAGAGCTACCTGAGCGCGAAGGTGCTGAGGATGCGCTTGAAGGTGGGTCGAAGCGCATTGAAGTTCTTCTCTGGCGCGATAAAGACGAGATAGCTGAGTGAGCTGTCGGGGCGGTGGACGGTGATGAGCCAGTCGCGTTCCGGCATGGGGCTGGCCGCGGTGGCGAGGGGCGAAGAGCCGAGGAACTCGATCTGAAGCGCGTGCTGGTGGCTGACGGTGAGAGATGTGGCGTCTGTGACAGCAGCCATGCCGGGATTGCCCTGCTCAATGTTCTGAATGAGGGCGTCGGTCTGCTGCTGGAGGCTGCCCTGGCCTTGATAGCGATCAATAAGAATGCCGTAGGCGGTGGCGGGCTGGCCGCTGGCGCTTGTGCCGGAGCCGCCGGGCGGGGCGATGGTGACGGCGGATTGTGCGTCGCCGGTGACGGTCCAGTTGCGCGGATAGCGAAGGGTGTAGAGCGAGTGGTTGAAGGCGGTGAGCGAGGGATCCGGCTGCCAGCGGAGGTTGGGATCGAGCGCCGCGGGCTGCGGGGATGATGAGCCGGCTGAGGAGACGGGCGCTGATGGGGCCGCGCCAGTGGCGACGGCAGCGACCTCGGGCGGCAGGGCCGGCTGGGACTTCTTCCACGCGCCGGCCTTGATTTCGTCGGCGGTGTCGGCGTGGAGCTTCATGGCGTCTGCGTGGATGGCGACGAACTGCGGGGAGTTGGTGATTTCGCTGGTTTTGAGCGGGAGGGTGGCGATTTCCTGATTGACGTAGCCGATGCGGTTACCGGGGTTGGGGTGATCGCTGAGGAGCTGCGCGCCGCCGGAGCCGTATTTGGCCTGAATGGTCTCAAAGAATTGCGGGAGTGCGCGGGGATCGTAGCCGGCGTCGTAGAGGATGTCTGTGCCCATGAGGTCGGCCTGCTTTTCGTCGTCGCGGGACATGCGGAGGAAGGTGAGTCCGGCGACGGAGCTGATGCCCTGCTGCGCAATGGCGCCGGCGGTGCCGGGGAGCAGGATGCCGGCGAGCGCGCCGCCGATGCCGGCCAGGATGCTGGGGACCTGCTGGCGGGCCATGTTGCAGGTGGAGTGGCGCTGGACGACGTGGGAGATTTCGTGGGCCATGACGCCTGCGAGCTGGGCTTCGTCGGAGGCGGCCTGGATGGTGCCGAGATTGATAAAGATGTTCCCGCCGGGCAGGGCGAAGGCGTTGATGTCCGCGGAGTTGACGACGTGGAACTGGAAAGGCCAGCGGTAGCCGGGGGCGAACTGGACGAGCCGGGCGCCGAGGGAGCGGACATACTGCGCGACGGGGCTGGAGTCGGGCAGGATGGGCTGCTGCTGGTAGACCTGCGCCATGGCTTTGTAGCCGAGCTGAATCTCCTGGGGCTGGGTATAGGGATTGTTGCAGGGCGTGGGCTGGAAACGGGCGTGGGCCGGGCGCGGCAGAACGAGGATGACGATGGAAAAGGCGATGGACAGGAAGAAAAAACGGCAGATTTTCGGGCTCACGTGCTTTCCCCGCTTT
>JAJYAE010000447.1 GCA_021779695.1 Acidobacteriota bacterium | reverse complement strand
GGGACGAGCCCCGCGCAAGGTGCGATTCGGTGTCTTGAGCCAGGCGGCAGCTTTCTCTTCATCTCCCAGGGTCTCAATGGCGGTGGAAAAGACCTGCGCCAGCCGGACTGCCCGATCCGACTCGACCGCCGTGAGCCGGGAGTGGTGCGCGAGGCGGCGGGTGAGCGTGCGCTGAGGGATTCCAATCTTTTCAGAGATTTCCGCCTGGCGCAGGTGGAGCCTGTCGGCCAGCAGAAGGAGCGATTGGACCGGCAACCCTTCCCGGACCAACTCCACGAGGGCACCGCTCTTGCTCATCGGCTTGCCGAGAACGAGTTCTCCGCCGAGGACGTCGGGTACGGTGTGGGTAGCCATGTTGTACCTCTGTTTCCATAATAGGCCATCTGGCTAATTCTATAAAGCCAAATATGAACTTGTGGAAATTGGATGGGATTGACTGTTTCCTATCTTGACAAATATATTGCGTAAACATAATATTATGTCGTAATGAATAACAACTCCAAAGCCGAAGACTCGGGGGCAAGCGGGCTGTACAACCGCATTGCGGTGCTACGGGTGGAGCGTGGAATCAGCCGGCAGGAGTTGGCAGACGCGGTCGGGGTGAACTACCAGACGATCGGCTTTCTGGAGCGTGGCGACTACGGGCCGAGTCTCAAGCTGGCCTTTCAGATTGCCGAATATTTTGGGCTGCCGCTGGAGGCGGTTTTCTCAACGAAGCCATTCCAGCCATTGAGCGAGCAGGTGTATGGGGCGAGCCTGCCGGCGGCAAAGGAGAAACCATGAAGACCGAAGTTGTTTTACTTGGGCGGAATATCAGTATTGCATCAAGACGGCGCAGGCGCCTTCTGGTCACGCTTCTCTATGCCGGATGCGCGGTCCTCGTATTCGCTGCATGGTTTCCTGTGTTCAGGCTACAGAAGGTGTGGGCTCTTCTCATTTTGTTGGCATTTGCCCGCATAGCCAGGTTTCTTGGTGGCAGGTACGAGCAGGGTGGCATTCTTCCGCCCGTCGACTGCGGCGACGAGCGCGAGTTGCATCGTCGCGATCACGCCTACTTTCTCGCCTATTGGTGGTGGGATTTTACACTCCTTCCCGCGATCTTCGCCGCAGGTTTCAGGATCAATGGAATCCCGGCCACGTGGAATCCTGAACTTCGGGCTTTTCTCTATCAGTTACCCGTGGCGCTTCTGTTGGCCTCCGGAATTCTCTACTACACGCTTCCGCAGGCGATTCTGCTTTGGACGGAGCCGGATATGGAAGAGGCGGAATAAGGCGTCAGGCGATGGCAGCGATTTTCTCAACGAAGCCGTTCCAGCTATTGAGCGAGCAGGTGTATGGGGTGAGCCTGGCCGCGGCAAAGGAGAAAGTATGAAGACCGAATATGCGATAGGAAGCTTTCGCATGCGCTTCGCGTCGCAAGCGCGACGCCGCTGGTTTGTCGCGCTTTTTTTTGCGGTGCTGGTTGCGTTCGACCTGGCGATTTGTAACCTCATCGGAAAAGAGACCATCGGCGCAGCGATCATCATCGGGTGCGGCATTCTCTTCGTCGGTCTTTGGATCATCTTTACGTGGATCGCAGGCGACATGCGCGCTCGCGGCGATGAGCGGGAGGTGTATCGCCGTGACCATGCGCACTATCTGGCCTACTACTATGTCGGCTTTAGTCTCGCAGGAGCGATCATTGCGGGTTCTTACCGGGGACCGGATCCAATCACCCCGCTCTTGCCTCTGGCGCTGCGGGCGTTTCTGGTGCAACTGCCGAAGGTCCTGCTCTGGGCGACGTTCTTTCTCTATCTCACCCTGCCGCAGGCGATTCTGCTGTGGACCGAGCCGGATCTGGAGGATGGATTGTGAACACACAGCTTGCATTCCTTGGGAAGCGCATCAATATGGCTCCGCGTACGAATCGGCGCAGGCTGGTGATCGCCATGTATGTGGCCTTCGCCGCAATGATCGAGGTCTGGTATTCACGCCACGCGGGATCGTTCGTGGCGTGGTGTTTGATTGGCGGAGTTGTGCTGGTTCTCATCCTCCTGCAACTTGTCGGAGAGGCGAGGGAAGCTACTGACGAGCGCGAACTGCATCGATGGGATCACGCAAGGGCGCGTGCCTATCCATGGCTTGGGTACATGCTGCTTCTGGCGATGGGGACTTCGCAGGTACACAGAAACGTGAGCGCGAGTCTTCACCCCGTGACGCATGCAGCTTTGCAGCGGCTTCCGTGGGCTTTGGTGATGGCCGCAGGTGTCCTTTATCTCACCCTGCCGCAGGCGATTCTGCTTTGGACTGAGCCGGATATGGAGGAGGATCTTCGGGGCTGAAGCCCCCTGACCATTGCCGCATTTGATTCAATTGATAACCGCGACCTTGGCGCGCTTGCCGAGGCGGACGACGACCCTTGCCGGGAGCGGGCCGATGGGGACGGTGTTGCCCGAGGCGGTTTCCCCGTCGAGCTTGACGGCCTTTTCGGCGATCTTGCGGTTAGCCTCGGCACCGCTGGCGGCAAGGCCGAGATGCACGAGGAGCTTAGGCAGGCGAATCTGCTGGGGCTCGGGGCCGGCGATTTCAGCCAGCGTGACCTGTACTTCGTCGAGATTCTCTGAGGTCTCTTTCTGCTGGAACATGCGGGCCCAGTTGTCGGCGGCGGTTTGCGCGGCGGCTTCGCCGTGGAAGCTGGCGGTGATGGTGAAGGCGAGGCGTTTCTTGGCGTCCATGGGGTGCAGCTTGCCGGAGGCGATGTCGGCATGGAGCGCGTCGATCTCGGATTGCTTGAGGTCGGTGAGGAAGACCCAGTACTTGCCCATGAGCTCATCGGAGATGGACATGAGCTTGCCGTACATCTCGGCGGGCGGTTCGTTGATGCCGATGGCGTTATTCAAAGACTTGCTCATCTTCTGCGCGCCGTCGAGGCCTTCGAGGATGGGCGTCATGAGCACGATCTGGGGCTTCTGGCCGTAGTGGCGCTGGAGCTCGCGTCCGCACATGAGGTTGAACTTCTGGTCGGTG
>JAJYAE010000106.1 GCA_021779695.1 Acidobacteriota bacterium | reverse complement strand
CTGCCATAACCACGGGGAGTAAATCCGATGCGTAAGAGATGTTGGATTACGGCGCTGGTAGCCGGGATGTGTGTCGCGGTCGCCGCAAGCGGGCAAAACGCAGGGACATGGAGTTGTTCCTGCGGCGCACATCCGCCGGGGCCACCGAAGGATCGCGATGTCGAACCTTATGCGGGCGAGCCTTCCGACTTCAGCCCATTTGAGAAATACGCCAAGCCGTACTTTCTCAACTACGTTCATCCCAACATCTACGTCGGTGCGGGGCGTGATATTCCCGAGCCGAAGAATGTTTCTGAGGTGCGCATAGGCTTCATCGGCCCCATCCAGGGCACATCCGACGCGGTCTTTGGAAAGCGGATGCTCAATGGTGCTCAACTCGCCGTGGATGAGGCAAACGCGCAGGGTGGTTACGGCGGCAAGCCATTCCACCTGATCTTGCACGATGACTACAACAACTGGCAGGAGAAAGCGGTATACGGGCCGGGACGTCCCACCGATCCGGCTATATGGGGCTCGGCTTCGGACGTGGGCGTAAAGATGATCTATGACGAGCATGACTGGGCCATCTTCGGTTCCATCAATTCCGAGACCACCCACATCCTGCTGCGTCTCGTACTCAAGGCGGAAACTCCCATTGTCAATTCAGCGTCAACGGATCCGACGATTCCTGAAACCTACATTCCGTGGTACTTCACGGATCTGCAGGATGACCGCGTTCAGTCGTTCACGCTTGCTCGCCGCATCTTTTCCGAGCTCGGACTGAAGCGAACTGCGATTTTGCGGGTCAACAACCGTTATGGGCGCATGGGCGTTCCGGAGTTCCGCAACGCGGCGCGGCGGCTCGGCCACCCGATCGTGATTGAGCAGAAATACCTGCCTGGGGATACCGATTTTAATCGGGAGCTGAGAATTATTCGCGATTCACGCGTGGATTCCATCGTGCTTTGGTCCGATGAGGACGAGGCGGCTGCCATCCTCAAGCAGATGAAGAAGCTCGGAATGAAGCAACATGTCTTTGGCTCTTATCGCACGCTCGGGCCCGAACTACTTGCAGCCGCGGGGCCCGCTGCGGAAGGATTTGAAGCAGTTTTCCCGTATGACCCCACGAGCAAGGATCCGAAGTGGGTCAGCTTCAACCAGCGCTTTGAGGCGCACTACCATGAGTCCCCCGACCAGTTCGCATCGCTTTCCTATGATGCGATGAACATACTGCTTCATGCCATCTGCGAGGCGGGATTGAATCGCGCGCGGATTCACGATGCGCTGGCCGACTTGCAGGAGTACGACGGGGTCACGGGGCATATGGTGTTTGATCCGAACCAGAAGAATGTAGCACCCATGTATATCGGCACGGTGCACAACGGCTCCGTCACCTATCAGTTGACGACGATGAATAAGGTGCAGCCCGAGCAGAAGTCTTCTGCTGCATCCCCTGCGTCTCCCGTTCCATACGCGCGAGTGGGAGAGAACGGTGTGGCGTATCTTGGTCCGCCGCGGCCCAATGAACCGGCAGGTCCGGTGCGCATCGTGCTCTTCGGGCCGGATGCTGCCAGGGTAGCGGCTTCTGCTGCGCTCGCACCGCTCGTCCAAGGGGCGGCTGCGGGCCGCAACGGCATTGAGATCATTCCCGTGGCGAGCAATCAAAACTGGGGCGCGGCAGCGACGCAATTGGTGCATGCGCTCTGGGATGAACATGCGCTTGCCATCCTTGCACTGGATCGCGACGCAGCGCATCTCTCGGAGCAGCTCGCGCTCAAGGCCTTTGTTCCCGTGCTGGGATTGAGTGATGACACAACACTGACTTCCGCGAATATCCCGTGGATTTTTCGTCTCCCTGCATCCACAAAACCGAGTCAGGCTCTTCAATTGATCGAGTCGGCGGTTGGCCAGAGCGGAGTAAATCCTGAGCGCCTGCGCGACGTTCTTGCATCCGGCCATCCGATCGACGGTCTATCGTTCGCGTCGACCGGGGAGCCGCAGAGCCGCTAGGTGAATCAAGTCGTCCGCTCCGAACCACTGCAAAAAAGGGGCAGCCCTTTCAGGCTGCCCTCGCAGTTGCGAATGGCTGATGGGTTACGGCAGGTAGTAACGGAACGAAGTCCAGAACATGTTGTCGGTTCCATTTGCGCCGCCACCCGGATTCGTGGTGCCGCCGTTGCCTGACCACAGGTCGCGCTCAAACCAGCTGTACTGCAGTCCGTAGCGCAGGCGGCCCTTGGGGCCGTTGTAGAAGTTGTACCAGTAGCCAGCGGTGAATTCCTGCACGTCTTTCGTGTTTGCTGTGCAGTGCGCGGGATTCGAGGGGCTGAAGGAGCCGCCCGTCTTCACTTCCACGTTGCAACCCGTCATGTCGGCGCTGTAGTTTCCGTAGCCGACCTGCGTGCCCGTCGAATTGAGCGTCCAGTCGCGGCCAATGTAGTCGCCGCCGTAGTTCAGGTAGATGTTCAGGCGGTCGGTTGGATTCAATTCCACCGTGCTCAGAGCCGAGAAGCCGTGCAGCGGAGAGATGGTTCCATCCGGCCGCAGCGTGATGTCTGCAATGGTCGATGAGCCGTAGCGCCCGACGCCTTCGCCCCAGAGTCCCTTAAGACCGACCGAGACCTTGCGGTTCGCGAGGGGTCCGCGGAAGCCTCCACCCACGCCGCCGCCCCAAACCGTATCGTTGTAAGGCGATCCAGTAGCGGGATAAATACGGTCACGGAACGAGCGGCCAACGCCGAACAGTTCCCAGTGGCCCCAGCCGGGCTCCATCGCGATCTTCGCGATAAAGTCAGGTGTCATGTTGAAGGAGTAGTTTGCGGTCGGGTTGAAGAGTCCGCCGCCCACGCCGGCGGAGCCGATGAGCAGATTGCTCGGAAGATTGGCGCCCGCGGGGT
This sequence comes from Acidobacteriota bacterium, assembly GCA_021779695.1. The sequence goes on along the minus strand of JAJYAE010000106.1, from coordinate 9,801 downwards.
TGAGCGTCTCGGCATTCTCAGCGGAAGCGCCCATGAAGAACTTCTGTCCAACGTTCTTCGACACGCGGAAGCTGTATTGCCGCGTCCATACGAAGCCCGCTTCGTACTGGGGGTCGATGGTGGCCGGCAGAATCTCCGTCCCGCGCGTCAACCCTTGAGTTGTTTCTGCCGCCAGGGACCATCCCTGTCCGCCAGAGAAGTCCCAGCCATTTGCCAGCTTTGCATCCGCCCACAACTGGCGCTGCCGCAGCACGTAGCTGTTGCTCTGATTGTTGTTCGAGGTAATGCCTGTACCGAGCCAGTCCATTTCGTAGTAACCGCTCAGGATCATGTTGCTCAGCTTGCCCTCTGCCTTCAGGGCCAGACGTGACTGGCGGCCGGTTCCATAGAACTCGCTCTGCTGTGCGTAGTCAGAGTTCGCAATTGGAATGCCGGTGAAGGCTGTGTTCAAACCGCCGCCGGTTGCGCCCTGGCGCCACACTGTTTCGGCCGCGATGAAGCTGCCCGCTGGCGAAAGCGTGATTCCCTTGTAATGCAAGGTTGCAGGCGCTTCGATCTCTTTCTTGATCTTGGTCGTGTCGTCCGTGACGCTGGCGACCACGGCCGCATTCGCTTGCTTCATGTCGTCCACATTGCTCTGGAGCGCAGTCACAGCCTTCTGGTTTTCCGTCACCGCCTGCTGTTGTGCGCTTGCGGCAGCTTCCGCCTTGGCCGCAGCGTCCTGCGCCTGCGCCGCAGCCTGCTGTGCCTTCTGCAATTCAGCATTCTTCTCGGCCAGATCGTTCTTCAGGCTGTTGATCTGCTGCTCCATTTCTTCCCGCAGCGCCTGAATCTGATCTTCCACCGACGGCTTCGCCGCCTTTTTTGTCGTGTCACTCTTCTTGTGCGCAGATTCCTGGGGAGCGCCTGCATATGCAAGCGATCCAGCAAGACTCACTGCCAGCATTGCCGCGGCAGCTGTGTTGAGCTTCAGATTCATCGGGCCTCTCATCCTCTCAGAACAGGTTGGTTTGAGATCTGCACACGCCGGGACAGCGTCTGCACCCTGAGTGATTCGCAAGATGGGCGGAACTCATGTCGCTCATCGAAGCAAACTTGATCAGAGAAAATCTCGACAGACAGGAAGCGAGCCACACCTCACTTGGCTTGGTCTCACTCACTTGTCTCATCTGCCTTTGAGGTTCGCAGAAGTGTGTGAATAGATGACGAATTTACAGGCATTTAACAGAAGCAGCCACGCGCAGGGCCGCAATGTAAATTTGCCGTGAATTTACGCGCGATTCATCAACCCAAAGAATGTAGTTCAAGGAAGTTTTCTTGACTAATGGGACGCTTGCCCCGCGCTCAATAAGTTGGCCAGGATGCGATACGAACCGGGCACTAACTCAGGAAACTGGCGGTAGAGAGCATAAGCGACATAAATATAGGTTCCTTTGCCGGGATGAGCGATGAGGAGGCCGCCGCGTTGCGGGTCCTGGCCCGGATCAGCTGTTTCGGTCAGTGCCGTGTAAGCTGGGTCCCATGTATCAAGAAAGGAGTGTCCGCGTTCCTCGACCCAGCCGTCAAAATCCGCAGATGTGATGTGGTTGGGAAAGTTCAGCAGAGAATTTGCGGGAGCAAGGATGCTGACCGGATCTGCTTCATCCACCACGCGTTCGGGAATGCGCCCCATCGCCAGCGGGAATGGCGCAGGGAAGTCCCCGCTCTGGTACTGAACGATGAGCGTGCCGCCGTTGCGAACAAAGTCGTTCAGCCGAGCCTGGGCGGCTGCAAGCTCCGGCTTCACAGAATAAGCACGAATGCCGACCAGGATCACATTCCACGCAGACAGATCTGAAGAGGCCAATTCTGCGTTGGAGAGAAGATGCACGCTGGCGCCAAGGCCTTCGATCGCTTCGGGCACGCGGTCGCCGGTGCCCATAATGTAGGCGATGCGCAGACCACGCGCCAAGGTCACGTCCACCTTGCTCGTCTTCAGTGCCGACGGCTTGTATTGGTTATAGGGGCGCAATCCGGCATAGCCCACGTTTTGCCAGCCGGTCTCAAACGTATGTCCTCCTGCAACAGCGACGGCCTGAATCGAATAGGCTCCTGCCTTCACATTGCCGGGCGTGACTTGAAACGTGATGGGTGCCGTGTCACCTGCACTCGCGCGATGAAACGGAACTGAAGCCGGCTCGCAACGCCAGCCTTCCGGCAGCTTGAGCGAGACATTTCCATCCGCAGCGGCCTCGGTGTGTACGGTGACCTGCACGGGCAAGGCGCTGCCATCAAGCGGCAGGATGCGGGCATCCGGTTCGATGCGCACCCCGATTGCAGGAGTGACAACGAGGGGCTCGTAGATGCCTCCGGGTCCGGTTACGCGTTCCAGTGTCTGTACCACCTGGCCCAACCGGATTGGCAGTCCCTGGAAGTCGAACTGAGCCCATGCTGCGAGCGGGTATGGCGCAAACGAATGGCCGCGCAGGGCAGAGGGTTGCACGTCGTAATACGGCTGCTCAACGGAGGGGCGCGTGAAGTAGGGCGCGGTTGGTGCCGCATCCGCGGCCGCATGCACGGTAAAGATCGGATCAGAGACAGAAGCTGCAGGTTCCGCCGCGCCGCTGGTGAGCGTGAAGGACCATTGGCTGCCGCTCGCGCTCGCCAGCCAGACTCTTGTGAGGCGCGTGGCCGCGGTGGCCTGAGAGGTGTGAACCCGTACGTGAAATGCTTCGCCGGGCGTCACGCTGCGCGGAGTCTCGTCAGCCGAGTTTCCGCGGAAGCCGCCGGACTCTGCCTGGGTCTGGTTCGTGCGAAATGCCAGGAGGTCGAGACCAAGCAGATTGGCAAGCGCCTGCTGGAACTCTCCAATTTTTGTGTCGAGCTCGAAGAGCAGACTGGATTTGCCGGGTTCCTTCATGCTGCTGGTCGCGACGCGCGCACGCAGGTCCAAAGTCTGGCGGTAGAGCGGCGCCAACGCGTTCGCAGTGGCTGTCCCGGTCAGGCCTGCATGCTGCTGAGCAAATTGCGCCATACCATGGTCGATCTCCCGCAGGTTCTCCGTGAGCCAGGAAGGTGGTTCTGAGACAAGGTGTGCGAGGCCAGTGAGAGAGGTGTCCACGTCAACGCGACTGTTATGAAAGAGGTCGCTGTTTGAGGCCGATCCCGGCGCCGCCTTGGCCGGTTCTGCCACTGACCACAGGTGGTAGCGCGCAGTTCCCGGCCCGCTGAGCGTGGGGTTGGCGCCGCCGTTCTGCGACTTTTGCATCCCCCAGCCCTCGCGCGCAATCTGCTGGTAGCTCCGGCCCAGTGTGGCGTCCCGCGTGCCGACGGGCAGCGTGACATCGGTTGATGGCTCTCCCGTAAGCCAATCTCCCGTGACGTAGTCATGAAAGCGCGCTGGAGCCCATTTGCCGGTGGCATAGTCAAACATGCCCTTATTCGTGATGGGTGCGAACGGCACCATCGAGTAGACCGCGAGCGGCTGCCAGGGCTGGTATCCGGCCTTGATCTGATCGGGAAAGACGTTGGGGTCGCCAGCGACTTTGAAGGCTTCCTGGGCAATCTCACCTGAGACCTGATGCTGTCCGTGCCCGTCGCTCACCCCGCCCACAAAGGTCGCCACAATGATCTGGGGGCGCGCACGCCGCACGGCCAGTACCGCGTCATACAGCACGCGCTGGTGTCCCCATTGAGCAAAGGCTTCCTCTTGCGTCTTGGAGAAACCGAAATCAGCTTCCGTGCCCCACATCTGGCTCGCGCCATAGTACTCATCCGCTTTGAGCAACTCATTGGTGCGGATAATGCCGAGTGCGTCATCGGCTTCGGCAGACATGGCATTCTGGCCGCCTTCGCCGCGCGTCAACGTAAACAGCGTGGCGCGCGCACCGAGTCCGCGCGAGAGGTACGTCAGCAGCGAGCCATCCTCGTCGTCGGGATGCGCGACAATCATCAGCACGCTGGCTGTTGTGCCCAGGCGCTTCAGCGTTTGCTCCAGTCCAGCTTCGCCGCGATCTTCCGCCAGCGAAAGCGCACGGGATGACGGCATCGCGGCGGGCAGGCCAGGCGTGCCGTTGGCCGGCGGCTGCGCGCCCAGCACATTCGGGCCAAGGCCCACTACGATCAGGCTCGCAAGAGCCGCCGACAAAGCTGTGGAATGGAATCGATCGCCAGGAAACATACTCTTCGCCAGTGTACAATCCGTGGAGCGAACGGCCCCATGACAGCCCCTCAATCCACACATCCAGGCAGTGATCATCTCCGGCGCCGGATCGGACTCCGCGCCGCGGTGCTCTTCAATATGCTGGAGATGATCGGGGTTGGGCCTTTCATCACGCTCCCTCTGGTCATTGCGGCGGCAGGCTTTCGCCTTTCGATCTATGCCTGGCTCCTGGGTGCTGCCATTGCGGTGGCCGACGGACTCGTATGGGCCGAGCTCGGCGCCGCTTTTCCTCGCGCGGGCGGATCCTATGCATTTCTTCATGAGATTTACGGCCCCCAGAAGGCCGGTGACTGGATCAGCTTTCTGTTTGTCTGGCAGCTGAGCTTTTCCGCCCCGTTATCCATCGCATCGGGCTGCATTGGGCTGTCGAGCTTTCTGGCGTGGTTCTGGCCCGGCCTCAGCGCCGCTCCCTTCGCGATGTTGCCGGCACTGCATTCCGGCAACCTGGTGGCCGCTGCCACCTGCCTTCTGGTGACCGCGTTGTTGTATCGCAATCTCAGCTCGATTACGCGACTCGCCTGGGTCCTCTTTTGCGGTGTCATTGCCGCACTTCTCGGCGTGATTGTCTCCGGCTTTAGTGCGGCTGCGGCAAGCGGTGGCTGGCACATGCCGGTTGCTGCGGCCAGGCCCGCAGCCCTCGCCCTGGGAGGACTGGCGCAGGCCACGCTGATCGCCACATACGACTACTGGGGCTACTACAACATCTGCTTTCTTGGCGGCGAGGTGCGGCGGCCGGAACGAACCATCCCCCGCGCGATCCTGCTTTCTGTGGTCTTCGTCGCGGGCTTTTACATCGCGATGAACCTGGCCGTTCTGCCCGCCCTGCATGACCTGTTGCGAATGGCCCACGAAGGGGCAGCCATTCCTCCGCAACTCGTTGCCGAAATCACGCGCTCCGCGTTTGGCGCATGGGCCGGGCGACTGATGGCAGCCCTCATCATCTGGACGGCCTTCGCTTCGGTCTTTTCGCTCCTTCTCGGCTACTCCCGCGTTCCGTATGCTGCTGCCCGCGATGGCAACTACTTTCGCTTTCTCGACGCGCTGGATCCCCGGCACGGGATTCCGCACCGGTCGCTGGTGGCCCTTGGCCTGGTCGCCTCGGCTTTCTGTTTTTTCTCGCTCCAGCAGGTCATTACCATGCTGGTCGTCACGCGCATTCTGCTGCAGTTCCTGTTGCAGCATGCCGGGGTCATGCTTCTGCGATGGAAGCGCCCGGGACTCTCGCGCCCTTTCCGGATGCCACTGTATCCGCTACCCCCTCTGCTTGCGATGGCAGGATTCACCTTCATTCTGATAAATCGTCCCCATGCACTGGGCGGGCTCGCGGTCGCAGCCGCCATCGGAGCCTCGGGCACATTGATCTATCTGATCGAGGCCTACCGGAAGCACCGCTGGCCGTTCCTTGGCAATTGAAAGCCGAGGATGCCCCTCGCGTGCGAGTCGAGATGGCACGAGGGAAGATCATTCGTGATCTGGAGTTGCGTTTCGAATCCCCGAGAACCGATGGATATGTGATCGGTGGCACAGTCATGGAGGGCTGTCTGCTTCAATTTTGAGGCGGTACTTCTTTATAAATTCAATAAAAACAGAATGTTACAACCAAAGTTTATTGGCTCGAATTACCATAGTTTTGTTGACTTCGAGGGTACATTTTCCTATAGTTCAACTCCTGAGAACAATCTCAGGAAGTAGTCATTCAGGACTTGGCCGGCAGGGCTTGAGACTGTCTGCAAGGAGCCCCGGCAACTGGCTGGAAGGGCGGGATGAGCGGATTCAAGTGAAACGGGAGAACCATCCTGTTTACTTGGTATGAAAGTGGAGGGGATCACTTCGGGCGGCAAGAGAGGTGCCTGATGATCAACCCGGAAAGACTTCTCAGCAGAAAGCGTGCAATCGAATACTGCGTTTCCCCAAGTCGCGTCAGCGACTTTTTCTATGGAGGAGTTTCATGTCCGCAACCTTGAATCTTGCCTCTCGACTTTCCTCGGCGAGGACCGCAATTCGATTCAGTGAGAGTGAAGACCGCATTGTTGCGCAAAGCTGCGGCTGTCTGAATCAGTGCGGTGTCGATTGGCAAGATTGGTTACACGCTCCGACGAAAACTTTAAGACTTCGCCAACTTTCCACGGGGGCTTTCATGCGAAACAAGCTGAAGCTGATTGCACGAGCTGAACTTCGTCCAACCAGACTGACCAGGGTCCGGCGCTGCGCATCGAAGTGCATGCATAGCGACCGGTTTTTGACCTCCAAGGAAATCAAGCATGCGGGATGGCGAGCGAGCGGCTCAGATGAAGGGAAATGATTCACCCTTTCCGTATGCAGTGACTTGGCTTGTCGGCCTTGCCTATAGAGAGATGAGCAGGAGGAACGATTCCTCCCGAGAGGGCCTGCCAGGCGTTTAATCGACCATAAACTGCAAGAGTCTGATTGAGGGTGCCTTGTGAAACCGTTTCTTCTTGTTCTTACAGCTATTTCAGATTCCGTTCTGCAAGCCCAGATCAACACACAATGCCTCGAGGCAGGACACCGCGTTGTTGAAGCGGGCAACCTTCGGCAGGCCCATACTCTGATGAGTAACTGTCTCAATCCAGATCTGCTGCTGATTCAGCAACAGAGTACTTCCCCGTCTGCGAAAGCCCAATTGCGCCGCTGGCTCGCCAAGATGCGCACGACTCCTGTCGCGGTGATTGCGGCGGACGGCGATGCGGGATGGCAAAAGGAGATGGAGTCGGCTGGGGTGGCGCACTTTTTCTCCGAGCCACCCACGACACACGAGATCGAATTGCTTCTTCACTCCGTCCATTTGGGGCAGGCGGGTGAACCGTTGCGCCGGCATGAAGCCAATGGAGGCTCAAGCTCGAGACCGGAGGCTTCCGGCGGAAAGTCTTCCACCAGCAAGGTCTGCATCGAAGAGCTGGAAGACAACCAGTTCTTCCTTGCTGCCTCTCCTGCCATGTTCAACATCTACCGCCAGATCAAGCTGCTGGCCGAGTCTGATGTGCCGGTACTGATTCTGGGTGAAAGTGGAACCGGCAAAGAGGTGATTGCGAACCTGATTCACAAGCACTCTCAGCGCGCACGCCACCGCTTTCTGAAGCTGAATTGTGCCGCGGTTCCGTATGACCTGCTTGAGAGCGAGCTTTTCGGGCATCAGCGCGGCGCATTCACGGGAGCCATCAAGGACCGGGCGGGAAAATTTGAGCACGCGAACAAAGGGACGCTCCTGCTGGACGAGATCGGCGAAATGGGACCCCAGATGCAGGCCAAGCTGCTGCGGGTGCTGCAGGACGGACAATTCACGCGCCTGGGAGCCCAGGAGGCAAGCCATTCGGATGTGCGTATTCTTGCAGCCACGAACGTGCACATGGAAAATGCGCTGACGGAAAAGAAGTTTCGCGAGGACCTGTATTACCGGCTGAGCGTCTTCACGATTCAAATTCCTCCGCTGCGGGAGCGTCGCGAAGAGATTCCATTTCTCGTCGATGAGTTTATCCGCAGAACCAGTGCGGAACTAAAGGATGATTGCACCTGCATCTTTCCCCAGAAGCTGATGGACGCAGCGATCCGGCATGACTGGCGCGGCAACCTGCGGGAGTTGAAGAATTTTGTGACTCGCACCATTATTCTTCGCGACACGGAAGCGGCGATCGACGAATTGGAATCGCGCGCGATGCCTGCGGTCATCCCCGAGCCTGTCTTCGAGGGGCTCCCGGATGCTGCCACGCACCGTTTTGCGATGCGTTCGATTCTGAGCGACATGAAAGACCGCACGGAGGCGCAGCTGATACAAGATGCGCTCGAGGTCTCCGGCTGGAATCGCCGCCACGCGGCCAAGTGTCTCAACATCAGCTATCGTGGCCTTCTTTACAAGATCCAGCAGCACCGCATTACGCCAAGGCTGCATCGGGAGATGAATGCCGCATCGCGCATGGCGCACTCCGGGCGTAGCTGAAACCTGACGTCTGGAATCCGGCGGTATGACGGCCGTGTTTCCGACTGCAATGCAAAAGAGGCAGCGCACATTTGCGTCTGCCTCTTTTCTTTTGCGCGTGGCGATGTGGGGCGCGGATTGGAGGCGCGCTAGAGTGCTACGCCGTCGCTGACTTGCAGGCAAACCATGCGCAGCACGCCCTGATCGTTGAAGACCTGGCCATAAAAACGGTAGACACTGCCGACCGCGATGGGATTGGCGGTGAGCATGCGGGCGTTGACGCCGGCATAGACGACGACGGTGCTGGGATTGGCGATGGCCAGCGACTCCCCGGGCTGATTGGCGAGGTTGGGGAAGGTGTCATAGGTTGCGAGCTTCAGGACGTAAGTGGTGTAGTCGCCGGATCGGGAAATGGCGCGCACGGTGCCATTGAGACTCTGGGGCATGAGGGTGACGGTGGAAGCGGGCAGAGCGCCGGCGGGAAAGAGCGGAACCTGCGAGGTGACGGAGACGTTCTGTCCGGCGACGGCGGTGGATGCGCTGAAGACGGCCTGAAAGGGCAATCCGCTGAAGCGGCTGGGGGGACCGGCGATCTGGAAGCTGGCGTTGCGGTCGTCGATGAGCTCGGCGCCACTGAAGTAGCTGGTGCTGTCGAGGTACCCCTGCTGCTGTTGTCCGATGAGGGAGAAGGTGGGGTTGACCGAGGAGACAAAGTTCATTGGCCCGGTGAAGACATTCAGGTCGGTGGTGTTGAGATCAAAGACCGAGACGCGGGTGGCCAGAAGAGTACCGTCGGACTGGGGATTCAAGTCGATGTCGACGGGCATGCCCTCGCCCAGCTGAGCCAGGCTGCCGATGCCTTGAAAGAGGGTGTTGGAGTCCGTGTTGATTTGCCAGGTAGGACCGGAAAGCGCTGTGCCGTCCGCGCCGGCGACAGTAAAAGAATGATCGGCGGACTGGATGCTTGTGACCAGACCCTCCATGCCGGTGACGAGCGAGCCGGTCGAGGGGGACGAGGCATTGGCGAGGGCGATGGGCGCGAGCGACATGGTGGGCGTAATGGAAAAGTTGGTGGCTGTGCCGCCCTGGCAACTGGTAAACGAGACCGAACTGGAGACATCCAGGGTGAGGAGAACTGCTGCGGGCGTGGAGGTGACCTTGATGGGCGCCGGGACGGAGATGTGAATGCTGGAAGCGGGAACCTGCCCGTAGACGAAGGTGCTGGTCTGCAGTCCGCTGCCAGCTTCATAACTGGTGCAGACAAAGAGCGCTGAGCCGAGGGTGACGTCGGCTGAGGTGTAGGTCCCGGGAGGAAGATTGCCGGTTGCGAGCGGCTCCCAAACGCCGTTGAGATGAATCATCTCCGGATAGAGTGGTGAGGCAATAAGTGGAACAGACGCGCCGGAATCGGAGATGAGTTTGAGGCTGGTGAACTGAATCTGCAGCTGCGGAATGCGGTCGTTGGCCGTGCTGGAGGCCATAAGGACGATGGGCGTGCCGTGCGCGCCGGAAGAGCTTGAAGAGCCGGACGTCATGCCGGAGCCCTGCCCACCACAGCCGGCGAGCAGAAGCAGAACCGAGGCCGTCGCAACCATGACAACACAGCCCCGCAAGGGGGCGCGTGCGGTGGTCATGGATGGGAAGGTCAACATAGGTTCCCCGCAGGAAT
>JAJYAE010000446.1 GCA_021779695.1 Acidobacteriota bacterium | reverse complement strand
AGCGAACCAACAGCCACATCTATCACGCGAAGGTCCGTATCCCGATCCCGGGCAGTGATCAGGATCTTGCCATCCCCGTCGGCAGCGAAGCTCGACCCGCCATAGGTTCGCCCTGCCCACGGGCCATGCGTCATCTCACCCACCAGATCGACGCCCACCATCGGGCAGCGAACCTGACGCGCTCTCCGCTGAACAAGGTCTTCCAGCTCCTTTGAGTGCTCAGGCCATTGGTCATCGGGAGCGGCCCACCCATAGGGAACCAGCATCAGATCCGGCTTGAGAACCCTTAGACGTTCCACAAATGCGTCCGTGAAGGTGTCAGCGCAAATGAGTACGGCAATTCTTCCAAACTCCGTCTGCACCACTTCAATCTCGTCCGGCCGTCCCTGAGAATACGGCGGCGTCATCAGCTCTGGAAGGACATTGATCTTTCGGTGCTTCCAGAGAAGCTTTCCATTCTTGTCCACCAGAATGGCCGAGTCGTAGAGCCGGTCGCCATCTTTCTCGTCGAGACCAATGGCGATCATCATCCCGTACTTGCGCGCCAATTCGCCAATACGATTGCTGTCATTGCCTGGAATAGGTGCAGCCAGACGATGGGCATCCGGATTCTCCCAGCCCAGGATCGACGACTCAGGGAATACGGCAATCTGCGCACGTTGCCTCGCTGCTTGCTCAAGCGCATCTTCAATGCGGCGAAAGTTGCCCTCGCGGTCGCTGTCAATCACCAGAATCTGGCAGATTGCAATGCGGACAGATCGTTTGCCTGGCGTTTGAGCCGTACCAGCCGCGGGAACAAGCATTCCGGCAACTGAAACCACAAGGGCGAACAATGTCTTATACAAGCGGAATCTCCTTCGTGCGCAGGTAGGACCTTCCGGATTCTGAGCTCGACGCAATGGCTTCGTCAAAATCGCCAGTTGCTTTTGGCAAGCTGCCCACCTATGCAAGCCCGCCCCCCAGCCACCACCGTGGGTGCCCCAGGTCTCGCTTCTGAGACCTGGGAAAGCACAAATCTCACACAGCCACAAGAAAGCTGAAAGCTGACGGCTGCATCTCGTCAAGCGCCTCCCGCCAAACTTTTTTCCAACCCATTCATTCCACTCGGCAAAAACCTTGCGCCGCTTTGCATGTTAATTCCAGCAAACGCGCATACTAAATACATCAGCCTGAGAACCACGCCCACCGGCCCGTCTTCTCAGGCATTTTCATTTTCAGGAGCCTCGCGCCATGCCAGCAGCCTTCACACCCATCCCGATATCCGCGTCGGCCCGAACCAATAAATACCCCCCTACCCCCCTAAATTTATTTGCACTTTTCCACATTTTCTTTGCATGTTTTGGCGCGGTCAGCTTTCGCTTTTCTTCGCCTTTCCTGATGATGCCCGCAGAGCACTGCCGCCGCGCCTTCGGCTACGATGGTTCCCATGCAGGTCTTATCCGCCGCTGAGATGCAGCTCTGCGACCGCGTCACCTCCGAGCGCTACGGCGTCCCTTCGCTCAAGCTCATGCGCACCGCGGCCGCCGCAGTCGCCACATTTGCGCGCCGGCACTTTCCGCGCGCACGCCGCATCACTGTTCTCTGTGGCCGCGGCAACAACGGCGGCGACGGCCTCATGGCCGCGCGCATGCTTGCCGCCGCGGGGCTCGACGTCACCACAATCCTCCTCGGCCCGCCAGAGAAGATGACGCCCGACGCCGCCGAGGCCTGGCGCGAACTCGCCAGCCCCGCGCACGGCCTCATCCACATCATCACCTCCGCCGCCGATCTCCAGCAGCACAACGCCGCGCTCGCCTGCGATCTCATCCTCGACGCCGTCGTCGGCACCGGCTTCCAGCCGCCTCTGCGTGGCCTTGCGCTCGCCGCGCTCGAGTGGGTCCGCTCAAGCTGCGCGCCCATCCTCGCCGTCGATCTGCCCTCCGGCTGGCCCGCCGACGAAACCGCCGCCACCATCGCCGATCCCGTCTTTCCCGCCGACGCCGTCCTCACCTTCACCGCGCCCAAGCCTGCGCACGTCTTCGGCCAGCTCACGCGCCGCTGGCATCAGCCCATCGTCGTGGCCCCCATCGGCTCGCCGTCAGAGGCCATTGCGTCTTCGCTCAACGTCTCGTGGGCCGGCGCCTCGCTCGCTCTCGCGCAGCAGCCGCGCCCCGCCGCCGCCAACAAAGGCCTCTTCGGCCACGTCCTCGTCGTTGGTGGTTCGCTCGGCAAATCCGGTGCGCCCGCCATGGCCGCGCTCGCCGCGTTACGAACCGGCGCCGGCCTCGTCACCGCCGCCGTTCCCGCGCCCATCCTTCCATCTGTCGCCGCCCTTGCCCCCGAGTTGATGACGTGGCCTCTTGCGGCCGCTGAAGCCGGTCACGTCTCTGCAGAAGCCGCCCGTCCCAAGCAGATCGAAGCCCTCACCGCAGGCAAATCCATCCTTGCCATCGGTCCCGGCCTCGGCCAGTCCGCCGACGCCATCAAGTTCGTCACCGCTCTGCTCTCCGCAACCAGAATGCCCGCCATCCTCGACGCCGATGCGCTCAACATCCTCGCACGCAAGCCCGTCCTCCTCACCAAGCTCGCGCTTGGCCGCACCCTCGTCCTCACGCCGCATCCTGGTGAAATGGCCCGCCTCGCAGGCCTAACCACCGCTGAGGTTCAGTCCAACCGCCGCGCCATTGCTCGCGATTTCGCGCAACGCCACGGCGTCACGCTCGTCCTGAAGGGCTGGCGCACGCTCATCGCGCATCGCGACGGACACGTCGCCGTCAACACCACCGGCAATCCCGGCATGGCCAAAGGCGGCAGCGGCGATGTGCTGGCCGGTTTCATCGCCTCTCTGCTCGCGCAGCACGCCAATGATTCCGCGCGCGCTGTCGAAGCGGCTGTCCATCTCCACGGCCTCGCCGCTGACCTCGCCGTGCGCAGCGCGGACGAGCACACACTCCTCGCCACAGACTCCTTCCGCGCCATCGCCACTGCATTTCAATTTCCCATGCACGACAGAAACGGGTATGTTTGGTTACAGGGGCTCGCG
>JAJYAE010000003.1 GCA_021779695.1 Acidobacteriota bacterium | reverse complement strand
CCGGAGCTCGAAGAGGTCAACCCAGAAGACTATCCCGACATCCACAGGATGGCCATCCTCGCCGATGTCGCGCCCTACTCCCGGGAGGTCAACACCAGGGATTTCCATCCTGCCCGGCAACAAAATCCTCGCGCACGCGCGGGCGAGGCTTCCGGACTCCACGTGCAGGTCATGTTGGGCAGGCTGATGTGCGTGTTGGAGAGCATGTAGTCGAAGGTCTTGCCGCGGTGGCCATCTTCGGAAAGCGTGTTGCCGGCGATGATGTTGCGGACGTCCTGCCCCTTGATGAGCATGTCGGCCTTGCAGATGGCGTAGGACTCGTCGTTGAGCTCCTGCCCGAACATGGTGAGGCGTGCGTCGGGGTTGAGGTCCGCCAGATGCTCCCCGGCCACCGAAAGCATGCCGCCTGTGCCCGCCGCCGGGTCATAGATGGTGCGGACAATGCCCGGCTGGGTGAGGATCTCGTCGTCCTCGACGAAGAGCAGGCTGACCATGAGGCGAATGGCCCCTCACGATGTCGTAGAGTCTGGAGTCACGTATGAATGAGGCGGAATTGAAAAGGGGTCTACGAGGATGAACTCGTCGAGTGGATGAGCCAACATACGAACGAGCGGAGGGCCGCATGACGAACTCCACCGCGTTCCCCGCACGTTCCGATGTAGACTCGTCCCAAGCCATCAGTGCGCGTGCAAAGGAGAAGATCCGCATGCAGGCGCAACGCTATCAACGAGGTTCCCTGAGTATTTTGAAGCGCAAGAGCCAACCCGATGCGTGGATGTTCCGGTCCTACACGGAGGAGAGCGGACGTCGTGTCTACAAAAGGCAATATGTAGGCACGGTGCTCGAATTTCCCAAGCGCAAAGACGCAGAGAAGGCGCTTACGCAGCTCAGGGTCGAGATCAACGAGGGGCAATTCACCCCCATGAACATTCAGCAGCTCGTGACGCATTACAAGAAAGATGAGCTGCCTCGCAAGGCATTCGCCACGGTTGTCAGCTACAGGGACTTTCTCGACAGCCACATTGTTCCGAGGTGGGGCGGAAGTGCGCTTTCGGCCATCAAGAGCATTGAAGTCGAGCGGTGGCTCGAAGGCATCAAGAGGAAGGACGGCAAGCCGACGAGCCCTTCGACAAAGGCCAAGATCCGCAACGTCATGTCCGCGGTGTTCGCCCACGCGATTCGCTACGGGTGGGCATCGCAAAACCCAATCACAGAGGTCCGGACGTCAGCGAAGCGGCTGCGCGATCCGGAATTTCTCACGCCGGAGGAGCTGCAGACACTCCTGAAGAACCTCCCACAACGTGAACGCACCATGGTCCTCCTCGACGCAGCCACTGGAATTCGCCGGGGAGAACTCTTCGAACTTCGCTGGCACGATGTCGACTTCGATGCGGGGATCGCCAACATCACGCGTTCCATCTATCGCAACGTTGTCGGCGATACCAAGACGATCGGGTCCCGCAAACCTGTACCCCTCCATCCACTTGTTCTGGATGAATTGAAGAAGTGGAGGGCGGAGGCAGATTATCGGGCTGACTCGGACTATATCTTTGCGTCCGTTCAAAAGAATGGCTCGCAGCCTCTTCAACCTGACATGATTCTCAAGCGTCACATCCGTCCAGCCCTCGCCGAGATGGGGGTGAAGAAGAGAATCGGTTGGCACTCGTTCCGTCATGGCCTTGGCACGATGCTCCGTCAGATGAAGGTCGACGTCAAAGTTGCCCAAGAACTCCTTCGTCATGCGAATCCTCGCGTGACCCTGGAGTTCTACCAACAGGCTGTAACCGAGGAGAAGCGCGAGGCGCAGGAACTTGCGCTGAAGGGCTTCCTGGGTCCGGCTTTTTCCTTCAGCACCCAAAAGAACCTAAATTTGGGTAAGAAAGAAGAGGTCAAGCCTGTAATTAACTGATTTTAAAGGGGAAATGGTAGGCACGATTGGATTCGAACCAACGACCTCTTCCGTGTCAAGCAGTGAAGCAAATCGCAAATTGTTGACGGTACGGTAGTTACAAACCGGCACAACCGGCAAAAACGGCCCTCTGGGCGGTATTTGCGACAAAAATGCGACAAGCTTTTTACGGGCTTTCGGGCTGGCTGTGTGGGACCAGCTCGAAGAATATCGGTCAATTTGCACTCTCAGCAGGAGCCTTCCAAGGCACTTGGAAGCCTGCCCGTATTTGGATAGAATACTCGGAGATAATATGCGATCTCCGAGGATTATATCCGACGCCACGCAAACGCCTCACACCGGCGCGATGAGCCGCGCCCTTGCGATTTTCGAGAAAAGTGGCGGCATCCTCAATACAAAGCTGGCGGTCGAAATGGGTGTGCATCCTCGGGAACTCTATGCGCTTCGGGACGCGGGGAAGCTGGAACGGCTCGAACGAGGGCTTTACCGGCTTGCCACTGCGAAGCCGCTGGGCAACCCGGATCTGGTGACGGTCTCGCACAAGGTTCCGAAGGGGATTGTTTGCCTGATTTCGGCGCTGGCGTTCCACCGGCTCACCACGCAGATTCCGCACGCGGTTTACCTCGCGATACCGGCCAACGACCAGGCACCCGCGCTGCAATACCCGCCGCTGCGCATCTTCTGGTATTCCAGGCCGCTTTATGAAAGCGGCATCGAGGAAGTGACGCTGGATGGAACCACTGTGCGCGTCTACTCTGCTGAGAAGACGCTGGCCGACTGTTTCAAGTACCGCAATAAGCTCGGCATCGATGTGTGCACGGAGGCGCTGAATCTTTACCGCCAGCGTGGGCGCATGAAGATCGATCAGATTGAGCAGTTCGCAAAAGTGTGCCGTGTCGAGCGTGTCATGCGGCCTTACCTGGAGGCGATTCTTTGACGGTATCCGTGGTCAAAAACATGGGCGCTTCGGTTCGCCAGCGCCTGCTGAACTACGCGAAGGCAAACAACCGGCCCTTCGCCGAAGTGCTTCAGTATTACGCGATGGAGCGCTTTCTTTATCGCCTGTCAGTATCGCCACACGCCGGCAAATTCCTTCTGAAAGGCGCCCTGCTGCTGACGGCGTGGCGCGCGCCCATGTCCAGGCCGACGATGGACATTGACCTGCTGGGCAGAACCAGCAATGCAGTTGACGATATTGTGAAGTTGCTGCAAGAGGTAGCTCGGACCTCCGTGCCCGATGATGGCATAACCTTTGATCTCGATTCGTTTTCCGGATCGGTGATTCGGGAGGATGCAGATTATTCCGGAGTTCGCACCGTGTTTACGGGCCATCTCAATGCTGCTCGCGTAACCATGCAGATCGATATTGGATTTGGCGATGTCGTGACGCCAGAACCGGAACAGCTTGCTTATCCCACGATTTTGGACTTTCCTGCGCCGGCTCTGTTCGGCTACACCCGCGAGACCGTCATTGCTGAAAAGCTGGAAGCACTCGTGCAACTTCGAATGTTGAACAGCCGCATGAAGGACTACTTCGACATCTGGATTCTTCTGCGCCATCCAGAACTTGACCGGACAGTGCTTCGCGCGGCTATCAAGCGAACCTTCAAGAATCGGAAGATGGAAATCGATGCCGCGCCGATTGGCCTTTCGCCGCAATTCGGCACCGATCCAGCGAAGCAGGCACAGTGGCGAGCATTTCTGAAACGCTCCGCATTGACCGATGCGCCGGGGCAGCTTGCTGTAGTTGTCGAAGAGCTGCGGGCGTCTTTCGAACCAATCCTCGCGAACCTTACCTGAACAGAGCTATTGACTTCAGGGCAACGCACAGATACCGGAGATCGGAGTGGAAACGCGCATCAGTGAAGAATGTAGGGAGCGGTTGGAGCGCACTTTGCTCATAATGGTGAACAAAGAGGGCTTCGGATTGCCTACCGACAACATTAAGAGAAATATCGATGCGATTCTTGGCAGATAGGCGCATCAGAAAGGTTCTCCATCAATCATGAGGGCTCAGCTTGATGTAATGCGGGAGGTCTTCGAAGAGTGGCTCCGCATCAATGAAATTAATTATGACTTCTGGTTCTACACGCCGGAAGAATGGGCTATCAAAGAAGGGCCTGATCATTTGCTGCAAGGAGCGGAGCTGATACTCGCATTTGACAACTCTCTGGTCACATGGCTGAACTACGGAACAGGCGTTGACGACGAACTGCAGGATTTGGCGGAGGGATTCGGCTACTACTATGAACTAGGTCATCATTGGAATATGGGCTTCTATCCGGTGGATGATTGGCAGCCCTTGCCCCCGCCAACAGCTCCTTACCGTGAGAAGCTCAAAGATTTGCGGTGGCAGCAGAAACGTGAACGCATCCTCGATCGTTGCGAACACAAATGTGAAGAATGCGGCTCTACGTCCGGATTAGATGTTCATCACTGCTATTACCGGTACGGTAGGGAGCCGTGGCAGTATCCAGATACTGCTTTGCTCGCATTGTGCCGTGAGTGTCATAAAACCCGCGGTGAAGCCGAAATGGATTTTCGCCTGTTCCAGCAATCATTGCGGACCGAGGAACTCCGGGCAGTACAGGCAATGCTGAGTCACTGCAAATACTGGTACAGCGAAAAATCATTTCAGGCGCTGCTGGAAGCGTTCACACAGGCTCCAGGGAACGTCCTGATCGGCGGCGGTCCAGGCGCGCCTCAACTCACGCCACCACAGCATGAGCAGCTGAAGTTCGATGCCAAGTACGGTTCGCTCTGCGCGACGATCTACCGGATGCTTCTGACCTACGGACATCCAGAAGACCGATCCGAGCCGCGCACAAGAGGCAGGCTCTAGCCGGGTAAACCCGCATTAAGTTATGCCCTCTTCCGGCCAGGCGATGCTGCCTCCCGTAGGCAAGCGATATTCCGTCCCCGAGCCCATTTTTTGATCACAGCTGATCTTCAATTGTTCAGGCGGAATAAACCACGCTTCAGCTAGCCGCGCCTTCAGGCGTTCTGCCGTGAATTTCACGAACGACAGTTTCCAGACATCCGAAGAAAAGTCTTCCTCACCGTCTGACTCCATAAGCAGTTCGCAGCCTCGGAGCTTTAGGCTCTTAACCAGCGGCGGATCGGACTTTCTGACAGAGATCACGAATTCGGCTATTTCGGGAGTAACTGAGGGAAGAATCGGAAGATGGCTTTTGTATGGTCGAACTGCTTTGCGGATAAAGTCGATGGACGGCGCGAATTTCTTCACCGTTTGCAGCTTCAGGAGCCTGTCTAAATATCTGCCTTTTAGTTTGCGGCCTCTAAATTCTCCCGCTTTATTGAAGTAGACCTCGAAGAACATGCCATTCAAGAGATGTATGGCGGCATCGATGGGAAGCTGGGCCAGTTCCGAGCGCAGATTGTCCAGAACTGCGATGGAGCGGCGTTCTGAACCATCGGCGCACTGATAGATATTGCGCCCGAGCACAAAAATCTGATCTTTGGTTACCGTCTTCCAATCGAGCTCTAAGATCGCTTCCACCGCTGGAGCCTGTCTCGGCCAGGTATAGGACTGCAATGCGTCCAACAACTTGGAGATCTTGCTTCCTTTCGGCCGGGGGAAGTCAACATCCGCTTTGGCTTCATCTGAGTACTCGAATCCGGCGGACAAATCGATACCCGCCTCCTCCAGTTTCTTTATGATCAGCGATGCCAGATTCTCGGGAGAACGTTTTGCCAGAGAGATCCTGCCGGTTGTCTTGAGCACCCCCGGGATCTTGACGGACTCGTCGAAGAATGCGGGCAAAATATACTCCCGGTTGCTCTCGAAGGCGCGTGCCTGCGCACTTTCACGCTCGTGATTCGTCCAAACTTTGTTCTTGTAGTGCTCTGAAATGAACATGACCGTGAACAGCGCCTTGTTCTCGTACACATCGCTCAGATGGGTATAAAGATTTTTTCCCCACAGGGTCGCTTCTTCGAACTTGTCATAGAAAACCCTGACGCCATCGGATTTGAGCTGAGAGGCAACTTTTTCAACATAGTCTCGGTCCTCCCCTGCAAAGGACAAAGCAACATGGTATTTTTCACTCGGTAACTCCAAGGACATAGCCCTGCTCCTCATCCTCCACCGGTTTTTAACGTCTGTTTGGGTTGTTAACCCATTCTAAACTGCCTATCTCAGAGCACCTTTGCGCGAGGTTTCATCTTTTATTTGCCTATGCATGTGTGCCGACCTCCAGATATGGATCGACGTTAACCTAAGTCAGCATATAGAACATGACAAAGTGTTTGAGGCTGATCAGGAGAAATCTTCAAACAGTTCGCACGGCTTGACGGACAGCGCCTTTGCCAGCTTAACGATGTTTTCTAGGGCGACGTTGCGCTCACCACGCTCGACGCCGCCGACGTAGTTCCGATGCAGTCCGGCGCGCTCGGCCAGTTCTTCCTGGGAATAGCCCCGCTCGTCGCGGAGTTGCCGCAACCTTGTGCCGAATCGAGACTTAACGGAGCGTGGGGCCACATCTCCATGCTCGAAGGCTGACCACTATGCGTCTACACACGATGAGTGTGATAATGTCCTGGTCACCGTTGAGGCCGATGATAGCCCGCACTCACCGTGCCGAGAAAATGCAGGAATGACAGGAAATTCATCGACCGCAGCCACACATTGAGATGGCGGCGTACGATGCTAAACAGGAGGAGGGAGAAATCGTGAACACCGATTTCATTGACTGCCCGGAAGTGGCAGGCAAGACGATTCAACTGCTGCGCATCCACCGCGACACGGGCGACGGGTCGCGCGTCCAGATCGAGTTGACCGACGGAACCAGCTTCACCTGCTACGTCACGGTGCGGCCAGCCGTGGAAGCATCCTTATATAAGGGTGGCGCCGGAACACCGGAGACCATCCGCGACTACAAATTCTAGGCCAAGCCTCCCCCACAAAACCCCGCCGTTATTCCTAAATGGAATAACGGTCTCCCTGGAATTCATTGGACGCGGCCCTGAAACCGACCTAACTTTGCCCTAATGCTGACGCTTGAAGTCAGCGGAGGTGCAAAGTGAATCGATTCCGCCGTCTCCTCCGATTCGATACCGCTCGTAATCGGCTGCCTGTTCCGCCCGCCGCCCGGCTGACGGGACCAACCCTCAAAACCACACTTCTCTCGGCCATCCGAACGATGGCTCCTACCCTCGTCGCACTCCCTTTCGCTGGCGTGGCCCATGCCCAGGGGACGATGGACTTCTCTGGCGCGACCACGCTGATGACCACCTTCAAAACCTTTGCCATCTATGCGGGCGCGGTGATCTGCTTCGGCGGATTGATCTTTGCCGGAATCCGCATGATGTCGGGACGGTTCCAAGACGCGATTCCCGGCCTCTTCGGCGCGCTTTTTGGCGCGGCCGTATTGGGCTGGGGCGCTGGCTGGATTGGCTCGCTCACCGGGCAGACGATGCAGTAGGAGGCGGCCATGACCAAGCGAGGAGAGCCGTTACCAATCAATCAGGCGCTCAACAGGCCACGAGCTAAGCTCGGATTGGACCTCAGCGCATGGATGGCGATTGTCTTCGTCTGCGTAACGGTTTTCCTCGTTGGGTTCCGCGTCGTGGCGTTGATCGCTTTTCCGTCGCTGGCCGTCGGCGCGTGGCTCGTTGTCCGCAAACATCCGAAGATGTTCGAACTTTGGGGCTTGAGTCTGAGCCAGAGGTCCTACTATGACCCGCGTAAACACTGAACAACAAAGATTCACGCCATGGTTCGCCAAGGCCGGAGCTGCGTGCTCGATCGTGCCGATTGCGCGCTTCGTCAACGACCGCATCTTCGCGCTAAAGGGCGGCGGCCACGGCTGCCTCTTCTCTCTAACCGGCATCGACGAAGAGGGATTGACCGACCAGGAGCTTGAGGCCGAGATGCGCTCGATTGAAGGCGCGCTGCGCGGACTGCCGGAAGGCGTGTGCCTCAACCAATACACGCGCCTCATGTCCGGGTCCGATCTGCCGCGCAAAGAACAGTACGGCAATCCGGTGACACAGGTATTCGTCGATGACCGATTGAGTTTTCTGGACAAGTCGGCGGGCTTCCGCCGCATCGACCTGCATTGGTGCTTGACGCTGGAGCCGCCGAAGGCCGCGGACTTCGCGCGCAAACCAAGGGAGCACGACACCGACACGACGCGGATGCTGGCCGATCTTGAGAAGACGGCCACGCTGTTTGAAGGGCATCTCAGCGGATCGCTTGGATTGCGGCTACTCGACAAGAACGCCGTTTTCCAGTTCTTCAGCTATCTTTTCAATCTCGAAGAGTGGGCTGCGGGGTATACGCTGAGCGCTGACGACGGCGTAGACCGCCAGATCGTGCAAAGCCCGGTTTCATGGCACAGCGACCACCTCACCGTCGGCCGGCGCTTCGTCCAGATGTTTTCTCTGAAGACTACGCCCGAGGCGTCGCGGCCCTGCCTGTTCTCTGGATTGATGGCTCTCGACTGCGACAGTGTTCTTTTGACGACCTGGCGGCCAAAGTCAACCACTGCTGCGCGCAGCGAGATCGATGCCCAGGAAAGGTTCATCTCGTTCTTCAAAGTCGGCGTGCTGACGCGCGTCATGAGCGGCCATGACACGGCATCGCTTGAAACCGGCGCAGGAGCACGCGCAGCCAACACGCAGGTCGATGATTTGGGCGAGGTCATCCGCTCGCTCGACAAGAAGGCGCAGGGTGAATTCTCGCTGCGCTTCCTTGTAGCCGCACGCAGTTTGGACGAGCTGCGCGGCATTGCGCCTGCCGTGCATCGCGTCTTCGTCGATGCACGTGCACAGGTGATGGAAGAGACACTGGGCAACCTGTCGGCCTTCTATGCCATGTTTCCCGGCAACGGCAAATTCAACGTCTTCCCGATGTGGCTGGCGGAAGACCATCATGCGCGGCTTTCTTCGATCTTCGCGCCCAATCTCGGCCACTCGTATTCGGAAGACCTCGACAATGAATACCTCAACATCTTTGAGACGCGTACACGGACGCCGTTCTTTCAGGACGTGTATGTGGACGGCGTGCGCGTGATGCTGATCCTCGGGCCGACGGGAACCGGCAAAAGCGTTCACGGCAACATGGCCATCGCCCATGAGCAGAAGTATGGCGGCTTCACGTACATCTTCGACATCGGCGGCAGCT
This sequence comes from Acidobacteriota bacterium, assembly GCA_021779695.1. Next base: position 43,998 of record JAJYAE010000003.1, on the reverse strand, counting down.
ACGAGAGCGTCGTTGAGTTGTATGGCGGGCGCGTGGACCGCATTGGCAAGGACGGCCCGCGCGTCAATCCCTTCCGCCTGGAGCCGACCGAGAGCAATATCGCGTTCCTCTATTCGTTCGTGAAGTTGCTTCTGACCAACGGCGGCGCAGAACTGGAGCCGGAAGACGACGACGTAATCCACAAGGCCGTGCGAGATATGTATCTGCTCGACCCGGAGAATCGCCGGTTATCCAATCTCTTCCTGCCCAAGAAGCTCGACCGCTATTTGTCGAAGTGGGTTGGCAAGGGCGTCTACGCAGCCATCTTCGACAATATCGAAGACAGTCTCTCGCTCTCGCGCCTGCAATGCTTCGACTTCCAGGGCGTGAACAACGAGCAGTATGCCGACCTGATCGAGCCACTAATGGTTTGGCTCCTACGCCGGATCAACGACGTGCTTTATAACCCCGCCAATCTAGGCGTACCCAAGCACATCCTGATTGAGGAGATTTTTTCCTCGATGAAGAACCGGCAGTTGCTTGAAGGCGCGCTCGCCTCAATCAAAACCGTGCGCAAGAACCTGGGCGGCGTCACGATGATCGGCCAGTCGGCGGAAGACCTCGGAGCCAATGCTGATTCGATTGTGAACTCCTGCACATCGTTTCTCTTCTTGAAGGACGCGACCTTCAACCGGAAACGCTACACGGAACTCTTCAAGATGAACGAGCAGCAACTTGCACTCTTCGAGAGCTTGCAGGATCGAGAAGGTCTTTACATGCGCCGCGACGGATTGACCAAGGTCGTCAAGCTCAATCTCGACAATCGCAGCTACGCAGTCTTTTCGACCAAGCCGAAGGACCGCGTGCGCCGCGCGAAGCTGATCGCCAAGTACGGACTCACGGAGGGAATCACTCGATTCGCCCAAGGCGAGTCCGAATAACGCCAACAACAACACGCAGAAAGGACTTGAGAAATATGCGCCCCACCCTTTTTGTCTCATTTTCCGTTTGCATGATGCTGGCCGCGAGCCAACTCCATGCTCTGACCGAAACGCATCCCCTGCAACCGAGCGCGCCGCGCACGGTCACGGTGTCGGAGGCAGACGCGCCGCCGCAGATTCGCGCGGGGCTCTTGCAATCGACCCTCATCGTTTTGCCCGCAGAGGAAAAGGTCGCGAACGTCTTCGCCGGCGACACGGTGAACTGGATCTTCGACGGTGGCCATGTGGCATCGCGCTTTATCAGCGTCAAGCCCAAGACAGCGAACGCCGCCACGGACATTCACATCGTCTCCGACCACGGCAACGAATACACCCTTGCACTTCGCGAGGTCTCCGATGATTCCGACACGCACTTCGATTCCAAAGTCTTCATCGTTCCCGGCGACCAGGCCGCGAAAGACCGGCTGGCCCAGCTTCCGGTCTTTGTGCCGGTTGCCGACCTGGATAGGGCGAAACAGGAAGCTGCTGCCGCGAAGGCCGCTCAGGAGGCCGAACTCAAAGCCGAGACAACAAAGGCCGAGCAGTACCGCAGCGAATACCCCGGAACCTTACATTTTGACTTTGTGTGGGACGAGCGCAAGGGCAAAGAGCTTGGCCTCCAGCAAATCTGGCATGACGACAAGTTCACCTATCTGCGCGGCCAGTTTCAGGAGACGCCCGCGCTTTACGAGGTGAAGGACAAAAAGCCGTCGCTCATCAACTTCGATTTCAACGGCGGGCTCTACACCGTGCCGAAGCTGCTCGATAACGGGTATCTCGCGATCGGCAAGCAAAAGGTCGAGTTTCACCGTGAGGGAGGAGCAAAGTAGCCATGACGGAACAGAATTCAAACACTCCCGCAACTATTTCGGAGCAGCCGGACGCAAAGCCGCCGCTCAAGAAGAGTATGCCGGTGGTTATCGCACTGGTAGCGATACTCGCGATTCTCGGCATTGCCAACGTAACCAGCCTGTTGCGCGGCAACAAAAAGACGGCGCCAGTCAGTTCCTTGCCAATGCGCCCGGCCTCGCCCAGCGCGCAGCAGGTGTCGAGCTTCGAGACGCAGCAACAGTTGCAGGCGCAGCACGATGCCGAGGAAAAGCAGCGCCAGCAAGAGTTGCTTGCAGCGATGCAGCAACTTCAATCCTCGGATACTCCTGGCCCGGAGTCATCGAGTGCCGCGCCGATGACAGCGGCGCAGCGGGATGCGATCTACGGCGGAAGTTCCAATGCCCCGCAGCGGACTTCCAATGTCTCAGAGGCCCAAGCCGAGTCCAAGCAACGCGAACTGGCACGCGAGAGGCAGAAGCAGGAGGCAATCAACAGCGGAACCGTTGCGATTGATTTTGCGCACACGGGGCAAACTGCGAATTCGATAGCGCCGAATCCGCAGACAGCAGCCGTGCTCGCTGAACGCTCGGGAGCTTCCGCTTCTGTGAAATCGGAAGAGGCTGCGTCCGCTCTGCCTGCTGGCGTCACGCCGTCGCAGAAAGGTTCCGATGCGGCGGCGGCAGCATCGGAGCAATCGGCAACGGCAAACACCAAAACCGATCCGATGGGGCCGTATCCGTTTGACCAGTATCAGGGCCGTCTCTATCGGATCTTCGAGGGCACGGTTCTGGAAGGCGTCGTCACCAACCACATTGACGGCGGGTTCAACGGGCCAATCCTGGTCATGCTCACCACCGATTACTACTCGCACGACCACCAGCAGTTGCTCATGCCGCAGGGCACGCGCCTGATCGGCACCGTGCAAAGCGTGGGCAACGCCCAACAGCGCAAGATGTTCGTCACCTTCCATCGCGCCGTTTGCCCCGACGGCTTCTCGCTCGACTTCGACAAATACATCGGCCTTGACCCGATTGGCACGACCGGACTTGCCACCAAGGTCGATCACGGATACTTCCAGGCCTTCGCTGCTGCTGCCGCCGTCGGCGGTATCGGCGGCCTGGCGCAGATCGGCAACAACGGCAGTGTGCTCGATCCATCGACCGAGATTCGCAACGGCATCTCGGAGCAGACAGCATCGGAGGGTGAGCAGATATTGAATCACTTTCTCAACCGCCTGCCGGTTATCACCCTCAAAGAAGGTTCGCGCGCCCGCATTTACATTGGCCGCGACATCTTGATTCCATCCTATTCGGAACACCGCATGGACCCAACCCTGTAGAGCCGGAGACTGGCCATGATTGAGCAGAGCGAACGATCGCGGCATCTGATCGAGATTTCGCGTCGCGCCATGCACTGCGGACATGATGCATGGGCGGCGTTCAACTTGAGCGACAAGGTCGCGGTGGCGCTTGTGCTCAATCGCGCCGACTGGCTCGAAGAGTTCGGCTGCACGCTGGCCGAAGCCATCGCTGAGGCGGGCGAGGAATGGATCGTTGTCATTCCTCGAATTGCCCGCGAGCTTATCGACGGAGGGCTGTGACACAGCACGGCAGTCGATTCAACCAGCAACAGGAGGTAATATGCCAACGCAACGGAGAAAGCAAAAGAAGTGGCTGGTCATCGCGGCAGCAGTTCTGCTGACCGCAACGCCCAGCTTCGCTCTCTTTGGGCTGGGGGACATCGTCTTTGATCCCACGAGCTACGCCAGCCTGATTCAACAACTGACCACACTCCAGATGCAGTACAACATGGTCAAAAACAACATTACCCACTTCTCGTTCAAGCAACAGTGGCAAACGACATTGCACACGCTTGAGAACGTGAACGTCGCCAATATGTTTGGCGAGACGGCCGGCATCAGCATTGCACTCAACTCGAACTCGCCTTCCACGTCGGCAACGGCATGGAAGACGGCCACGATGTCGATGAATAGCGGCGCAAGCAGCTACCTCGCCGGCCAGACGCTCGGCAGCTCGCGCATGTCGCAGCTTGCGATGGTCGAAACCTCGGACGCCATCTCTCCCGACTGCCTCACCGCAGTTGGCCAGTACAGGACCAACAGGTCGGAAAACTCGACGGCGAATTCGTCACTGCTCTCGGATCAATTCGACAGTGGCGACGGCACCAACAGCGAAGTCCAGCAGCTCAACCTTCTGAACGCATCCGAAGCTCAGAAGCTCAGCGAGATGCAGGCGCAGGGAACGCTTCAATCCTGCCTCGCCGGGCAGATGACCGTTGCCAACATGGAACGGCGCAACGCCGCAGTCGAAGACATCAATACCGCGGTCCTCGTCCAGCAGCAGCGCGCGACAAATGACACGAGTGCGGCCAGCGAAAGCAACACCTGGCAGACCTACCTTCCCTGAGTGAACTTCACGCGGCGCGGGCCTGCCCGGCCAGCGCCGCACTTTCTATTGCGAGGTGGCGAATATGATTTCACCGACCCTGTTGGCCCAGGCCCTTCCGAGCGCCAGTTCCGGCGTCGATTGGCTGTACCAGTTCACCAACAATCTGACGAATCTGACCACGCAGAACGGCGGCGCATTGACGCAGCTTGGACTGACCGAGTTGAGCTGCATTGCTCTGTTCACGCTCATCAGCATGGTCATCAACTGGAATACCTCCACGATGACTGTGTGGCGCTTTCATTCGCACCCGGTTCGCGCGGGAGATCTGACGCATTTTCTGCTGCGGCTGATCGTCTGCTGCCTGCTCATCAATTACTGGGTCAATCCGCTGCCCGGCGCGAGCTTCGGACTGAATCACTTCTTCAGTTACATTGCCCAGGCGATGGTGGCTGCATTCGATCAGAGTTCGCTCGACAATCTGCTCCAGCTATTGAAGACGGCGGGGGACAGTACGCCGATGCCTTCGCTGACCGCTCCGGTCCAGATTCTTTGCTACTTCTACGTCCAGGCGCTGATGGGCGTAGCATCGGCGATTCTGTTTCTGATCAACTGCTCTTCGTTCATCCTCTACGGCGTGACGGCGCTCTTTGGCCCGGTTTTCATTCCGCTGCTGATGACCAGGACATTTCGCGGGAAGTTCTTCCACTTCCTCGACGTGCTGTTGAGCTTTGCGATGATCCGTGCTGTTGCCGCTGCATTCATCTTCGTTTGGTCCGGTTTCCTGAACACCTTCATTCAGCAAACCTTCAACGGAACCTACTCGATGGAGATGTGGCTGGCGAACCTGATCCCCTGCACGATGGTCTATCTAGCATTCATCATCAACATGCTTTTTATCCCGAGCATGACGCAGGCGATCTTCGGCGGCACGGCAGGCATGGCCGACAGTGTATCCAAAGTCGGCGGCGCGGTGGCTTCCATCGCCATGATGGCCGGTTGAGGAGGACGCAATGTGGACCTATCTCTTCAGCTTCTTGCTCTTTCGCCGGCTCAGGCTTTCCAGGCCGTTCCGATACGTGCTCGCCGTGCTTTTGATCGGCCTTGTCATCGTGGTCCTGATCTACACCGTGAGCCTGTTTCTCACCCTCGAAAAAAGGATCGGTACATCCCATGCCGCAACGCTCGACTACTTCTGAAGCCACTCTTTCACCCGCAAAATCGCTGCTCGTTGACCACATCGGCAATGAGGTCTATTCCTCGCACTACGCCGAGCGGAAAGCCTATCGGCTCATTCTCGCCTGTGGCACGGTCATGCTGCTCGCTTCACTTGGCATGAACCTGATGCTGGCGCGCCGCCCAGTTGCCAATCGCTACATCCGCATCGACGAGATGGGCCGCGCCCAGGCGATTCAATACAGCGATCTCAACTACTCCCCCCGCGAAGGCGAAGTCCGCACCTATCTGACCGATTGGGCCAACTATCGCTACACGGTCAACCGGGACGTGATCGCCAAGAAATACCCGCTCAACTACTACTTTCTCTCGCAGGCGCTCGCCTCGCGGTTGATGGGCGAGGACAACGCCAATCACCTCGTTTCCCAGGTCACCGCCGGGCAGATCGAATCGAGCGATGTGCAGGTCCAGAACGTGACCATAACGACGATGTCGGAAGAAATGGTTCAAGGCGCGCGCATCGCCCGTGGAACGGCCTTGATGGCGGTGGATCGTTTCTACTCGGCAGCAACCTCGCGCGAGCCACGCACGGAGCATTGGATGCTCAGCGTCACCTATTACCTGAATCCGAAGCAGGTCAGCGATCAGGCGCGCGTTTACCCACAGTACGAGTTCATCAATCCGCTGGGATTGACCGTCACCGAGTTCCACGAAAACCGCGTTTCTGTCGATCCACTCAAGCAGGACGCAACCGCCGGAGCGACGCGATGAGTTTCGATCTGATTCTGCCATTCTTTCCCGAGGAGCTGCGCGAGCTACTGCTCGACCCATCGATCTCCGATCTGATGATCAATGGGACGAACGGCGTCTTCGCCGACCGCAATGGAGTCGTCGAGCAGATCGCCCTCTCGCAGCCGTACTCGAACGAACGCTTGCAAGCGGCGATTGAGCGTGTGGCGCGCATCCTCGGGCAGGACTTGACGACGCAGAATCCGATCCTCAATACGCGCCTGCCCGATGGCTCGCGCGTGGCCGTCGTCGGGGCACCGTCCTCTATTTGTGGGCCGACCTTCACCGTGCGCAAATTCAACCGCTGGTTTAGCTCGGACGAGCTGGTCGCGGCTGGTAGTTTGCCAGCCCATGTCCGGGATGCGGTTGTACATCTGATCGAAAAACGGAAGAACGGCATTATCGCTGGTGGAACCGGCTCGGGAAAGACCACGCTGATGAAGGCGCTGCTCGATCATGTTTCACTCCGCGAGCGGCTGATTGTGATCGAGCAGCCAGCCGAGTTGAAGATTGCCCATCCCAACGCTGTTCGCTGGGAGGCAGTGGCGGAGATTCCCGGCCAGGTGGCCGTCACGCCGAGCCAGCTTGTTGCCGCTGCATTACGGCATCGTCCCGACCGCATCATCATGGGCGAAATCCGCGACGAATGCGGCTACGACCTGTTGCAGGCGATGAACACCGGTCACGGCGGAACGCTCTCAACGTTGCACGCCGATTCCGCGCTTGATGCGCTCGACAGGCTGGCGGATATGGCGCTCAGCGCCAGGACCAATCTGAACCAGCAGTTCATCCGGTCACAGACGGGAAAGGCAGTGGATTTTGTTCTCTACTGCGAACGCGATTCCACGGGCCAGCGCCGAGTGCGCGAGCTGATCACCGTCGCGGGATACAGCCACTCGGAGCACGTCTTCGAGACGGAAGAAATCTACCGGGCTTCCTCAACGGCAGCGGCATGAACTTTCGCGCGGATATGCGGATGGAATGCAAATCGGAGGTGCGGCGATGCAAAGCCTTCTTGGGCGCGGCGAAGCAAACGAAATCCCGCCCACGCTGTGCGCTCTTAAACGCGGCCACGCCGAGCGCAAGACACGCGATAGCGGGTGCAAGATGCGGCCTGTTGTCCAGAGGTCTGCCGCGAGAAGCGGGGATATGGTATGCCGGGGAATGGCATCGCCAGAAAGCGTGGAGAGCGTTGTTCTTGAGGCGTGTCTTCCAATTCCATTCCTCACCAGCTCGGTCACTGCTTCGGGGCCTATGCGACGCCCGGCGGCAGGCTCGCTCTTCTGCTTCGATTTCATCGCCCTACGGGTTACGGTTTCCATCTGCGATGGACCCTCCGTAAATGCAGAGCTTCGGCCTTGGGAGTCGCGCCCACTCGCATAGCTTCGCAAGGTGTGACCCGAGCAGATCGGGAATTCAAAAACGGAGACACATCATGTATCAGAACAAGGCTATCCTCATCGGCTTCCTCGGCGGCGACGCTGAAGTTCGCACCGGCAAGAACAACCAGAAGTTCACCACTTTCTCGCTCGCAACCAAGACCTCTTACAAGGACAAAGAGTCCGGCGAATACATCTCGCACACCGAGTGGCATCGCTCGATCGTCTTCGGCAAACTCGGCGAGTTCGCGGCCACGCTCAAGAAGGGCGCGCACATTCAGATCGAGGGCGAGATTCGCCACACCGAGTACACGCCCAAGAAGGCCAAGAAGCCGGTCCGCACCGACTCGATTCGCGTCAACTCCATCCTCAAGCTCGACCGCGCGGAAAAGGCCGCTGCGGAAGAGCAGGAAGCCAATGAAGAGCTTCCCTTCGACGAAGCGGCTGAGTAGCCGCTTCTACCCACGATGAAAGCCCGGCGCAAGCTGGGCTTTCCTACTGGAAAGACCCGTGGAATCGCATCTTCGAGAGGTCACCTTATGAACCGGATTGCCACCAACTTCCTCTCCCGTTGCTTCGCGCCGTGCGAGACGATTGCGCTTCTGCTGCGCCGGGAAGATGCGCCCCGGCCACAGCAACGTATTACCACACTCGAACAGGTTCTCGCGCCGCGCTACATTGCCTGGCTCAACAATGAGAACGACAACGGCGCAAACATCTATGTATCGGCCAATCCGCTGATCGCAGGCAGCCGTAAACGCACCAAGGAGTGCATCGCATCTGTCCGCCACATATATATTGATATCGACGCCGACGGCGACGCCCGGCTCGCTGCGCTGCGGGCGTCCGATCTGGTTCCTACTCCTACCGCGATCATCTCGACTTCGCCCGGTAAATACCAGGCTCTTTGGCGCGTCACAGGCTTCGACTTTAACCATCAGGAACAGACACTCAAACTGATCGCCCAGATCTTCGGTGGCGACCCCGCTTGCACCGACCGAAACCGGGTGTTGCGCGTTCCCGGATTTCTCAACCAGAAGTATTCTCCAGCGCATCCTGTCGCAGTCGAATACCCAGCTGATGCGATCTACGGTCCAGCCGATTTCCGGCTTGACGATGCGGCCTATTCTTCCGTGCTTCCGCTCAGCGGAAACGCACGGAAGCCGCCTGTGAATTCGCCCGCCGGAAAGCACTCGCACTCCGAGGACGATTGGGCCTGGGTTTGCGCGCGTCTTGCTCATGGACAGGACGCGGCGAAGCTGACGTGCGAGCTTGCTCAGCGCCGCGCTGACAAATCCGATCCTGTCTATTACGCCCAACGCACCGTCGATGTCGCTTCGGCTCGCCTTTGGCTTGGCCAAGCGATTCCCATCGACGACGTTATCACCATGCTTGAAGTCCGCCGCCGCTTCGAAATTCCCGCTGCGCTTTTGAAGTCGCGCTCGCGGGAGATTGCGGCCACAGCTCAGCGCATGATTGCCCGTCAGAAGACGGCCTGAATCCACAGCCCAAAGGAGACCGGTATGCCACTGCTTGAAGTCACCCAAACCCGCCACATCAGCGCATCGATTCGGCTCACGGATACGACCGCATTGCAGGTCGATCAGTACGCCGCATTCATCCACGCTTCCGCCGACGATGTTGTCGAGCAGGCGCTTGCCTATGTCTTCTCGAAGGACCGTGACTTTCAGGAGTTCCTGAAGTCGTCTGAAGCCCAGCGCATTACGCCGACACTGCGCATCCGTCGCGCGCCTGCTTCTGAAGCCGCTGAAGCGCCTTCAAAGCCCGCGCCGAAAGCAGCCGTTGCGGTGGGAGCGAAGGCGTGAATTGCCTTCGCTTTCCTGCCCGGACCACTGCGGCGCTGCGCGCCGGAAGAATTTTCGATACTCCATCCCTCATAGGGTGCTGCACGGCTACTTTTGTAGCCGAATGGATACCCGCTGATGGAGCACAAGTTACGAGATGCTGGTAGCCATATGGCTACAAGGAGGAAGAAACCAATATGCCAACTCTGGATCGAAATTCGCGCGAAGAAAATGGACGCAGAACTCCCCGTATTAGCCGCAATTGCACCGTCAGCACGAAGCTGACAGCAAGAGAGTTCGCAGAGATTGAGAGCATTGCAAAAGATCGCGGTCAATGGCTCGGTGAATGGGTTCGCGATGTACTTCTTGAAGCCATTCTGGAGCAGAAGACGCCTCGGAACAGTGCAGCATTTGTTGAACTCCAGGCGCTTCGCCTGCTCCTTGTAAACACCCTTGAGCCACTGTTGCGCGGCGACAAGATGACCGCGGAGCAGTTCAAAGAAATGCTCCGCTACGTGAAGACAAACAAGCGCAAGGCGGCGGAAGACACGCTCGCCAGCTACGCGGAAAGGAGCACGGACCAGCTATGAACACCACGCATTGGGGACGCAAGGAAACAATCGTTACGCCGCCGCAGGCTCCCATCTATAGCTATGTGGCCATCGCGTTGGCGCTGATTCTGACCGCAGCATTTCTGCGTATCTATATCGGCGCGTTCATGACACCGCTCGAACGATACGACCTCTGGCCGTACATCGAGTCGGGCGCGCTAGCCGGAATGAAGCAAACCGGACAGTACCAGCTACTCGACGTATCAGACGACCATCTTCACGCGCATCCTGCCGCGGCTGCCGATGTTGAGCCGGGCGTGACCACCATAGAATTCGCGCGGCCTCTGCCCCTTCAGTTGACCACGAGCGCCCGCGCCGCCGGCATGGTTTATCTCTATCGCGGTCCGAAAACTATCTACCGGAATGGTCCACTCCATGCCTATCTCCAGCAGTTCGTCTACGGCGGGCACAGCGTCGCCGGAGTCTTCCGCTGGCCATTGCTCGCTGGGCTTGCCGTGCTCTTGATCGTGCTCCCGTTTGCCGCCCGCAAAGATATGGAGCGCTTCCGGGAGATGAAGTATGGCCGCCTGCTCAAAGGCCCAGTTCGCGTGACGCCAGCCGGGTTCAATCGCGCCGTCAAGGGCGACGGCGTTGGTTTCAGAACCATCGAGTCGAAGCAACTCATGCGCATTCCCAGGCTCGCAGAAGGGCAGCACATCGAGCTGATGGGCGATACGGGCGCAGGCAAGACCAGGCTCATTATGCAGATACTCATGCAGATCAAAGAGCGTGGTCATTCGGCCATCGTCTATGACCCGGCTTGCGAGTTCGTGCAGCGGTTCTACGACAGTAAGAACGGCGACATCATTCTGAACCCTCTGGACGCTCGCTGCCCTTACTGGGGACCGTCCGAAGAGTTGCGCCGTCGCGCCGAGGCCAAGGCGATTGCTGCCTCTCTCTATCAGCCGACGACGGACAAGAAGGGTGAGTTCTTCACCGAAACGCCGCAGAAAATCTTCGCTCATCTTCTGACCTTCGGCCCATCGCCCGAGGAGCTTGTCGAGTGGATGGCCAACCCCGACGAGATCGACCGCCGCGTACAGAACACAGAGATGGCAACGATGATTGCCAAGGGCGCGCAGCAGCAGCGCAATGGCGTACTGGCCTCACTCGGCCTGATCGCGGACAGCCTGCGAATGCTGCCGCGCAAAGACTCGAAACGGAATCATTGGAGCGCGACAGAATGGTCGGAGAACCGCAAGGGCTGGATCTTTCTGACCTCGAAGCCCAGCGAGCGCGAGGCTTTGCGTCCGCTGCACAGTTTGTGGATTGACCTGCTGGTTTTGCGGCTGCTCAATGAGCCAAAGGAAGGTCAGCATCCTGTCTGGTTTGTGCTCGACGAGTTGGCCAGTCTGCAACGTCTGCCGCAACTCCACACGGCCATCACCGAGAATCGCAAATCGAAAAATCCAATCGTGCTCGGCTTTCAGGGCAAGGCCCAGCTTGAGTACATCTATGGCCACATGGCCGAGGTGATGCTCTCGCAGCCAGCCACGAAAATCTTCTTGAAGACCACCGAGCCCAAGGCCGCCGAATGGGTATCGAGCGCCATCGGCAAAGTGGAGATCGAGCGGTTGCGGCAGACGCATTTCGACGGCAGCCGCACGGGCAAAAACTTCACGCTGGAGCGCCAGGTCGAGCCACTGGTTTTGGATTCTGAAATCTCCGGTCTGCCCGACCGGCACGCCTACCTCAAGCTCGGCAACTACGTCGCCTGCTTCTCTTTCGCTTACCACGATATCCCGGCGACGCAACCGGCCTTCGTGCCGCGCCCGCTCGACGACGATGAACTCGGTTTCGATCCAAAGACGCTGACGAAGAAACAGGCGGAGCCAGAGGCCATCGAAGAGAGCGCCGAGGCAATCCAGAGCGGCTTTTCATTGGGAGACTGACCATGCTGAAAATCTCGAAAGCACTCTCCGCAGGCAAGCTCGGAAACTACCACAAGCAGGAATTCACTTCGCCGGACCAAAGCTATTGGAGCCAGGGCCAGACCGTGCAGGGCGAGTGGCAGGGACGGCTTGCCGAGAAATACGGCCTCGCGGGAGCCGTCAGCGCCGATGAGTTTCACCGGCTCTCCGATGGCCAACACCCGCAGACTGGCGAGCAACTCGTTCAACACCGGCAGTCATTCGAGTATCAGGATGCCAATGGCAAGAACATCAAATCCGTCGAGCACCGCGCGGGGTGGGACGCGACCTTCAGCGCGCCGAAGTCGGTTTCGTTGACCGCGCTTGTTGGCGGTGACAGCCGGGTTCGCGAAGCTCACAGCATTGCGGTCACTACCGCTCTTGGTGAGTTGGAACGGTACACGCAGGCGCGGCTTGGCGGCAACCGTCCCGCCGAATCCACCGGCCAATTCATCGTTGCCAAATTCGAGCACGATACCTCGCGGCCCGTTGATGGCTACGCTGCTCCGCAGCTCCACACGCACGCCGTCATCTTCAATGTCACCGAGCGCGCCGATGGGACAACCCGCGCGCTTCAAGAACGCGGCTTCTTCGAGTCGCAGCAATTCGCCACCGCCGTTTATCAGTCGGAGTTGACCTTTCGGTTGCGCAAATTGGGCTACGAAACCGCACCGGGGAGAAGCGGCGCGCCGGAGATCAAAGGCTACTCGCAGGAGTATCTCGACGCTTCAAGCCAGCGCCAGAATCAGATCCTTGCTCATATGCAGCAGAACGGACTCTCCGGCTACGAGGCTGCGGAAATCGCCGCCCATGCCACGCGCGACAAGAAACAGATTCAGTCGCCCGCCGAGGTGTTGGCGGCGCATCGCAAATTGGCCGCCGAGTTCGGCAATCAGCCGAATCAGGTTGTAGCCGCGGCCCGTGAGCGTAGCCTGGAGAAATCGACCGAGCGCGCTCCCGAGAAAACGCAGAAGGCCGCGCAGGAGGCCGTGACCTTTGCCCGTGAACGCAGCTTTGAGCGGGAGGCTGTCACCGACGAGCGCGCTCTCTTCCGTGATGCCTTGCGGCGCGGCATGGGTGAGACGACATACGCTCAGGTTCGCGCGAGCGTTGAACAGCGATTGGCCTCCGGCGAATTCCAACTTGTCGCCGGGTCGAAGCATGGCTCCGCGCGTCAGTTCACCACGGCGGAAACCATTCAGGCCGAAAAAGAAATCCTTCGCCAGATGCGCCAAGGGCAAGGCCGCGCCGACCAGATCATGCCTGTTCAGCAGGCCGTGGCGCTTACTGCGCAGTACCCGATTCTCAATTCCTCCCAACGCACGGCTGCGGAAGAGATTCTGACCTCGCGTGACAGAATCCAGGGTTTGCAAGGAAGCGCCGGCGTGGGAAAGACCACGGCGCTCAAAACCGTGCGTGAGGCTGCCGAACAGCGCGGGATGATTGTCGAGGGTTTCGCGCCGACCTCCCGCGCCGCACATCAGCTCCGCGATGCTGGCATCCAATCCGACACGCTGCAGGGCTTCCTCGCAAGGCATAAGCAGCCAACACCGGAGCGCCACCTATATATGGTGGATGAATCGAGTCTCGCCAGCACCAAGCAGGTGCGCGACTTCCTCGCCAAACTCGATCCGGGCGACCGGGTTCTCTTTATCGGCGACACGCGCCAGCACCAAGGCGTTGAGGCCGGGAAACCCTTCGAGCAGTTGGTCGATGCCGGGATGAAGACGGCCAAGCTGGACCAAATCGTGCGCCAGAAAGACCCGGAACTCCTGCGCGCCGTGGAACACTTGTCGCGCGGCGAAGTGGCCGAAGGCGTCGCGCTTCTCGAACAGCAGGGGCGCGTCACGGAGATTGCCGATCCCGAAAAGCGCATCGCTTCGATTGCTCGCAACTATGCCGACAATCCGGCCAATACCATCATCGTTTCCCCTGACAATGCATCGCGGCGCGAGATCAACAAAGCCGTCCGCACGGAATTGCAGGAACGCGGCATCGTCGAATCGGAGAACTACGCAATGCGCGTGCTTACGCCGCGCTCCGACATGACCGGCGCCGACCGCGCCTGGGCCGCGCGTTATGAAGTCGGCGACGTGCTCCACTACCAGCGTGGCAGCAAGGCTCTCGGCATCGAGCAACGCAGCTACGCGCGCGTCGTCTCGACCGATCCGAAATCGAATCTGCTGACCGTCGAGAAGCCGGACGGCCAGCAAGTCACCTACGATCCGGCCAGGCTGCACGGCATCTCCGCCTACCGCGAGATTGACCGCGAATTCGCCGTAGGTGACCGACTGCAATTCACCGCGCCCAATCGTGATCTGGGTGTTGCCAACCGCGACCTCGGAACCATCCAGAAGATCGGCGAGCACGGCGAAATGACCGTTCAAATCGACGGCGGTAAAGACCGGGCCGTCACCTTCGATCCGGTAGGGATGCGGCACTTCGACCACGGCTACGCCGTCACCTCGCACAGTTCCCAAGGACTCACCTCTGAGCGCGTTCTGGTCAACATGGACACCAACGTCCACCCGGAACTCATCAACACCCGCTTTGCCTACGTCTCCGTCTCCCGCGCCTCGCAGGACGCTCAGATTTTCACCAACAACCTTGCCCAACTCACCCCACAACTCAGCACCGATATTTCCAAGACCTCCGCGCTCAAAGTTGCTCAGAGCGCCCTATTGGCCCCTGAGATTGCCATGACCTGATTTTGCAGACAGCGTCTGCAAAATCTGATTCGGGCGGCAACGCTTGGCCAATTCTCCAGACGGTGTCTGGATTTTCTGGATTGGCCAGACGCGTCTGGCGAATTCTCTCGACACTGTCGAAAGAATTCTCCGTCCATTAACCATCATCTATTGAGCAGGATAGGGAATCGCATCCGAAACCACTCAATAGTCACACTTGACATATATGTCATGCTAGGCTATTTTGCCTAGAGAAGGGTTTTACCTATGCCTGTCGTTCCTCCCTTCGACAACGACGGCCTTTTGCCGCCAGGAGACTACGAACTCTCCTTCGATGAACTGCGCCAATCGCTGCTTGTTCGCGGTGCCGGGAACCAGCCGGGCGATTCGACTTGGGATGCCGCTTGGCGCGAGCAACTTGTCGGCGGATTGGAGATTCTCACTCGCCAGCTTTGGCAGGTCGGCATCCGCGAAATCTTCGCAGACGGCTCATTCGTGGAAGACAAAGACCATCCCAACGACATCGACGGATACTTCGTTTGCAACCTCAAATCGCTCGCGTCCGGCGCGCTGACGCAGCAACTCAATCGCCTCGATCCGTACAAGGTTTGGACCTGGGACCCGGCCTCGCGCCGCCCATATCGCGGCTATCCCAAACGCCAACTCCCCATGTGGCACCGCTACCGGGTCGAACTGTATCCGCACGTGCCTGGACTTGGCCTCGGCAGCGGCATTCGCGACAAGTTCGGCCACGAACTTGAGTTTCCTTCCGCCTTCCGCCAATCGCGCCGGGACGGCAAGCCGCGAGGCATCGTAAAGATCAAATATGGAGGACAGCAATGATTCGCAACGAAGCTGAATACCAGCACGCAGCCGCCCGCCTTGAGGAAGAGCGCGGCCGGCTCGCCGAGCATCGCGACCGGCTCAAGGCCACCGGCCTGTCCGACGACGAGATCAAGCGCGTCATCGACCCCATCGAGTCCTTCCACCTGCAATTGAAAGAAGAGGTCGAGAGCTACGAGCGGCTGAAGCGGGGCGAGTTCGACGAGTTGGAGAACCTCCACGGCCTCGGCCAGATGCTGATTTCGCTGCGTATCGCCCAGGGAATCTCGCAGCGAGATCTGGCCAAGCGGCTCGGCGTTCACGAGTCGCAGGTTTCGCGCGACGAGCGCAACGAATACTTCGGCATCACGCTGGAGCGCACGATCCGTATACTGGATGCGCTCAATGTACGGTTGCGCACCAAGGTGGAAATTGAGCCTGACAAGCAGGAGATGGCTGTTGCGTGATTATCTCCCAAGAACTCTGTGCGCAAGCCCATTTCTCAGAAGCTATGTAATCGCGTCGCAGAACAGCTTCCAAATCGAACCAGCAAAGGGAAGAGGCTTATCTAATACGATGCAATGGCCCCTACGCCTCAGATGATTCCTTTTCCACGCCGGATACCTCAGAAATGGGCGCGACGGTCGCTGAGAGGTAAGCCAAAACGCGGTCAATCAATGCGATTCGCATTTCGGTGTTTGCACGTTGCAACGCAGGATTCTGATGCTCGCCAAAGCCGATTTGCAACGGCATCGCATCGATGATTGGACTCAACAGCGCACACACTTTTCCATCCACCTTGTACGGTCCCATCAAGGCTGCTTGCAGGAGTTCGCCGTGTGCTCGTGCGGCCTCCCGGTTTTCATCTTCCGTTGGGCCGTCGCCTTGCTGGAGTCCGTGGACTTGTGTCTTTCGCATGGAGAGTTTCAATGCCTCCAGGTTTGTGACGATTCGTTCCGGTTCTTGGACATGGGCAAAGTTCTCCCGAAGAGACTGCGCCAGGCTCGCCTGCTGCTCCTGCTGGGCCTTCTGTTGCTCTGGCGTTAACGAAGCCACCACGATTGTCGTCCCTGGCGGAATCTGAGTCCAAGGCTCGACGATCTTGTCCAGACCTATATCCAATGCATGGCCGACCCACTCCTCGATGTAATCTCGGCGGAACTGCACAACAGTCTTTCCAAACTCCTTCAGCCGGTTGCCGAACTCCTCTCCTTGCAGCCCTGTATCGGAACAGGCTAAAAACTGCGCTTCGAATTGAGCCGTGAACAATCGAACCTTCTGGTCGATAGAGTTGATCTTTTTTGGGTCCTCAAAATAGAGGCCGTTGTCTTTCAGTATCCCTACGCTGATCGGAGCCTTCACGTAATTCGAGGTTTGTTCCGCCAGCCACATCAAGTACAGTCCTAAAAATACTCCTTGGGAGATCGGCATCCCGGCGCGATAGAAATTTCGTGCTGCGTACTCGTACCGCTCATCCTCTACGCCAACAAGCGCGTAGTCTGTGACCTCGATTGGGTCTCCTGTAATGGTCTTCCATAGACGGCATTTCTTATCTTTCTCAGAATAGGCACCGAGCAAGAATCTGAATGTGCTGTCGATCTTGCGGATCTTCACCTTTTTCTCTTTGACGAAGGCCAGTAGATCGTCTTTGAAAACCTGTACGGCAGAATCAAGCTCCGCGATTTCAGATTGCTGGTATTTCTGGCTGAACCTGCCAACGAATGCGTCAATCAAATCGCCATCACCACTTCCTGCAATCGCCATCTGCACCTTGCCTACTGCGATCGGAACGAGCTTTTGCCGAGTGGCACGATAGCTGCCGACCGTTTCTTGAGAATCTGCACAGATCACGTAGCCATCAGCACATTTGAATCCTGCAATCAGGGTCATAAAGATCTCTTACCTCTGCAAAAAGCATAAACCTCTTAATTAAGGGAGGAAGTCTCCTGCCCTCGCTCCAGTCGCCGCTGATGCCAGCGTCTTCCGCTCCCCACCTCTGCGGGGCCTGTATCCTGCCCCGCAACGCCCGGCCCTGAATACAATGCGGTGCAGCCTTCGGCTGGACCACCGGTTCGACATTCATTTCCCGGCGAACTCTAGGCTCCGTTCGGCTCCTTCTGTCAACTCCGCTTGTGCAGCTCCGCGCGGCATAAAAACCGCCGTGCTCGCTTCCGCGCCCCTTGCGGGCTTCGGGAGTTGACAGCGCCTCTCTGCGCCCAATTCGCCAGTCATGAAATGAATGTCTTTTTTTAGCCCTCCCAGGGCTGAAAAACGGCAAATCCCGCTCCGAAGGAGACGAAAATCATGACCTACGCAGCAACCAGCAGCAACACCGCCACCACCGCGCCGCACAGCAATAATGCGGCGCTCCGCAGTGAATCTCCCTACCAGCAGCGCACCACGCAGCGCGACAACCCCACGCAGCAACTCATCAAGCAAGCCGTGGATTACCTGCTTGAGCAGCTTGAAGCGGGCAAGAGCGAGACACTGACTGCATATCTCGCGGCGATGGCCCGTTTCCATAGTTACTCTTTCGGCAACATCATGAGCATTGCGCGGCAGCGCCCCACCGCGACCCGCGTCGCCGGGTTCCACACATGGAAGGAGTTGGGCCGGTTTGTGAAGCGCGGCGAAAAGGGTATTCAAATTCTCGCGCCGATGGTTGGACAACGCCGCAAGAGAGACGACGCCGACCGTAACCGCGCACACGACGACAACGCCAAGCCCTTGCCCGTGCTGATCGGCTTCCGCGCCGTCTACGTCTTCGATGTGGAGCAAACCGAAGGCGCGGAGCTTCCCGAGTTCGTGCACAACATTACCGGCGAAGTGGGCGAGTACCGCGAACGCCTGATTGCTTTTCTCAACGCGCAGAATATCGCGCTCGAATACACCGAGAACATCGCGCCCGCTCTTGGCGTCAGCTACGGCGGAAAGATTGCCATTCTGCCCGGCCAGTCGCCCGCCGAGGAAGTTGTGACGCTGGTTCACGAGTTGGCGCACGAATACCTTCATAAGACGGAACGGCGCACCAAGACCACCGCCACGGTGCGCGAGACTGAGGCCGAGGCAGTTGCTTTTATCGTGGGCCAAGCCATAGGCCTTGAGATGGGCCGCGCCTCTTCGGACTACATCCAGATGTACGCCGGAAACGCGGCGCTGCTGGCCGAGAGCCTCGAAGTCATCCAGCGCACATCAGCGGTTATTCTCGACGCCATCACCAGCGAGACGAGCGGCAAAATGTCCGCCGCCTCTGTCACCGCGTCAGAGGCGCAAGACGAAATGGCGGAGGTGGCGTAATGAAAACCATCCTTCGCATTCTGGAGCGGGCCGGAGGCTACCGGCCCACGCTCTACCTCAAAATCGAGAACCCGCCCTTCATGGCACTTGTCATCGAAGCAACACCGGAGCCGGGGCCGTGCGGCGCTCCTGCGATCTCCATCGCGCACTACGGCGAACAAAACGGCGACCTGATGCGCGACCCGGAGATGTGTTTCGAGTTGGCGAAGCCGCCTCTCTGCGACTTGTCTCTCTCCGCTTTCTATTTCAGAAACGACTATCTCGGCATCGAGCAGTATTCGCACTACCGGGACGGCGACAACTACGCTTTCCTGCCCGACCTTCACCGGCAGCAGGAAACCTTTGCGCGGCAGTGGGACAAGAACATTCGCGCGCAGGGATTTCTCGAAGCCTTTACGGACAAGTCGATTCGCGGCTAGTCCGCTTCCTGCGGAGCGGACCCACGCCAGACGTGTCCCCGCTTCGCGCGCTTTCACCTTCAACCGCTCGAAAGGAGCAATGAACATGGAAACGACCGTTATCAATGCCACCGAATACCGTGAGCTTCCTCTCGCTCTGCTCAACGAATCGAAAACCAATCCCCGCCGCGTCTTTGATGAGACGAGCCTGAAAGAACTCGCCGCATCGATCCGCAGCCAGGGCGTTTTGTCGCCCTTGCTTGTCCGGCCACTCACGGAAAACGGCTTCGAGATTGTGGCCGGTGCGCGACGTTACCGCGCCGCACAGATGGCCGAAGCCGTCACCGTACCGGTGCGCATCAAGCAGATGAGCAACGCCGAAGTATTGGAGGCGCAACTTGTCGAGAACCTGATTCGCGTCGAAATTCACCCGATGGAAGAAGCCGAGGGCTTCGCGCGGCTTTTGGCGCTGGAGGAGCCGAAGTACAGCATAGAGCAAATAGGCGCACGAGTCGGAAAATCCGCAATCTTCGTCGCCTCTCGCCTGAGATTGGTGGACCTTGTGCCCGCTGCGGTCGATGCTTTCTACGCCAACGAAATCGGCGTGGGGCATGCGCTGCTACTGGCGAAGTTGCCCGCCGACCAGCAGGAGCAGGCTCTCGCGGCTTGCTTCAAGGAAGCATACAACAGCGGAGGCGCAGCACCTACGCGCATTCTTCTGCCCGTGCGCAATCTGCAATTCTGGATTGAGACGAATGTATTGCTCATCCTCAAAGACGCGCCCTTCGACAAGCGCGACGCGCAGCTTGTCACAGCGGCGGGCAGTTGCGCCGAATGCCCCAAGCGCACCGGCCACAATAAACTACTTTTTGGCGACGACCTCGGCAAGCAGGGCGACCGCTGTACCGATCCCCGCTGCTTCAATTCCAAACTTTCGGCACACGTGGCGAAGGCCGTTGCCGCCAAGCCCAACCTTGTGCAGATCAGCACGGCTTACGGCGGGCAAAAGGAAGGCAGTCCCGTTTTGCCGCGCAACAAGTACACCGCGATCCGCGACGATAAGCCGAAATCGAAAGACGACGCCCAGCGCGCGAAGTTCAAGGTGTGCAAGTATGCCGCCGACGCCATCATTACCGAAGGCAGTGACATCGGCACTATTCACAAGGTGTGCGCGAATCCCGATTGCCCCATTCACCACGCCCGCAAGCAGCGGCCCGCGACCGATGCGGCATTCAAGGCAGAGCAGGAAAAACGCCGCCACGAGGAAGCCATCGCCCAGGCGACCGGCCTCCGCGTACTGAAAGCAACCAGCGACGCCGTACCCGTCCGGCTGATGAAGCGCGACCTGCTCTTTGTTACCGAGCGCCTTGCTTCCGTCTTGGACGAGCGCCGTCTGGCGATCATCTTTCGGCTTCACGGCATCGGCAAGGCCAACGGAACCGCTGAGGAACCGGCAAAGATGCTCGCGGCCTTTCTTCGTAAAGCCGACGAGAGCACCATTGGCCGCGTATTGGTGGCAATCACCGTCTTGCAGTCGGCGCACAGCCCCAACGAATCCGCAAAAGCCCTGCGCGAAGCCGCTGAGTTCTATAAGGTGGACGTGGCCGCGATCACGACGAAGGTCAAGCAGGAGTTCGCCGCCAAGGAGAAAACGCAAACCGAACGGAAGGCAGCGGGCAAGGCGAAGCCGAACCAGCCGCAAGCCGCAAGGAAGGCCAAGGCCGCGTAGCTTCAATCAGAAACATTGAGACAGTTGCGGGGTCCGGCGATGCCGGGCCCCATTTTCATTGCCGACGCCCGTCTTCCCGCCCTGTGATGTGTAGCTGCTTTGCGCTCGGCATGTTGCCCGCCCGAGACGGGCTTCTATCAAACCATAAGACATAACAGCTTTCGTGCCCAGTATGTTACTCCTGCCGGGCACGGAAATGGACAGTTACAGCAACTGCTGATAATAAACTCGCAAGAACCATTATGTTTTCGAGCGTGAAGAGCAATTCGTATTGCTTGGAAGCCGACGTCGCCATTAGCGGCAGTACACACTTAAGAAGTCGATAGATTGCAATTTGTATGTTTATCCCGAAGATAAATGTGAGCACAGATGAGAATACGGCACGCCAAATTCCTTTCAAATGCCCTAATCGCCATGCCACGACCACTATTCCAGTCATGAAAACAGAAATCATGGATAAAGGTCGCACCGACCATAGATGGCCATCGAAGGAAAACAGAACTCCAAGCACATCACAAACGAGCGTAATCCTTAAAAAGCGGACAAGGCGTTTGCAAGTCAATCCGTCTATGAGCAATCCGCGCAGCACGCTGACGCCAGTGCCACTAACTCCAAGAATGAAGACTGCATGCACCGCTATGAGAAGGTTCATCATGATGAATCGCTGACTCCTTTTACAGGCGCACTAAGGATCAAGGAATTTCCGCGTTGGCTCGCGCTTCTGATGGGGGAGACAGATCGATCCTCTGTCGTCTTCCGCTCGGACCAGGCGATGAATGTTCATACAGAGATCAGCGGATCAGGCCAGCTCCTTTTCCGTTTAGGTGCTACTCTAAAAGGGGCAGGCTTAATCTCACGGCGAGGCCGCCCTCCGAAGCGTTTGCGGCGCTTGCTGTTCCTCCATACATACTCACGATGCGATCCGTGATTGCCAGGCCCAATCCTGCACCACTCGGCTTTTCGCCGTTCATCGCAGGGATGCGATAGAAGGCGTGAAATATCTTCTCAAGATGCTCGTCCGGTACACCCGGACCATGGTCACGCACTTGAATCACAGCTTCCGGGATTGAAGCTGTGTCGTCTCTGCGCAAAGTGACTTCAATGTTTGTCCCCGGCGGGCTGTAACAAATAGCATTGCGCACTACATTCTCAATTGCGCTGCGTAACTGTTCCCGAGAACCCGACGTTACACTTTCGCCGATGAGATCGAACGTGACAGCGCAGTGCTTCATTTGTGCTTCGAAGTTTCCATTTGCAACGATTTCCTCGATCAGACTGTTCAACTCGACTCTCCCTTTGAGCGGCAAATCAGTTACGCCATCAATTCGCGCAAGAGTCAGTAATTGCCCAATCAGTTGGTCCAGCTTCTCTACTTCGTTAGCAATCCTATCCAGGTATTCTGTGCGCTCTTCTGGCGAGCATTGGCGAAGCAATCCTTCCGCGACGCTCAGCCTTGTTAGAGGTGATCTCAGTTCATGCGAGACGTCGCCGAATAGACGTTGCTGTCCTCTTACTACAGTTTCAATTCGCTCCGCCATACGGTCAAAACTTGCACCTAGTCTCCCAATCTCATCTTTGCGCTGCCGAATAATCTGGCCGCTCCTAGTCTCAAGATTGCCATCCGCAATCAACGTCGCCGCTTTGCTTAACTGAATCACAGGACCAACCATGTGGCGTGCAAGCCAGTAGCAAAAGGCTGTCCCGACAAGAAGTTGCGCGAAGAGGATAATCAAAACTCTGGAGTACATCAGTAAACCCGCAACGGGCGGATTATAGATAAACAGCAGCTTGTATCGTTGTCCGCTCGTGCCAATTGCTTGTTGGGCTACAAAGCCTCGCCAGTGCGCCATTCTGCCAAGTCGCCCAACAGATTTATGAATTTCCGGTGCTCCTATTCCCATAGCTCTTACAAATTCCGCCGCATTCATTGGAGGCGTTCTGCTCAGCACTTCCGTGCCGCTTTGATCGAACAAATAGGGGTCTACGTGATTTTGACTTGTCAGCAAATCGAAATGTCGTTTCAGCCCAATTTTGCCTTCATCCTCATAGGTTGTTACAGCTTGCTTTGCTTCGGTAGCCATGCGGCCAGACAGATTGTCCAGCATCGGATCGTCTGAATGTGCAATCGCAATCGTGGCGCTGAGAACCGCCCCAATCATGAGGAACGTCAGCCAAAACCAGAGGAATATCTTCAGAAAGAGGCTCTTCATTTCGCTCACTCGTTTCCGGATCGCTCGGATATTGCGTAAAGGTATCCGATCCCGCGAATGCTCTTAATGCGTTCCGTCCCATCTGGATCAGTCCCAACCTTCTTACGAAGGCTCCAGATGTGAGTGTCAATACTGCGGTCGAATGATGTGAGTTTTCGCTCAAGCACATCCTCCGTTAATTCATCGCGCCCCACTACCGATCCTGCCGACCGCATGAGTCGATGGAGCAGATCAAATTCGACAGTCGTCAGGTTCAAAGTGACCTTTCCGCTGCGCACTGTTCTTGCTTTCAGGTTCATCTCTACATCACCAACCCGCAAGGATGCGCTTGCCGAGAGCGTAACAGTTGCCTTGGCTGACATGATCCTGCGAAGAATTGCGCGAACCCGTGCCGACAGCTCGCGAGTATTGAAGGGCTTGGGAAGATAGTCATCGGCTCCCAATTCGAGGCCAAGAATACGGTCCAGATCATCACCTCGTGCGGTGAGCATCAGAACAGGAGAATCCGCCTGTGCTCTGATTCTTCGGAGTACTTCAAAACCATCGATGTCAGGCAACATTACATCGAGCACAACCAAATCATAGTTACCGGATAGTGCACGCTCAACACCAAGGTTGCCGGTATGGACGGACTGAACCGAATATCCTTCCGCTTCCAGAAAACGTGATACCAGCTTGCATAGCTCTGCGTCATCGTCGATTACAAGGATATGTCCAGCCATTGACTCCACTTCGCTATTTATTGTGAGGCTTTTGCTCATCTGCTGTTCTCTCCGGCGCTTTACCTAGCTAAGACACATTGTAGGTCTCTCCGGCAATGCGCAGTGTCGAGAAATGTCAAGCCTACATTGCGCTCGGACTTGACAATTCTTGACAGACGCCTGACCGAACTAGACTCAGAAATCGCCGTTTGAAGAGTCAAATCGAAAGTAGACGAAAACTTGAAGAAGCGAGGGGAAAATGGAGCGGACGTGTGCTAATTGGAAGAAACAGAATCAGGGGGTGATTCGGCAACTTTGGATCGGTCTTTTCCCTCTTGCACACAGGAGCCTGGGCTTGCTCTTTCGCGTGCTCCTGTTGATACCTGCTCTCCTATTTTCTGGAGTGGCGTCACAAGCGTGGAGCCAAATTACACCAAAGATTGCCCTGGTTGCCACTCGAGAGAAGCGGAATCCGCCCGATGCTCCCGTTAGCTTCAGATGGAGCCAAGCCAAGCGCTCTGGCACCGTTTCCATGGATGCGGGAGGTATTCCCGCGTACCCACAAAACTCTCGTTCTATGGACCTAGGAGACAAACTTGTTTCATGAGAGCCCATGCTATTGGCTTCGGAAGTGATTCGAGTCCACGCAACACTCACAGCCGTTTTGCAGAACCTCAAACGTCAGGAGATTCATGAAGGTGGATAAATTTGAAAATCAGATGCGCCTAGTAGCCTGCGCACTTCTTTTCTTTTGCCCAGTTTTAGCCAAAGCACAGGCTAGTCAGAGTGCTACGGCCGGTTCAACTGCTGGAGTACAGAGTGCTGTTTTGCCGGACGCGCCAACGCCGACAACGGGAAAGGCGATAGTGTCGGGTGCGGTACTCGATCCTAGCGGGGCTAGAGTTGCGGACGCCACAGTGTTCCTGACGCGCATTGGCGGATCGCCGGATAGATTGATGACGACAGGAGCAGATGGAAGTTTTAGCTTTGGCGACGTACCTCCAGGCTCATATGTCGTCAGCGTTCAGGCAAAAGATTTTCAGCCTGCCACTTCCGCACAATTCGCGGTAATTGCAGATCAGAGCTATGAAGTCCCAAGTATCATGCTGTCGATTGCGGCAGATACGACAGTAGTTGTTGAGCCAACCGAAGTAATCGCTGCTCAGCAGGTGAAAGCCGAGGAGAAGCAGAGAGTATTCGGCGTCGTCCCAGATTTTTACACAAGTTACGTGTGGGATGCGGCTCCTCTCAATACCAAGCAAAAGTATTCACTCGCTCTGCGGGATACGTTCGATCCGATGACCTTCGTCGGAGTCAGTATCGGTGCCGGTATTCAGCAGGCAACGAATTCCTATTCTGGATACGGCCAGGGAGTCGAGGGTTACAGCAAGAGATGGGGCGCTCTGTTTGCGAATGGGCGCACAAGCGACCTTCTGAGCCATGCGGTATTTCCGTCGCTCTTCCATCAGGATCCACGTTATTTTTATCAAGGATCTGGTTCAACGTGGTCCCGAATAGAACATGCAGTAGGCCAAGCATTTGTCGTGCGCTCCGATAGTGGAAAGATGATGCCGAACTATTCCTATTTGTTTGGAGATTTGGCTTCTGGCGGAATTTCGAATCTTTACTATCCAGCATCGAGTCGAGGTGCAAGTCTTGTGTTCGAGAACTCAGCGATAGGAATTGCTGGACGTGCAGGGCAAAACCTCTTTCGTGAATTCCTCAACAAACACATAACGAAGAATGTCCCTGGCAACGGAAAACCTACCGCCGGAAATCCCTAAGAGGCTCTGATGAGAAGGATAAAGATCAACATCAACGATGTCAGTGAACAGAACGCAAGTAGCTTGTGAGATTGCAATCTTACAAGTTTGCACATCCGCCATCTTGTCTCTTTGGAGGCACTGCTATGAGTAGAACGAACACAGCTGACTGTTTTAGCGGGCACTCTACAGAAATGGGGGAAACATATGGCATGCAACTCGGACCGCCCTCAGCGTGAATTGTCGCACTTCCATGTGTGCATTCACTGTGGCAGTGCCTCTCGACGGGACGAATTCGACAGTACGGCGGTCGCCACAGGCATTTATCCCTGTTCGAAGTGCGGTTTTGATGGACCTCTCAATCTTGTCATTCAAGACGTAGAGGCAGATGCGACTGACATAAACCAATGCTTGCCCAACAGTTCAACTGGCTAGCGCTGTGCGCTGCTGTTGCGGATTTTGCACACTGGCCAGTTTCCGCCCGGCGGCGCGAACAAATTCACTTGTCAGACGCTTCTTGTCGTTTGACCGCATCGCCAATCTGGTTACGAGTTTCAGGCGCTCCTCCAACAACGGCCGGATTGCGATTTCGTCGCTGGAGATTCGCCAAGCAGATTCGCGCGTCAAAAACGCCACGCCCTTGTACGCCAAGACGAGTGCCAACGCCTCTTCGGCTGTTGTGAAGTTATGCGTGTCGAGCGAAACGATTCCTTTCGCGGAAGACGCAGCCTGAATCATCTCGGAGATGTACGGGTTGATGTGGCGCTCGGGAAGAATCCACTGGTGCGAGTGCAAATCTTCGAGGTTGAGTTTGGCGTTTCTGGCGATGGCATCGCTTTTGGGCAGCGCAATATAGATGGGCGCTTCTGTAACCGATAGAAAACTGAGAGCTGGCCATTCAGGAATGGCAATCACCAGCGCCATGTCTAAGTTTCCGGCAGTCACCATCCGCGCGAGTTCGTGCGAGAAGTTGCTGAAGAGCTTGATCTTCAGGCCAGGAAAGAGAGAAAGCCGAATAGACTGGATCGCTGTAACAAGATAGGGGTCGGCATAAACGGACCTTCCAATGTGAAGCACTTCCTCTGATCCCTGCAATGCAGCCCTCGCGCCGGTGACTGCCCGCTCGGCGTACAACACAGCACTGCGCGCATCTTCCACAAAATGCCGCCCAGCGTCGGTCAGTTCCACTGTTTGATGATTTCGTACGAAAAGACGCATGTCGATCTGAGATTCAAGCTCGACAATCCGCTTGCTCAGCGTCGATTGTTCGATACGCAGCCGCGCGGCTGCACGAGAAAAACTCAGTTCTTCAGACAGCACAATCGCTGCCTGCAAAAGTCTCATCTCCGGTAACGCCATACCTGTCCTCCTAGCCGAAGATCCGGGGCAAGTAATGGGTCATGCCGAGCAGCTAATTCGCGTTCTTCGCTGCAAGTATTCTTGTTGCGTTCATTAGCCGTGCATGTGCTGGCCGTAAGACCGTCAACACACTTTTGGTGCATAGACACAATCGCAACTAAAATGTTGCGGCTGTGTAATTGAAATTCTGAGTATAGCCTGGATGTCCCCAGTGGACTTGCCAAAGTTGGATGAAATGGTCATCGCCGCGAACCAATTCATTACGCAAAGCAAAAGCTTCCCACGATTGGTACAGAGCGTTATTCCTAATTGGAATAACGCTCTCCGTGGAATTCATTAGACAGTTCGCCGCTGCTCAACCAACCTATGAACTGAGCCGGGCACGACTGGG
This sequence comes from Acidobacteriota bacterium, assembly GCA_021779695.1. Next base: position 16,776 of record JAJYAE010000003.1, on the reverse strand, counting down.
TTCTCTGGATCGAGAGAGAGTGAAGGAGGAGCAGCTGCATGAATTCAATGCCTGCAATTCAACCTGTTGGAGCGGGGGACCCGCTTCTGACGGCGGAGGAAGTCGCGGCGAAACTCAAGGTCAGCACGGATTGGGTCTGGGATCATTCGTCGCGGAAAATGCCTTATCTTCCGGTGATTCGCATGAGCGATGGTGTGCTGCGCTACCGTGCCAGCGGCATCGAAGAATTTCTGCGAGAGCGGGAACAGGCCTCCAATATGCGGCGCAAACGCCGGTAAAATGGAGGTAGCCCGTTTTCCTCCCACACAGAAATCGAGGAAGCGATGGGTAAATCGCACCAGAAGGGATGGGTGTCGATTCGCGGCAAGAAGTGGTACGGGTACTTTCGCCGCACAGTGATCGACCCCAGCACAAATCAACCGAAGACCGTCTCGACACCGGTTGCGCTCGGGCTGAAATCCGAGATGACCAAGTTCGAGGCGCGCGAAAGACTTGAACTCGAAATCAAGAGGCTCACCGGACAGATTGCAGAAGATGGGGTTGTAAGAAACGGCAGCGTCACCTTCGATTGGTTTGTCCATAACCGCTACCTGCCACTGAAAGATGCGGACTGGAAAGAAGAAACGGCCAAGACGAAGAAGTATCTCATCAAGGCCGATCTCGTCGATGCTTTCCGAGGTGTACGGCTCGAAAACATCGACAAGCTCGCTCTCCAGACCCATCTCAATCGGCTGGCCAAAACCCGGTCCAAGGACAGAGTGTTGCACGCTGGAACTTACATGCGGGCCATCTTTCGGGAGGCGGTCGATCAGGACTTCCTTCTCAAAGACCCGGCGCGCTCGGTAAAAGCTCCGTCCTCTTTGCGCGATACCGACAAAACGGTTCTCAGTTGGGATCAGTTGCGAGCTGCGTTGTCGAGGTTGCCTTTGCGGGACCGGATTCTGCTCACTCTCGACATGACCAATGCTCTGCGTCCGAGCGAATTGTTTGGCTTGAGGTGGAGTTGCTTCGATTCAGAACTCTGCCAGATCGAGATCAAAGAGACCACGTACAAGGGGAAAATTCGCCCCTGGGGTAAAACCAAGGCGAGTCTCACGAAGATCCCGGTTGCACCAGCACTCGCTGAAGAACTCGTTGCCTGGCGGCAGCAGTGCCGTGAGGCGCAGCAGAAAAAGAGGAACCCGCGTGGACCGTCCGCCGACGATCCGAATGCGTTCATCTTTCCGGCTCGCGGAGGCGGATTCATCGATTCGAGCAACTATCGCAATCGGGTGCTGCACAAGTTGGCCAAAGAACTGGGGCTGCCGAAGCTGACATTCCAGGTCATCCGCCGTACCATTGCGACGCTGGCCAAGGACAAGGGCCACGTCAAGGACATCCAGGGAATTCTACGTCACACACGCTTGGCGACGACCACAGATGTCTATATGCAGTCGCTCGAAAGCGGCGTCCGGTCTACGATCAACTCCATACACGAAGAGTTGAGCGGCATCCCTACGCCGGGAACGGAGCCGACGCCTCAAGCGCAGGCTCAGACCAGCCGCGAGGAAGCTCACAACGCTGTGGCAATGCAAAACGGCGGAGCATTTCCGCATGAGCAGCCTCGCACTTCGGGCGCAGACGCGGCGGCCTCAAAGCCTGCTCGTGGGGTGGTTTTGGAGTTTGCGACAAGAATGCGACAAAGTGAAGGGAGGCGAATGCGTCTAAGTTATTGATTTTAATGGTAGGCACGACTGGATTCGAACCAGCGACCTCTTCCGTGTCAAGGAAGCGCTCTAACCAACTGAGCTACGCGCCTGCGTTGTGGACCTTATCAGTCTAGCAGGAACCCGGTTTGAGGAAAAGACTTACCGCCTTTCAACGCAAGATGAGCCTGAAGGAGTATGAGCGGCCAAGCTGAGGTTGGATGATCAGCGTGCTTGAAGGAGAGAAGTTGAGTTTGGTTGAGATCGAGGCATTTCTTGCTGCCTTGAAGAGTCTGAGTCTTGCCGGTTGCGGTCGCGCGGAGATTTGCGGCTGGGGGTTGGAGGGCCTGCTCTGCCATCAGGAGAATCCGCTTCAAGGTCGGCGCACCAAAGAGCTTCTGCGGGCTTTATCGAACGCATGACCAGCTTCAGCCGGGCGCAGACCACTCAGCTCACTGGTGGCCATTTTCGCACCGGGTGGGTTGCGGCTGACGTGGAGCTCCTGGCCGTCGCCGACGAGGCGCATGAGAGCTTGACCGGCCCTGCCCCGCGGCATATTCCCAAGCACGAGTTCGAGGTGTACGCCATGACCTCGCCAGTCAGCCTGCGGAGGAACAGTGCATGGTCGAAAACTCCGCAACCTTCCTGTGTTTACAGATGCTCCTGTCGACCACCTTCCGCTTCCTTGCCGGCGACAGAGTCTCGGCAACTGCCGCCACCATCGGAAGCATCTCGATCAGGCCAACCACGAACCCCGCAATCGGCTCGACGAGGACCGCGTCGCCGGATATCCGATCCACCCGGAAGCTGAAGCAGCAGCGCAGCATCCTCAACGACATTCAAATTTACGTGGCGGCTGCGACAAGAGCCCTCGAAAAACGCCTATCCTTGCCCCAGGAAGATCAACGGCCGGATCGCACCAATCGGCTGCGTCAAGACGCGTACATTCAAATACACCGCACCCGTTGATAGATCTCAATGAGCACGTTGGCGATTACGCGCTCGCTCATGCAGCCAGCGAAACTTTGTGCTACACCACGTACTCTAATTCGGACCAGAACTACGGTGAGTGTCGCGCCAATCGCTTGGTGGCACGCCTTCCCAGGCGCGAAAGGCACGGCCGAATGAGTTCGGATCTTCAAAGCCAAGCAGATATGCGGCCTCATTCAACTCCAACACTGAGTTGGATAGGTAATACCGCGCCATCTGATGCCGGGCTTCATCTAAAACTCGTTGAAAGCTGGAACCGGATTCCTGCAAGCGGCGCTGCAATGTGCGCGGACTCATGTGGAGCACTTGCGAGATTGCATCAATGGAAGGGCGCTGTCCTGTCAGCCGGTCCTGAATAGCTCGGTGCACCAGCTCGATGAAACTGTCCTCACCCTTAAACTGCCGCAACTGTTCTTCAAACTGCGGCGCGAGAAGATCGAGCAGTTCGGCGTTGCGAGTGACGAAGGGTGCGGTGGCATCCGAGGCGCGAAAGACGATCACGTTGCGCGAAGCACCGCCCACCACCTTGCAGCTTAAGATTCGCTCGATGGCGCGCAGGCTCGCAGGCTGCTGCACATACTCAACGCGAAGGGGGCGTAGCTGCGTTCCGGTGCCGTGCCGGGCGAGCGAGAGCACCCACGAAAAACAATAATCGGTAAGAATCTGCGGCTCTGCATCCACCGCAAGCAGCCACCGGAATCCAACACGGAACTCCTCGGCGTCGAGTAGAGTAAGAATCTCTTCGGGGGCCGTCAGTCTCTTGTAGCGAGCCATATGCTCTGATGCCGCCACAAGATTCTGTGTGGAGAGCGCCGCGATAGCCATCGGGTGAAAGCGCTCTGTTTTCGTTTCTACGCCCAGCTTGAGACCGATCAGCGGGTCAGAACTCACGGCCTCGATGGCGCGCCAGAGCGCGAACAACTCGTCGGTCGAGACGAGGATGCGCGTCTGATCGAATAGATCCCGCGGAAGTCCGGCTCTGCGCAGCACCGAGGGAATTGAGATGCCAAGCTCCTGCAATTTGACGGCAAGGCGCCCCGGAACACGGAAGTGCTTCAGCATGGCGAAGTCCTCCTTCTAGAGCGTATCGAACTCCGCCCTTTTCCACCATGCAGTATGCGCCAGATTAGCTGCGAGACGCGCCAAACATGCCAAAGATGGATTGGCGCGATTGGAGGTAATATTGGCGGGATTCGCAGGGCAGGCGGATTATTCCCGGGCTAACCTTAGGCAATCCGGAGTTGGGCTCACCGTGGCGCCTGCAGCAGGTTGGGCGCGGATTCCCGGTCTCAAGAATGCACTACGAATATCGGAGAGACGGGAGGGTTTAAGGATGATGGGACGCACAAAGCTTGTTCACGATTATCTCCGCAGTGATTTGTTTTCCGCCTTGGACGGCCGGGGCTTGGGCAAAAACGGGATAAAGGCAAGATCGGCCCCCTAACCCTGCGTGCAGAATTCTTCCTGTATCCGCGTAGCTTGAACGATCGGCCTCGCGACTTCAAGTTCTTTCACGGGTCAACCACACAAATCGAAGGAGAGCCATGAAAACTGCAATGTTAAGTTTACTTCTATCAACACTGATTGCGCCGGCGTCCTACGCACAACAAGCGCCGCCACAGCCACCAACTGAGTCGATCAAGACTGCCGCCAATCCCACACCCGAGCAGCAGGAAGTCATCAATATCTCAAACATGAAATGGGATTGGATGGCAGAGAAGAAGGTGGACTCCTTAGAGACACTTTTTGATGACAAAGCCATGTTCACTCACATGGGAGGAACCTGGGGAAAGACCCAGGAACTGGCCACCATCAAGAGTGGTGGCATCTGGTACAAGAAGGCCGTGGTTTACGCAGTTGACGCCCGCATATTTGGCAGCACGGCCATCCTGCTAGAGGACATCGATTTGCAGGCAGCAGTTGGTGGCCACGAAGTCACCAACCCCTTTATGGTGACAGAGGTTTATATTCAGGAAAATGGCAAGTGGAAGCTCGCCCAACTCACGTTCTCGCATCTGCTTAGGCCGGTCAAACTGAATAGCAACAAGAATTAGCCACAGAAATCGAAAGATTCAGCGACGAGATTTGGCGCTCGTGGAGTTTGTGAAGAGTTGGACTGCGCGGGAGCAAGCTGTTCCCGCACAAATCGCGCCGTCATGACTGATGGTGCAGAAGCCGTGGATCGTGCCGGACCCAGGAACCACGAGTTGCACAGTCTCGAAAAAGCCTCGGCGACGCCAGCGTAGAGCTCACGGCAGAGGACCTGACGGCCATTCGAGATGCTGTCACCGCAATCGATATTCAAGGAGTCAGATACCCTGTTCAACTTTAGAGTCTCACCAATCGTTAACGGAAAAGGCACGCACACAGCATAAAGGAGCAGCGATGCAAAAGCGCATGTTAGGCAAGGATTTGGAAGTGTCCGCTCTCGGCCTGGGCTGCATGAGCATGACGTCAGCTTATGGCCCTGCAGCCGACAAGGGCGAGATGCTTAAGATGATTCGTGCGGCACACGATCTTGGTGTCACGCACTTCGATACGGCTGAAGCGTATGGGCCATTTGCGAACGAAGAACTTGTCGGCGAAGCGCTGGAGCCAATCCGCAACAAGGTAACCATTGCCACCAAGTTCGGCTTCGACATCGATCTTGAAACGGGTGCGCGCCGGAGCGGCACCAACAGCCGCCCCGAGCATATCAAGGTTGTTGCCGACGCCAGCCTGAGGCGCCTGCGCGCCGATTGCATCGACCTCTTCTATCAGCACCGTGTTGATCCAGACGTGCCAATCGAGGATGTAGCGGGAGCGGTGAAGGAATTGATCGCCGAGGGAAAGGTGAAGCACTTCGGCATGTCGGAGGCAGCGGTTCAGACCATTCGCCGTGCGCACGCAGTGCAGCCGGTCACTGCGGTGCAGAGCGAATATTCGCTCTTCTACCGCGGGCCAGAGACTGAGTTGTTGCCGGCACTGGACGAGCTGCGAATCGGCTTCGTTCCGTTCAGCCCGCTCGGCGCCGGGTTTCTGACGGGAAAGATCGACGAGAATACGAAGTTCGATCCCACCGACTTCAGGAACATCGTGCCCCGCTTCTCGCCCGAGGCGCGCAAGGCCAACATGGTCCTGGTTGAGCTGGTGAAAAGCGTTGCGGAGCGCAAAGGCGCGACACCGGCACAGGTCGCACTCGGATGGTTGCTCGCGCAGAAGCCGTGGATCGTGCCGATACCGGGAACCACCAAATTGCATCGTCTTGAAGAAAATCTCGGCGCGGTAAGTGTCGAGTTGACAGAGAACGATCTCAAGCAAATCGACGAAGCTTCTTCCAGGATGAAGCTTGAAGGCGCCCGACTTCCTGAAGCTGTGCTTAAAATGACCGGTCTCTGAGTGCTTCGTTCTGGTGGGAGGCAATCTCTACCAAAGAAGGGATCGCCATGAGGAATTATTCCCTATCTATGCGCACTTTGAAGAAGGAGAGATCACAATGGCCGCATGGTCAAAAGAAAAGCTCCGCAAAATCGCCGGCGCCGATGATCTGCACATCTCGCCATTTCGTGAGGATGGTGCCACCTACGGGACTCCGACCTGGATCTGGTCAGTGGTCCTGGAGGATGCCCTTTACGTGCGCGCCTACAACGGGATTGAATCTCGTTGGTATCAGGCCGCCTTGCGGCAGAAGGCTGGGCGAATCAATTCCGCCGCTATGACGAAAGAGGTCGCCTTCGAACCAGTGGAGGACGGATCCACGAACGATCGGATAGACGAAGCCTATCGAGCCAAATACACGAAAAGTCCTTACCTCAAGCCCATGATCAGTGCAAGGGCTCGCGCCACAACCATTCGGATTGCGCCGCGGTAGATTTTGCACATTCCAGGCGATCACCAACAAAGTCGAGAAGACGGACAAGACCGATGATCCGGTTGTCATTTTCCTAGTTGGTCGGGTCACCCTCGCAGGATGCCGCGCGAGAGAGCAGCAGGTCGCGTTCGCGCGTATTGCGGGTAAGAGCGGCGGCGCGTTCAAACTCGGTGCGGGCTTCCCGGTGGCGGCCTAGTTTGTAGAGGAGGTCGGCGCGGACGCTGGGGAGAAGATGGTAGCGCGCGAGAGAGGGCTCGGAAGCGAGGACGTCTACGAGTGTCAGGCCTGCCTGGGGGCCAAGGGCCATGGAGACGGCTACGGCACGGTTGAGTTCGATGACGGGGGATGGAGTGAGCTGGGCTAGCTCGGTGTAGAGGATGACGATACGATGCCAATCGGTCTCGGATGGCGTGCAGGCACGGGCGTGGCAGGCCGCGATCTCGGCTTGAAGGAGAAAGGGGCCGCGGGCGGTGTTGAGTTTTTGAGCGCGGTCGATTGCGGCTAGGCCGCGATGGATAAGGAGTTGATCCCATTGGGTTCGGTCTTGATCGAAGAGTAAGACCGGCTCGCCGGTAGAGGTGACACGGGCGCTGGTGCGGGAGGCCTGGATCTCCATAAGGGCGACCAGGCCGTGGACTTCCGCTTCGGTGGGAGTAAGTTCGGCGAGGATGCGGCCGAGGCGAAGCGCGTCTTCGCAGAGGGCGGGGCGCATCAGGTCGTCGCCGGTCGTGGCGGAGTAGCCCTCGTTGAAGATCAGATAGATGACTTCGAGGACTGACGAGAGGCGGGCGGCGAGCTCACGGCCGCGGGGCACCTCGAAGGGAATGTGCTTGTCGGCAAGAGTGCGTTTGGCGCGGACGATGCGCTGGGCGATGGTGGATTCGGGGGTGAGGAAGGCGCGAGCGATCTCGTCGGTGGTGAGGCCGCCGAGGAGGCGCAGAGTGAGGGCTGCGCGGGACTCAGCGGGAAGAATGGGATGGCAGGCGATGAAGACGAGGCGCAGTAAGTCGTCGCCGATGGTGTCGTCGAGACTGGATTCGAGATCGGGCGAGGCTTGCTCGAGGGCTTCGAGATCGCGGGCGAGCTCCTCGTGTTTGCGCTCGGCGACGGCGTTACGGCGGAAGAGATCGATGGCACGTCGTTTGGCAGTTGCCGTGAGCCATGCCGCTGGATTATCAGGGACGCCGGATCGCGGCCACTGTTCGAGTGCGGCCACAAGTGCTTCCTGCGCGAGATCTTCGGCTAGGCCCACATCGCGAGTGAGGCGCGTGAGTCCGGCTATAACGCGCGCGGACTCGATGCGCCAGACGGCTTCGATAGTGCGATGCAGGATCTGATGCGGGTCGTGATGCGGTTCAGTAGCGGACACTGCTACCGATCACACCACCTTCAAGCCGTGGATGCAAGTGCGGCTATTTTTTGGCGATCTGATTGGGCAGCTCAGCCCGTTTCTCTACTTTGTGCTGGATCTGCTCCTCGGACAGGACGGGCGCGAAGTCTTCCATCTCGAAGATCTGGCGGATTTCGACTTCAGAGTCGCCGCCAGGGTTGCAGTTGGGCGCACGCTTGACCCACTCGATGGCCTCTTCGAGGGACTTGACCTGCAGGATCGAGAAGCCGGCGATGAGTTCCTTGGCCTCGGTGAAGGGGCCGTCCAGAACTGTACGAGACTTGCCGGAGAATTTGACGCGTGCACCTTTGGAGCTGGGATGGAGGCCATCGAGGGCGAGCAGGACGCCAGCCTTCATGAGCTCTTCGTTGTACTTGCCCATCTCCAGCATGAGCTGCGGATCGGGGAGGGCGCCTTGTTTTTCTGACTCCGGGGTTGCTTTGACGATGACCATGAATCGCATTGCGAAATCTCCTTTGGTTTGAGCGGTGGGATGAACTCAAATTGAGAGCGCAGTTGGATCGCTGTTGCTCGCCATCGTACTAGCTCTCTGCTGATACGTCGAACGGGGAATGACAGAATCGACATGAGAGCAGAATCTAATTCATTATTTTTTTCGAGGGACGAAGAATAGTCAGAATCACGAATTTCATTGAGGCAGGTTGAGGATGTGGTGTAGTGCTTCCCGCCTGGGGCCGGGCCTGAACTGTCTGAACTCTTCGGCCAAATTCTGCCGGGCTGCGCTTTCAGTTTTGCAAGGAGCTTCGCCGAAGTAGACGCCGAGAAGAAGCGTCGACTTGCCAGCCCTGTCGAAGGCTCCAGACTCTGACTGCAAATCCAAAGTAAGCTGGTTCGCAACATCTCCATTTCCCTGTGCCTTGCACGGGCCGACGTCAATACTGAAGTGGCCTTTCAGATCGCCCTTGCACCGAGCGGGAAAGCCCAACGGGTGGAGGACCGGGAACTGAAGACAATCATTGCACCTTGACTATAAAGCTGATTCGGAAGTCGGGGAATTCTCTGCATCGCCGGCATTCTCAGAATCAATACGTTAAGCGTTCTCGACACGGATGTCCGGCTAGAGTCCCGCCGCCTCCACCATTTCCCTCGAACGGACAGGCGCTCAGGTCTCTTCAAACTAAATCCTGCTTGGCGCGGACCGCAAAACCCCAACGCTGTCATCCGCGGTCCCAGAAGATGCGCGGCGTCCAACCACTCCGCCGCATCCTTCCCACCCTCAAGCCAACTCTACTGCCCGGATGACGCACTGCATCGCTCCACCCAATATTCGAGCAACTCCTTTGCGGTGGTTCTGAATGGAATGGTGGGAGCCCATCCCAGCTCATCGCGAATCTTCGCGATGTCGCCCCCTGAGCGCATGATCTCCCGCTCTCGAATCTTCGAAGGGTCGAGTTCCGCTGTGACGGGAATCCTCGCCAGATCTGCCAGGGTCGCAACCACTTCACTCATTTGCCTCATGGTGCCGGAACAGACGTTGTAAATCTGTCCTGGAATGCCCCTTTCCCCCAGCAGTGCGTACGCGCGCACCACGTCACGCACATCGCTGATGTCTCTGCGCGGGTCCAGCCTGCCCGTTTGCAGATGGACTGGACCGCCCTTGAGTACTCCGGCCGCAATTTGACGGGCAAAACCGGAGGCGGCAAAGGAGGCCGGCTGTCCGGCGCCGGTATGGTTAAAGGGCCGTGCGATCACGGCCTGCAATCCGAAATCCTCCACATAGCAGCGCACCAGGTGTTCGCCCATGATCTTGCTGCACGCATAGGGAGACGTGGAGTAGACAGGGCTTAGCTCCGTGAAGCCGGTCTCACCGGAATCGACATGACCGTACACGTTGCCGGAGCTGACAAAAACGACACGCGCGGTCTTCTTGATCAGGCGAACCGCTTCGAGCAGGTTCAGGGTGCCTGTCACGTTCACGTCGAAGGTTGCGTCGGGATGGTCAAGCGACGTGGGCACGTGGCTGAGGGCCGCCAGATGGAATACGAAATCAGGCTTTTCCGCGTCGAGAACCGTGCGCAAGCCGACGCGATCCCTGATGTCCAACGAGTGAATGCGAACCCCTTGCAGCGAAATCGGATGCTCCCGCTTCTCCGCCCCAGACGACAGACCTGTAACATCGAATCCGCTCTGCCGAAGACACGCGGCCAGGTAGGGACCTGCAAAGCCCGAAATCCCGGTGATGAAAGCACGTCGCACGATCTCAGAATCCCGCAAATGAGTCTACTACCCAGCCATTCTTCCTGTGACCGTCCTGGTACCCATCCGCCTGACGAGGATGCATTTGCCCAGACATGCCTGCGTAGACATGCAATCACCTCTCGTATCCTTGCTAGTCCCGCGCAGAGAGCGCGCCGCGCTGTCGGGCGCAAAAGCATGTGGCCATTCCGTCGAGCTGCTTCACACGCCGACTCTGCCTCCCGCTCCATCACGGCGCGGGAAGGACCCTGCCGGCAGCCGTGGCTCTGGACCACCCTGAGAAACTCGCATATCCTTGGTGAGTATCGATCGCTTCATCCAGAGGATGTGCGGATTGGTCCCGTAAAATAGGCCTAGGCAGCGAACTGCTTATGGGAGGTTGGTTTTGTCCACCGCGCCTCTCACTACCTGTATTTTTGAACAAGCGATCGCCGACCACATCGAGGTTGAGCGCCAGCTCCTCGATCAGCAGCCGGCGCTCAAGTCCATTGCCCTGGCGATGCAGGAGACCCTTCATCGCAGCGGCAAAATCCTCTGGTGCGGTAATGGCCCCAGCGCTGCAGATTCCCAGCATTTTGCCGCGGAGATCGTCGGGCGCTTTCGCCGCGAGCGGCGCGGCCTGCCTTCCATTGCCCTCACCACAGACACCTCGATCCTCACCTCCATCAGCAATGATTACAGGTACGAGCAGGTCTTCTCCCGCCAAGTTGAAGCTCTCGGCAATCCCGGAGATCTGCTTTTCGGCATCTCCACCTCCGGCAATAGTAAGAACGTCATCCGCGCCCTCGAAGCAGCCCGTGCATGCGGATTGGTAACCGTCGCCTTCACTGGAAGCGGCGGCGGACAGATGCTTGCCCTTGCCGACCACACCCTCGCCATCTCCTCCAGCGATACGGCCCGCATCCAGGAAGCGCACCTTGTGGCGGGGCACATGCTATGCGACTGGGTTGAGCTGGATCATGTGCATACGGCTGAAAAGGCAACGCCGGTGGGGATTAAAAGCCATTGATGGAACAGCTGCAGAACGTCATTAGGACCGTTGAGCATGACTGGGCGTCCAAGAGCATCCTCGTGCTCGGCGACCTGATGCTCGACAAGTACATCTGGGGTGAAGTCGCCCGCATCTCGCCGGAGGCTCCTGTGCCGGTTGTGTTGGCCAAGCATGAGACCCAGCAGCCTGGCGGCGCAGCCAACGTGGCCATGAATCTGGCCCGCCTCGGCGCCCGCGCACGGGTAGTCGGCTTTACAGGCTCTGACCAGAACGCGAGCCATCTGGCAGACTGCATTCGATCCAACGGCATCGAGGCCGGACTTGTCGTCTGCAGCGATTTTCCCACCATTACAAAGCTGCGCATCCTGGGCGGCCGCCAGCAAATGCTGCGCCTCGACACAGAGCGGAATGGCCTCAGGGCAGACAGCGATTATGACCGTCTCATCGAAACCGCCCTAGCGCTGCTTTCCGGTTGCGATGCCATCGTACTTTCTGACTACGCCAAGGGCGTGCTGACGCCCAGGGTCTGCCAGACCATTATCCAGGCCGCCCGCAAGCTCGACATCCCCGTCCTGGTCGATCCGAAGAGCGCTGATTTTTCCGTCTATCGCGGCGCAACAACCATTTGTCCAAATCTGATGGAACTCGCAAAGGCGGCGCAGCTTGACTCACGCGACCTCAACGCACTGCTGCAGGCCGCTGAAACCCTTGTCACGGAATTGGATCTCAGGTTCCTCATCGCAACCCTGAGTGAAAAAGGAATTGCTCTGGTGCGCCAGGGCAGCCGGTTCATCGCGCCTGCTGAGGCTCGTCAGGTTTTCGATGTGTCCGGCGCCGGAGATACCGTGATCGCGGTGATGGCGCTTTGCCTCGCCTGCGGACTTGCACCCGAGACTGGCGTGCAACTCGCCAACATCGCCGCGGGAATCGTAGTGGGCCGAGTGGGCACCGTGCCCGTGGAACGGCACGAGCTGATGGCCGCCCTGACCCCTGAAATTGCGCTCCACGCCAAAGAGAAGGTCGTCGACCTGCCGGACCTGCTGATTCGCGTGGGCCTCTGGAAGAGAAAAGACGAAACTGTCGTCTTTACCAATGGATGCTTCGACCTGTTGCACGTTGGACATATCACGGTGCTGGAACAAGCGCGCTCCTTTGGGCAGCGGCTCATCGTCGCAGTCAACAGTGACGCCTCAGTCCGCGGGCTCAAAGGGCCCGGTAGACCCATTGTCTCTGAGAGTGAGCGGGCCCGCGTCCTGGCCGCCCTTGCCGCGGTCGATGCGGTCGTGATCTTCGATCAACCCACGCCCATCGATCTCATTACCGCCATTCAGCCTGATATCCTCGTCAAGGGCGGAGACTACACCAATGAAACCGTCGTGGGCGCCAAAGAAGCTGCCGCCTGGGGCGGCCAGGTTCGCATTGTCCCCACGGTAGACGGATTCTCGACCACCAGCCTGATCCAGAAAGGGCAGCTGCAGCCGGAACCGCGAGGCGTCTGACAACCGCTCTCCCCCGCGAAGACGACCTAAGGGTTCGCGCCCGTCCGCGTCGCGCGCGCCCCTTCGCCCTTGAAGGAAAGCGCCTGACGCAGTCTCTCAAATCGCACTTTGGTTTCACGGTCCGACTTCAACCGTTCAATGCCCGCCTGGCTCAGCGCATACACCATGCCGATCAGGAATCCGACCAGCGTCGCCCCAAGCACAATAAGAAGGCGTCGAGGAGACGACTTCTTGTCCGGAGGAACAGCGGGATCAACAACCTGAATCACGGCGCCTTGTCGCGCTTCGTCCAGCTTCGCGGCCTCAAACTGGCGGGCCAGAATATCAAAAATCGTCTCGTAGTACTTCACGTCGCGCAGCTTGCGAACGTATTCGAGTCCCGCCTCCGGCACTTTGCCTTTCGGCACAAGGAGGCTGGCCTCCGATCCGGATTCAGACCCGCCCAGCTTGGCAAGCTGCATGCGCATGCTCTCCAGCTCCTGCTGCGCCTGCACGATTTGCGCATTCTGGCCGGTCGCAAAAGTCTCCATAGACTTGATCTGAACTTCCTTGGTCGCAATCTGGGCGCGAAGCTGCGCGGCCGACTCAATCAGTGCGCGCGTCTGGCTGTCAAGCTGAATCAGCCCCGTCTGTTGCTCCGTCAGCTTGAGCGCTTCCTCGGCGGTCGCCAGGTTGTCTTTGGCCTGCTCAAGCTGCTGCTCGAAAAACAGCCGCCGCTGCGAAGCCTCCGAAATCGCCAGATGCTCTGACAGTTTGCGAAACTGGTCCACGTATCCGTTCGCAAGCTCCGCTGCGCACTGCGGGTTACGGTCGTCGACAGACAGGTGGATGAGGCCGTCCTTCCCATTGCCGTCCACCGTCGTATGGTTCTCCAGCGCCTTGCGCGCGTCAGAAAGAAAATGACTGTGATACTCCTGCGCAATCCCGAAATGCTGGACAATCGCGTCTTCAACCGTGCGACTCTTCAGCATGGCCACATACATGTCGTTAGGGTTCTTGATACCCAGCCCGCCACCCGCCAGCGCAGCCATCCCGCCCATGCTGCCCAGTTGAGAAGAAAGAGCCGCGCCGATCGAGGCGTTCTGCTGCGGCGGAAGCAGCGTTACTGAAGCTTTGTAGCTCTTGGGGAGAACAAAGGCGACGATCACCGACAGCACGGCACACACCGCCGTAGACAACAGAATCGTGCGCTTGCGCTCCGACAACAGGATCAATACATCCAGCAGCGAAACCTCAGAACCATCTCCAGGGCCCGCCTTGTCTCCCGGTTGGGTCGGATTAGAGTGCTGACGATCTGCGGCGTCTCGTCCGGTGAAGCATTGTCGGAGACAATCAGTTCTACGCCGGGCTGCAAGCGGAGTTGATCGTCCAGCGCCGACAGCAACCGGTCAAGAAATCGCGCGCGATTGTAGGTTGGAATCGCGATCGAGAGCACTGGCGATTCAGAACCGGATTCAGTGTGCATCGCCTTCCGCTCTCATCGCTGAGGATGGACAGGATTCCAGAGATTCGCTCTGCTCATTGCAGCAGGGTAAGGTGAAACCGGCATGCTCAACCATGCGAGTGGGACGTCATCTGCCCGCTTATTGTAGCAGGGCGCTGCATTGCCGGGACCCGACCGACGACTGTGTGCATAAAGCGAGAAGTCTGTGAAAATGGGGAGAGCGACGCGGCTAAAGGAACCCCCAGCCGAATCCTTGCAAGATGCCCGGGATGACGTCCCATTGCTGGTAGACTGGTATGTCTGGAAAACGCTTACCGGCCCACCGTGGAGCCCCTCAGGACCACGACGGCCGATCGCATAACGGAGAGGCACAAATGCTGCTTGAGACTTTGCGAAATGAAGTTCTGCATGCCAACCGCGAGATTGCACGACGAGGGCTCGCACCGCACACCTTTGGCAATGCGAGCGGGGTCGACCGCACAGGCAGCAGCCCCCTGGTGGTCATCAAGCCAAGCGGCGTGGACTATGCGAAGTTGACGCCGGCAGATCTGGTCGTCACCGACCTCGACGGCAAAATCGTCGAGGGCAGCCTGCGGCCATCGAGCGACTTGGACACGCACACGCTGCTCTACCGCGAGTTCCCGCAGATCGGCGGCATCGTGCATACGCACTCGGAGTTCGCGACATCCTGGGCACAGGCATGCCGACCCATACCCTGCCTGGGAACCACCCATGCGGACTACTTTCACGGCCCTGTGCCAGTCACTGAACCGCTGACGGCCGAGGAAGTGACGGAAGCCTATGTCCGGCACACGGGCGCGGTGATCGTGCGCCGGTTCAGGGCCGGCGGACTTGACCCGGTTGCAGTGCCGGGAGTGCTGGTCGCCGGGCACGCTCCGTTTGCCTGGGGCAAATCGCCAGCCGAAGCAGTGGAGCACGCAGATGTGCTTGAATACATTGCGCGGCTCGCCTTCAGAACGGCGCTGCTGAACCCATCGGTGAGTGCCATCCCGGTCCACGTCAGTGAGCATCACTACCACCGCAAGCATGGACCGAAGGCAACCTACGGCCAGAAGAGCTGGTAACCCGCCAGGCGGATGCCCGAAAGATTCCCTCAAGTTTTGTCCATAGTCGGCGGAACAGAGACGTTCCATACGGCGTAGAATAAGGGGTTGCGCAGGCAAACGACGCGGGACCCGTCGAGATACGAAATTCCATAGCGAATATCTTTTCTCGTAGAGGGCTTACGGCTTTTTGTATCCTGCGGCCTTTAAGGATGGGGGCGGCGCTACGGATCGCGCTGCGTCTATTTACTCTTTCCCTCTTTGAATCAACACGTTAACGATCTACGAAACGAAAGTTATGAAAGTTAACTGCATGGCATTTGGCGTGCTTCTTAGTCAGATGGCATAGGGTGCTCCCCGATGGAGACCAACCTCCTTAACCGACTCCAAGCGACGCTGCTGGCCCTGGTCACGGTCGGCATGGTGGTCCTTGCGGTGATGAATTTCCGCCAGGAGAGCCAATTTCAGCAGCCCTTCGATGGCGTCTGGTGGATGGAGGGCCGCGGCGGTCTGGTGGCGGAGAGGGTGTTACCGGATAGCCCTGGGCAACGGGCTGGCATCCAGCCCAACGATCTACTAACAGCCGTCAATGACGACCCGACGACCCACCTGGCGGACCTCGACCGTGAGCTCTACCGGACCGAGGTGTACGGCAAGGCCAACTACGCGATCACCCGGGACAATATCCCGCTGGACACGCCGGTGGTGGTGATTCCCGAACCGCCGGACCGAAGCGTGCAAGAGGCGGCGCGGCTCATCGGTCTGATCTATCTGGCGATCGGGGTCTATGTGCTGTTCCGGCGGTGGACCGCGCCGCGGGCGACGCATTTTTACCTGTTTTGTCTGGTGTCGTTTGCGCTGAACGCGCTGAAGTACACGGGCAAGCTGGACGCGCTCGACTGGACGGTGTTTTGGCTGAATGTGGCAGCGGAGAGCCTGCAGCCGGCGCTGTTTCTGCATTTCGCGTTGAGCTTCCCGGAGGAGCGGCTGAAGAACGTGCGGCGGAGGCTGCTGCTGCCGCTGGTGTATGCGCCGGGCGCGGCGATGTTTGGGCTGTGGCTGACGGCGATCAACCGCTGGGAGGCGACGGAGCTGCTGAAGCACCGGCTGGACCAGGCAGGAACCGCGTACGACGCAATTTTCTATGTGCTGGCGGCGGTGATGTTCTACCACAGCTATCTGCAGGCCAACACGCCGCTGCAGCGCCAGCAGTTGAAGTGGCTATGGCGCGGCGCGTTCCTGGCCGTGGTTCCCTTCACCCTGCTGTATGCCGTGCCGTTCCTGTTTGATGTGCCCATGCCGGGGCTGCTCACCAAGGTAGCGGGCCTCTCTCTGGTTTTCCTGCCGCTCACCTTTGCCTGGGCCATTGTGCGCTATCGGCTGATGGATACAGACCTGATCTTCAAGCGGGGCGTCGCCTACACGCTGGCTACAGGGCTTCTGGTCGGCGGCTACTTCGGCATTATTGCGATTATCGCCGAGGTGGTGCATCAGCGCCTGCCGGAAGCCATGCGTGAGTGGGCGCTTGTCGTCGCAATTCTGCTCACCGCGGCGATCTTTGACCCGCTGAAGAGACGGATTCAGGACTGGGTGGACCGGGCATTTGATCGCAAGCGGTATGACTACCGGCGGGCGCTAGATCGGAA
>JAJYAE010000105.1 GCA_021779695.1 Acidobacteriota bacterium | reverse complement strand
CCGCTCGCGCGGTTTTCCAAACCCGCGGCTGCGGTCCGGAACGATACAATCCCACCTAGGCAATCAACGGAAACAGACAGCAGAAGGAGCAGTTCGCATGGGGTATCAGGTTCTGGCCAGGAAGTATCGTCCGCAACGCTTTGCCGACGTGGCGGGGCAGGACCATGTGACGCGAACGCTGCTGAATGCGCTGAGCCAGAACCGGATTGCGCATGGCTACATCTTCTCGGGCCATCGCGGCATCGGCAAAACGACGATTGCGCGTATCCTGGCGCAGGCGTTGAACTGCCGCACGGCGGTAGGCACCGCGGAACGGCCGACTCCGGAACCCTGTGGCATCTGCGACTCGTGCAGCGAGATTCGCCAAGGCTCGGCTGTGGACGTGATCGAAATCGACGCCGCCACAAATCGCGGAATTGATGAGATTCGCGAGTTGCGCGACGCAGCGCGCTACGCACCGGCGCGCGATCGCTACAAGATCTACATTCTCGACGAGGCGCACCAGATCACTGAAGCGGCCTTTAATGCCCTGCTGAAGACGCTGGAGGAGCCACCGGCACACGTCATCTTCATGATGGCTACGACGGAGCCGGAGAACATTCCGCAGACGATCCGCTCGCGCTGCCAGCACTTCAGCTTTCACGCCGTGCGCTTTGACGACATTCTTGAGCAACTGCGAAAGATCGCGCGCGAGGAGCAGGTGGGGGCTGAGGATGCGGCATTGGCACTGTTGGCCGAGGCCGGAGATGGCTCGATGCGCGATGCGCTCTCCATCATGGACCAGGCGATTGCTTCCGCTCCAGTGCAGGATGACAGGCCGGTGCTGGCGGCGGGGCAGATTCGCGATCTGATGGGCTCTGTGCCGCAGACCGTCTTTGAGCGGCTGATGGAAGCCGCGGCGCAGGGTGAAAGCATTGCGCTGATGGAGCAACTGAACATCCTGCTGAATGCCGGGCACAGCCCGTCCTCGCTGGCGCGGCAAATGGTGCGCTACCTGCGGAATGCATTGATGGCCAAGCTGGGCGGCGAGCAGACAGAGCTTTTGCAGATCAGCGGTGATGAGCGGGCGAGGGCGGCACGCACGGCGATGCTCTTCACTGAAGAAGAGCTGACGCGCAATCTGCAAATCATGCTGCGGACCTTCGACGACCTGAACTTTCGGCAGGAGCAGCGGTTCCATCTGGAGTTGGGTCTCATGAAGTTGGTTCACGCACAGCGCCTGTTGCCGCTGGAAGAGCTGCTGAGCGCGCTGGGAGGAAAGAGCCTGCCCGGCAAGACATCGGCAAATCCTTCGCCCACTCCGGCGCAGAGACCACTGGCGAGCACTGCGCGCAGCGCATCAGCATCACCGGCAGCGCCGGCCGCCGCGCCAAGCATTTCGCCGTTTGGCTCGGCCGGCGGCAACTGGGGCCCGAACCGCACAATGGAGAGCAGCACTAAGCCGGTGAGTTCAGGCTCGAACGTGACAGAAATGCCGCGGCCGATTTCTGCACCGGCCAGTGAACCACAACGCGTCACGCTGGAAGCAAAAGCAGAACCGGTGGTCGCAGCGACTCCAACGGGATTCACCTCTTCGCTTACGGAGGGGTCTCTGGCAAAGGCGCCCGAGAATGCACCCGCCGGTGGTGCTGTTGACGCGGAGACCATGCGACAGGCGGTGGTGAGCGCGCTCGAACAGGGCGGTCACTCCTCCGCATCACAACTGCTGGGCGCAGCGACGTGGAGCGTCGAAGGCTCAAGCGTGCGTATTGAGACCGCGCCGATGGGCAAGAAGATGTTGAGCCTGACAGTGAACGCAACCTCGGAAAAAATCATTCGCCAGGAGTTGCAGCGACTCGGCGCGCCATCTCGTTTCCTGGTCGTTCCAGGGGCCGGCGCTGCCCCTGCGGGATCCGTTTCCATGGCGGCACCAATGGCCGGCAGCGTGCAGGAGGCAGCGTTGGCGCATCCAATGGTGCAGAAAGCAAAGGAAATCTTCAAGGCCGAGGTCCGGAGCGTAGTCGACCTGCGGTCCAAATAGAGGCGCGAAAGGGAACATCATGATCAATCCACTGAAGCTGGGGGAAATGCTCTCACAGGCCAACCAGATGCAGGAGGAGATGAAGAAGAAGCTGGAGCAAACGGTCGTCGAGGGGTCGAGCGGAGGCGGTGCCGTGCTGGCCACGATGAACGGCAAGAAGCAACTGCTCAAGCTGCATATCGACGCGGCGGCAGTCACCAGCTTAAGCGGGAATCAGGCTGATGTGGAGATGCTGGAAGACCTGATTGTCTCCGCGGTAAACGAAGCGGGCCGCAAGGCGGACGAGGCGATTCAATCGAGTGTGCAGGGGATGCTGGGCGGACTGAATCTGCCCGGGCTGGGCTGAGATTTGGCAGGGAGGTCATGATGCTTTCAATCGCAAGTCGCAGAAGCTTTCTGCAGTTTGGTCTGAGTGCTGCCGGAGCAGCAATGGCTCCGCGCTGGGCTCTTGCGCAGGCCGCCAATGCGCCGCACAACGCCGCGGCACAGGATGATCCAGGCAAAGTAGCGGTGAAGTCCACCCGACTCGCCGAGAATGTCTACCTTTTGCAGGGTGCGGGTGGCAATATGGTGCTCCAGACGGGACCCGACGGGCTGTTGCTGATTGACGCAAGCTTCGCTCCGGCGGTACCTCGCATTCGTGAAGCCATCGCCGCGCTGGTGCCCGCAGCACCATCCGCTCCGAGCCAACTCATCAACACGCATTGGCACCAGGACCACACGGGCGGCAACGAGGGCATGCATGCGGCAGGCTTCTCGATTCTCGCGCATCGTCTGACCCGCGACCGGCTCAGCCACTCACAGGTGATGAAGCTTTTCCATCGGACGGTCGATCCCTCGCCCGTGGGGGCTCTCCCCACGCAGGTTTTCGACAGCACGATGACTGTCTTCCGCAATGGGGACACGCTCGACCTGGTGCACTTTGCGCCGGCGCATACAGACAGCGACATCTACATCCACTTCAAGCACGCGAATGTCCTTCACCTGGGCGATATCTGGTTCAACGGGATGTATCCATTCATCGACGAAGGGACTGGCGGCAACATTGACGGCATGATCGCCGGCAGCAGGCAGGGCCTGGAGATCGCGGACAATGCGACGAAGATCATTCCCGGGCACGGGCCACTTGGCACCAGGGAAGAACTCGCGGCGTACCATGAAATGCTTTCGGCGGTGCGGGAGAAGGTAGCAGGGCTCAAGAAGCAGGGATTGAGCGAGCAGGAAGCGCTGGCAAAAAAGCCGACAGCAGAATTCGACGCTAAATGGGGCAAAGGCTTCATGGCTCCGGACGTCTTTGGCGGAATCGTCTATCGAACCGTCTGAGCACGGCGGAACATCAGGGAGGATCAGGCCGTGTCACGCTATGCCGAGCCGATGGCCCGGCTTATTGAGGAATTGAAGAAGCTGCCCGGTGTGGGCACAAAGACCGCCCAGCGCTATGCGTTCCATCTTTTGCGCTCGTCGGATGAGGACGCGAGTGCTCTTGCAGAAGCCGTGCGCGCGCTCAAGGCCAGCCTGCACCTCTGTTCGGTCTGCAACAACGTGACCGACGTAGACCCTTGCGCTTATTGCGCGAATCCGGCGCGCAATCACAGGCTGGTCTGCGTGGTGGAGGAACCAACCAACATTGCAGCCATTGAGCGAACGCAGGGGTTTCACGGCGTCTATCACGTCTTGCACGGCACGCTTTCTCCGTTGCACGGAGTGGGACCGGACCAGCTTCGCACGGCGACGCTGGTGGGTCGCGTCGAGCGCGGCGAGGTGGATGAGGTGATTCTGGCTACGAGTCCGACACTGGAAGGCGAAGCGACTGCGAACTGGCTGGCCAATGCGCTGCGCGGCAAAGCTGCCCGGGTGACTCGCATTGCGACAGGCGTTCCGGCTGGGAGCGATATTGAATATGCCGATGAAGTCACGATGGCGCGGGCGCTGGAGGGGCGCCACGAATTGAAGCCCTGAACGCCTTGCCGATCGATTAAGGATTATCCGCGCAGCTTGCTCAGCAGGTCCTGCGGATGAACGGGCTTGGCCAGGATTTCAAACTCGTACCCCTGTGCGCGCGCCTTTTCCAGCAGATCGGCGGTGGCCGCCTGACCCGAGAAAAGGAGAATCTTTATGGCGGGGAGCATGGCCCGGATACGAATGGCCGCATCGATCCCATTAAGGTCGGCCATAATCACATCGGTGATCAGCATGTCCGGTTGCAGCGCTGCCGCCATTTCGACGGCTTTTTCTCCGGAATAGACAGGATGAGCCTCAAAACCGCTTTGGTTCAGAATCATGGCAAGGGTATTTGCGATGACTTGCTCATCGTCGACAACAAGAACCTTGGGCTTGACGTGATTTTCGGGCATACTCTCCTAAAGCTGGTCCTTTTATCGTATTGCGGCTTTCATTCGTTTATTGCATCGCTACACGAGCAGCGCCTTAACGGCCCGGCCCGCTCGCAGACGAAACAGAGTGCGCTAAAAGCATGATACGCTTTGCCCGCAAGTGCAAGCCTGGCAAAGCGACTCCCCGGAGGCGTACCCCGCGGCAAAGGAATTCACGCCGACGTTACGCAGCGGACCTAGACTTTTAAAGACAGGCAATTCCGTACAGGGTTGCCACATGAGGAGATGCCTGCCATGCAGGAAACATTCGCCACTGCGCTCGGAAAGCCGGCAGGCAGTGGAACGATCATTCGAGCCGAGAGAATTGAGAAATATTACGCGCAACCGAGCCAGAACCGGATCCAGGTGATTGCGCCAACGGATCTGAGCATTGTGCCGGGAGAGATTGTCGCGCTATTGGGTCCCTCGGGCTCGGGCAAATCCACCATGCTGCGAATGTTGAGCGGGCTCTCGCGGCCGTCGGCCGGGCAGGTGTACTGGCATGAGCGCCCGATTCAACACGCAGCCGCCAATGTCTCCATCGTCTTTCAAAGCTTCGCGCTCTTTCCATGGCTTACGGTGCTTGAAAATGTGGAAGCTCCGCTACAGGCACGCGGAGTTCCCGCACCTCAGCGGCGCGAGCGCAGCCTGAAGATGCTGGACACGGTCGGACTGGACGGATTCGAGGCAGCGTACCCCAAGGAACTCTCGGGCGGCATGCGGCAGCGGGTGGGCTTCGCCCGCGCTCTTGTGGTGGAGCCTGAAGTGCTCTTCATGGACGAGCCATTCTCCGCCCTCGATGTGTTAACGGCTGAAAACCTGCGCAGTGAACTCCTGGAACTGTGGACGAAGAAGACGATGCCCACGCAGGCAGTTTTTCTGGTGACGCACAACATTGAAGAGGCGGTCTTGCTGGCCGATCGCATCATCGTCCTGGGACGAAATCCCGGCCATATTCGGACTGACTTCAAAGTGCAGCTTGCCCAGCCGCGCGATCGCAAGTCGGAGGCCTTCACGCAGCTTGTGGACTACATCTATAAAGTTCTG
The DNA here is from genome assembly GCA_021779695.1 of Acidobacteriota bacterium. Next base: position 7,329 of record JAJYAE010000105.1, on the reverse strand, counting down.
ACTCGACCCGATATCGCTCCCGCGGAAGCCCCGGAGCAGCAGACCGGGCGTCGCGTCCGCGACCAGCGGCAAATGCGGTATCAGATGCTGCCGCATGCGCGCCCCGGCGGAGTCGCAGGACTGCTGGAACTCCTGGTGGACAGGGGCGGACGGGAGGATATTTATCGCCTGGCCGACGATCTGGCGTTCGAGATCGATGATTTGCTTCCGATCGTGGACGCAGCTCAGTTGCTTGGATTTCTCAACGTAGAAGAAGGCGACGTCACGTTGACGGAGTCAGGAACGGAGTTTGCAAACTCGGAAATTCTGCGGCAGAAGGAGATCTTCCGGGATGCGGCGGAGAAGAATGTGCTTCTGCTGCGCCAGATCGCGCGCGCGCTGGAAGCCAAGAGCGATCACACGGTGCCGGAGGACTTCTTCCTCGATATGCTGGATGAACAGTTCAGCGAAGACGAGTGCCAGCGCCAGATGGAAACGGCCATCACATGGGGCCGCTATGCTGAGCTGTTTGACTTTGACGCCAGCAAACGGCGGTTCGTTCTGCCCGACGTACAGGAAGAAGAAGCTGCGGTGCAAGAGGGCGGCGAGTGAGAGTCCAGAATACTTTTGGCCGTTCCCTGGTCGCCGTGCGCAACTGGCCCTTCTTCATGGACATGATGATTGGGGCATGCGGGCTGGCCATCTTCTTCGGCATGATTCGGATGGGCACCTATTGGCTCGGCAGCCCCATGCCGGAAGCGCCTATTTCGCATTCGATTCGGGCGCTGCCGCTTTATGCCTTTTACTCGATCGTGCGCATAGGCATCGCGTATCTGCTGAGCCTAGCTTTCGCCGTGGCCTATGGCTACATCGCTGCCTATAACCCGCGCGTAGAAGCCTGGATGATTGCGGTGCTCGATATTCTGCAATCGATTCCCGTACTCAGTTTTCTTCCGGGCGTGATGCTGGCGATGATGGCCCTTGTCCCAGGCCATCAGCTGGGCATCGAGATGGGTTCCATCCTGCTGATTTTTACCGGACAGGTATGGAATATGGCCTTCAGCTTCTATGCGTCGCTCAAAAGCATTCCGCGCGAAATGATTGAGGCATCGCGTATTTACCGCTATTCCGGCTGGCAGCGCTTCTGGCAGCTCGAAATGCCCTTTGCTGCAATCGGACTGATCTGGAACTCGATTGTCTCCGTGGCGGGCGGTTGGTTCTTCCTAATCGCCTGCGAGATGTTTCCGCTCGGCAACCGCTTCTTTCGCCTTCCGGGGCTTGGCAGCTATCTTCAGACGGCTGCTTCGGCGAACCCCGTCGACATGCATGGCCTGATGTGGGGCCTTGCCGTGCTGTTGCTCATCATCGTCGCGACCGATCAGCTCCTCTGGCGGCCCCTGATTGCATGGAGCGACAAGTTCAAGTTCGAGCAGGTGGAGTCGTCAACGCGGGTCAGTTCTCCGCTACTGGCGCTGATTCACCGCTCGAGCCAGCTGGTGCAGTTGCCGGCCCGGATATGGGGCACCCTGGATGAGCGTATTTACCAGATGCTGGCCTCACGGAGCCGCGAAATCTCCGTTCAGCCCATGGACGAAGACGGCCCCGGCGGCAGCAGGATGCTGCAGGCCGGCCTCGCCATTTTTGGAGGACTTGTCGCGTTATGGGGTGGCACAGAGGCGTACCACCTGATTCGCGGAATCACCTGGCACGACGTACGTTTGCTGTTTCTGGGAGCGGGCGCCACCTTTCTCCGCGTGAATGCCGCACTGGCACTGGCCGCGGTGTGGACCATCCCGGTGGGGGTGCTGATTGGCTTCAATCCAAGGCTGGCAAGGATTCTCCAACCTGTGACACAGGTGGTCGCCTCGGTGCCTGCCACGGCGCTGTTCCCTGTCTTGCTGGTGGGTCTGATCCGGCTGGGCGGCGGACTCGGAGTCGGATCCATTGCCCTCATGCTGCTCGGGACGCAGTGGTACATTCTGTTCAACATCATCGCCGGCGCCATGGCGATTCCATCCGACCTGAAAGAAGCCGCGCAACTCTATCGCTTCACGCGCTGGCAGAAATGGAAGACGCTGATTTTGCCGGGCATCTTCCCCTATCTCATCACCGGGCTGGTGACGGCCTCGGGCGGTGCGTGGAATGCCTCGATCGTGGCGGAGTATTTTCACATCGGCCACCAGACGCTGGAGACGTTGGGGCTGGGCGCGCAAATCAGCGCGGCGACCGACAGCGGCAAGTTCTCGACCCTTCTGCTGGCCACTGTGCTGATGGCGTTGATGGTCGTCACTGTCAACCGGCTGGTGTGGCGCCGGCTTTACCGGCTGGCTGAGACACGGTATAAACTCGAGGGTTAGCGGCGCGTCATTGAACTCAGTCGCAACGCAGCCCATTCCCGGAGTTGTTCATCCTCATGATTCGTATCGGTCTGGTCGCCTTTGGCATGGCGGGTCGTGTCTTTCATGCGCCGCTCATTTCTTCTGTCGAAGGTCTCGAGTTGTCTGCCGTCGTTGAGCGATCCTCCAACAACGCTGCGGCGCGCTACCCGTCAATCCGTACAGTCCGGAGCCTGGACGAACTGCTGCGTGACCCTGCAATCGATCTGGTCGTGGTGGCAACGCCGAGCGGCACACACTTTGATGTGGCGCGGCAGGTTTTGGAATCCGGCAAGCACGTGGTGGTCGATAAGCCGACGGCTGTGGAATCGGCCCAGATTGCCACATTGATCCGCTTGGCTGCGCAACAGAAGAAGCTGCTGATTCCCTTCCACAATCGACGCTGGGACGGCGACTTCAGAACGATTCAAAGGCTGCTGGCGACAGAAACGCTCGGGCGCATCGTCCACTTGCAGTCCACCTTTGACCGCTGGAACCCCGGCAGCACACGCGTCCCATGGAAGGATGATGCGGAGTTGGGAGGCGGCATGCTGCTGGATCTGGGCACGCATCTCGTCGACCAGTCGTTGACTCTCTTTGGCAAACCGCTGGCCGTCAGCGGTGAAGTGCGTCGCGAGCGCGAGGGAGACGGCGCCAACGACGCCTTTACTGCGCGTCTGCATTACGCAGGGATGACGGTCGAACTCGGCGCAAATTGCCTTTCCTCGCTGGCCCGGCCTCGCTATCACCTTCGCGGCACGCTTGGAAACTATTGGAAGCACGGCGTGGATCCACAGGAGGCCGCTCTGAATCGGGTGACACAGATTAAAGCCCTTGACTGGGGAACCGAGCCGGCCGCCGCGTGGGGCACCCTGGCCACCGCAGTCGATGGCGGCATCGTGACACGTCCAGTGGAGCCGGTGCCCGGAGACTATCGACTCTATTACGCGGGCGTGCGTAACGCTCTGCTCGGACAAGGCCCTGCGCCCGTTCCGGCAATCGACGCATGGCGCGTGGCGCGCATTCTGGAGTGGGTTGCGCAAAGCTCCACGGAGCAGCGGAGAATTGAATGTGACTGGAGCGCGGAGCCGGCCTGAATGTGCAGTCGCTCGAGGGTGCCGGTGAGCGGCTCCGAATCGGCTCATTTGAAGGGCTCGACGAGACTCGCACAAAACAGGCAGTGCGAGGATCCGACTGAAGCGCCTCAAACAGAGGCATCGGCAGCTCTGGCGGCAGTGTGCTCCATGAGGATGTCTCCAAGAGATTGGTGTGACCGGACCAGGGCCTGGGTCACACCGATCTCTGCCCGATGATCCCACGATTTCATCGCAAAAGGATTGATCGGCCCGATATCATCCCGGCTGTTCTAGCGGATTCTTGCCTGATTCAATCATTCGGGTGTTGATTCGTGTGTGGTCCTTTGCCGTTTCGCCTGCGACGATTGGAGCCTCCGCCCTCTGACAGTGCGGCCTGCCTTCTGGAAAAATCCCTTACTTGTGGACTTATTCCCTTGGAAGGTGGACGGCGGTGCGAGACGGATTCATCCTGCCAATAAAGGGATCATTACCTCGAAACAGCACAACCCGAAGCAAGCAAAGCGGATCATAGATAATGAACCGGAGTGGAACGATTCCAGGCAGCCTTGGGGCCGCGCGGGGGAAAGATCGGAATGGGCCGGTTTCACTGGATGGAAAAAATTGCTCGAAATTGCAATAGACAATTCATCTCTCTATCGAATACGATACCGCTTTCATGCTGCAAAGACTCCAAACTGAGACCGTTCCCCTGCTCCGCATCTCCAGAGAAGCGACCCACGATGGCGTGGATTGCACATCTGAATGCTGGACCCATGCGAGGCTGCAACCACTTCACTGGCATTCTTTTGGAACTCGTAGTCGCTTCGAATTCCCTGAAAATCACCCAATTACGCGTGCAGTTTGAAAGCAGGATCGGATGGAAAAGGCAGACTCCGCAATTTTTGACCAGGCAGCCCAGACACTGGACGGTTTCCAAATCGAGATCCCCTCCTGGGGCTTCGCAAACACCGGCACACGGTTTGGGAAATACACGCAGGATGCCGCTGCATCCACTCTGGAAGAGAAGTTCGGCGACGCCGCGGAAGTGATGCGCCTGACGGGGGCAACACCGACCCTGGCGCTGCATGTCCAATGGGATTTGCCGAACGGCGTGAAAGATGTCTCCAAGGTGCGCGCGCTCGAGGATCGTTTCAACATACGAGCCGGTTCCATCAATCCCAATCTTTTTCAGGATCAGGAGTACAAGTTCGGCTCCTTGTGCAATCCATCCGCGGCCGTCCGCGCCCATGCCAATGAGCACATGCTGGAATCCATCGAGATTGGAAAGCAACTCGGATCGCGCGATCTTTCCGTTTGGTTGCCGGATGGATCGAATTATCCGGGCACGCAGAGCATCCGCAAGCGGATTGAGTGGCTGGAAGAGGCACTTCGGCTGGCACATGCGGCCCTTGCCCCCACACAGCGGATGCTGATTGAGTACAAGCCCTTCGAGCCTGCCTTTTATCACACCGACATCGCCGATTGGGGCATGTCGTCGCACCTCTCCCGCACCGCGGGCCCACAGGCTCGCGTGCTGGTCGACACAGGCCATCATTACTCCGCACAGAACATCGAACAGATTGTGGCGTGGCTGCTTCATACCGGGATGCTGGGCGGATTCCACTTCAATGACCGCCGCTATGCCGATGACGACCTGACGCTGGGCTCCATCGACCCTTATCAGATTTTCAGAATCTTCCACGAGATCCACGCTGCCGCCGAGGACGGCCTTAAACTGGACATCGCTTTCATGATCGACCAGAGCCATAACCTGAAGGGCAAGGTGGAAGCGACGGTGCAGACCGTCGTGACCGCACAGGAGCTTTGGCTGAAAGCGGCACTGGTCGATCGCAAGCAGCTTGCGCAATTGCAGGACTCCTGCGACCTGTTGGCTGCCGAAGAGCTGTTTCGCGGAGCGTTCTGGCGAGATGTGAGACCGCTGACCCAGGAATGGCGACGGGCGCGCGGCCTGGCAACGAACCCCATACTGGCATTGAAAGACGATGGTTATGTGGAACGCATTACGCGCGAGAGGGCGGGGCGTCAATCCAGAGTTGCCAGCTATGCATGAAGAACCAGTATCCTAGAGTGAGCGTTTCGCTAATGAAATGCCCACGAAAGGGGCGACTGCTTGCCGAAAGCCAAGATTAAGCGGCTCTACCTGATCCCGATTTTGTCCAAGGCCCTCGATGTTCTTGAGCTGCTTGAGCAGCAGAATGCTCCTGTTTCGCTCGAGGATGTCTTTCAAAGAACTCATATCTCAAAGACCAGCGTCTATCGCATCCTGAAAACCCTGGTGCATCGAGGCTACGTGGCGCAGTCGCAGGATGGCCAATATCGGCTGGTCTCGCGCCCGCGCCGCCTGCGTTTCGGCTTCGCTATTCAAAGTGGCGATATGCCCTTTTCAGTCGCGATGGCACAAAGCGTCACCGACGCTGCGGCTGCCGCTGGCGTGGAATTGATTCAGCTCGACAACCGACAGGACCCCGATGTGGCGATCCAGAATGCCAAAGAACTGGTCCTCAAGCGTGTTGACCTGGTGCTCGAGTTTCAGGTGGAGGAACACGTTGCGCCGCACGTCGCGCACATCTTCAAGCAAGCTGGTATCCCATTGGTCGCCATTGAAGTTCCGCATCCCAACGCAACCTACTTTGGCGTAGATAATTTTGAGGTGGGCTACGAGGCGGGCCAGTTGCTGGGGCACCATGCGCAGCGGAAGTGGAAGGGCAACGTGGACTGGGTGATCGGCGTGGGATTCCCCGAAGCGGGCAGCTTTGTGCAGAGCCGTATCACAGGCGCATTTGAAGGAATCCGCGATCGCGTCAAGGAACTTCCGGCAGACCGGTATGTGCGTCTGGATGGCCGTGGCATGCGTGAGCCGAGCCGCCGCGCCATCTCCGAATTCCTGCGCAGCCAGCGTAAGGGACAGCATTTTCTGGTCGCCGCCGCTACGGATTCAAGCGCACTCGGTGTTCTGGATGCGGCCCGGCTCACCGGCCAGGAGGATTGCTTCGCGATTGCGGGCCAGGACTGCATCCCTGAAGTGCTGGAAGAAATGCGGGGAGGCAAGAGCGCCATCATCGGGTCGGTTTCGCACGAGGCAGAAACATATGGTCCGCGATTGATTCAGTTGGGCATCGCGCTCTTGCGTGGATACACTGTTCCTCCTTACAACTATGTTCGCCATCGCGTCGTAACGCCTCAAAGTCTGGCCGAGGCGGGAAACCCCCAACAGCCTTCCTAGGCTTCTCAAAGGAACGCGCCGGCCCGGGTTCCGTTGAGGATCCTGGCTCGATTTTTCAAATACGAAAAACTATTTCTATTGGTTAACTTCTGATATGATTTTTCTGGCCCTCTGAATTTACTCGATGGTGGTGTGTATGTCGCAAGCAACTCTTGCTTCCCCTTCCCTGAAATTCCTCGATGATCGCTGGGACCCGGCCGTAGCCGCATCGCTGGATGAGCCAGAACTCTTGCGCTACCGCTCCAACCTGCTCGGCTCCGACCTGCGCATCACGAATTTTGCCGGCGGCAACACGAGCTCCAAGATTGTTGAAGTGGACCCACTGACGGGTGAAAAGGTCGAGGTGCTCTGGGTGAAGGGCTCCGGTGGTGATCTGGGCAGCATCAAACGCACCGGCTTCGCCACCCTCTACCAGGAAAAGCTGCTGGCGCTTGAACGCAGCTACAAAGGCGTCGATACGGAAGACGACATGGTGGCGATGTACCCGCTCTGCACCTTCCGCAACAACCCAGTGGCCGCTTCGATTGATACACCGCTGCATGGATTCCTTCCCTTCCCGCACGTCGACCACCTGCATCCCGACTGGGGGATTGCGCTTGCGGCATCGGCGAATGGCAGAGCGAAAATGGACGAGTTCAATCGCGAGTTCAACCAC
>JAJYAE010000445.1 GCA_021779695.1 Acidobacteriota bacterium | reverse complement strand
ACGAAGGGTGCGCGGCGGCAGGAGTCCCGTCCGCATTGCGCTGCTGCCCAATGCCGCTGTAAAGCATGGGCGCATCCTCGGGTTCGCAAACAACCACCTTCGTCTCTGGGCGTTTCTCCGCCAGTACACGGGCTACGCCTTTCAAGGTTCCGCCTGTACCAAAGCCCGTGACCCAATAATCGAGCGGCTCGCCCTCAAAGTCGCGGAGAATCTCCTGCGCCGTGGTGCGTGAGTGCATATCGGCATTGGCTTCATTTTCAAACTGGCGGGTGAAATACCAGCCGTGCTCTTTTGCCAGATCGATCGTCTTCTGCACCATGCCGACGGCGCGCGCAGAGGCAGGCGTGAGGATGACTTTGGCGCCAAGAAACCGCATCAGCTTGCGGCGCTCAATGCTGAACGTCTCCGCCATCGTGATGACCAGTGGATAACCTTTTGCAGCACAGACCATCGCAAGGCCGATTCCGGTGTTGCCGCTGGTCGCTTCAATCACGGTCTGGCCTGGTTTCAGCTCGCCCGTGCGCTCCGCTTCTTCAATAACGCCCAGCGCCAGGCGGTCCTTCACCGAGCCAAGAGGGTTGAAGGCCTCCATCTTCACATACAAATTGATATCGGGTGGAGCAAGGCGGTTGATCTTGATGACCGGGGTGTTTCCGATCGTCTCCAGGACGCTCGCATACTTTCTTTTCATCCTCGTGACCTCGCAGAGGGATGAATTGTACAGCGCGAAAAGGCTGATGGGAACATAAAGCTGCCGCAGTCCTTAAAAGCACAGGACTTCAGTTCGATTTGTGCTCTCCATCCCGCCCAGCCACAGCCGGGGGATCAGTGGAGAAATGGAAGGAGCGCGGAATAATCGTCAGTCCACAGGGGCACGTGTGCATCAACTGGCTGGGCATGAGAGTGTGCTGCCACCTGCGGATCGTTGAAAAAGTCGGCGTTGTTCGAGACCAGCATCCATGTCGCTCCAAACTCGCCATGTGCTTCGTTGGCCAGGCTCGAAACCCTGCGCACCTGCATGCCGGAGGCCTGGGCCAGCCGCGCGATGGGAGGGGCCAGATCAACGTGCTGATTCGAGATATGGAAGGCAAGTATGCCGCCGGGTGCAAGATGACGCCGATACAGTGCCAGGGCCTCCATCGTGAGGAGATGGAGCGGAATGGCGTCGCCTGAGAAAGCATCGATGGCGAGAACGTCGAAGTGTTGCGGGGGCTCCTGCGAGAGCGAGACGCGCGCGTCGCCGGGAATGACCTGCACCTGCGCACCGGACTCGCGGATATAGGTGAAGAGATTGCGCGCGATGGGCTCGACGGAAGGATTGATTTCATAGAAGCGGATGCGATCGCCCGCTTTGCCGTACGCAGCCAGCGTACCAGCGCCAAGACCGACCACGCCGATGGTCCGCGTGCGCGCCGCGCAGCAGAGGCGGAGCGCGAGGCCAACACCAGAGTCGGGCGCATAGTAGGTCGTTGGCGTGCGGCGCAACTCGTCGGTGCCGAAGATCTGCGTGCCGTGCTGGATGGACCCATTCAGCAGGGTTCGCACTGTGGCCCCGGGAAATGAGTAGTGATCCTCCGTGACGCGCAGGCTCCCGTAAAAGTTGCGCACGGCCACCTTGGTGTCATGCTGATACGCGGTGCGAACCATGAAGAACACGGCCAGCATGAGAGCGCTGGCGGCAGACCAGAGCAGCCGCTGCGTCCATTGCGATTGCCAGGTGGCAGCCAGTGCGAGCAGTGCAGTGACAAAGAAGGTGAGCGGGAGGTCAAGGTTGAAGCGAAACAGAAGCGGAGCAGCAACGCCAATCAGGAATGAGCCCAAGGCACCGCCTGCGGCGAAGAGTAGATAGTAGAGCGTGGTCTCGCTCGCGCGCTGCGGGCGAAGGCGAAAGGCCTGACTATGGCAGAAGAGGCAGGCAATAAACAGGGCGGCCAGATAAAAAGGGATCGTGATCGAGATGGGCCATGATGCGTCGGCTTTGGCGAGCATGTAGCCGATGCTTCCGAGCGCCAGAGCCAGCGCACGCGTGAGAATGCCCCGCGACAGCAGCCACGAAAACCGGAACGCCAGGATGAGCGTGAGCAGATAAACGCCAAGGGGAAGAATCCAGAGCAGAGGAATGGCAGCGATGTTTGCGGTCAGATGGACCGTGACAGCACTGAGTTGCATCGCTGCTCCCATTGGCAGGGCTATCCAAAGAATCTTGTGCAGCAAGGGAGCAGACGAGGCGGATTCCTGCTGCTCCCCGGATGCTGCGTTGCCTGGTGCGGATTCATGCTGTATCCTCCGCAGCAACTCTGTAGTGAGCAGAGCAAAGGCTGCGAAGGCAAGGCACCAGGTGATGCGCTGCGCGCGCAGGGTGAGGTGCGGCTCAATGATGGATGGATAAAGCCCAAGCGCAAGAAGCGACGCCAGATTGGACAAAGCATAGAGCCTGTAAGGAACAGGGCCGGCCTCAAGCCGTGCCCAAATCACCTGCAACAACGGACTGGTTGCTGCGAGCAGCATGAACGGCAGTCCGATGGAGAGGGTCAGTGCCGCAAAGATTGCCGTCACCGGATGCGCAGCTGCTCCAGCTGGGGCCAGCGGACGCGCAGCCCACGCAATGGCCGCAAGGGTAGCCAAGACCAGCAGCGCCATGTGCAATCGCAACCCAGGTTGGCCGGCAAGCCAGTGCGCATAGAGATAGCCGGCCAGAAGCACGGTTTGAAAGAGGACCAGGCAGGTAATCCACACCGCAGCCGAACCTCCGAGAACTGGCAACAATTGCTTGGCGGCGATGGGCTCAACCATGAATAGGAGAAACGCGGCCAGAAAGGTGATGGCCGCAAAAAGACGCCAGAGCTTGGGCATTTATATCCCTCAACAGGCGGAGATCAGAAGCATGTTTCTATGCGCCTGCCGTGGCCGGTAAGATCTCGTCCACATCCACCCACTGGGTAGGATACTGGCCCGTATAGCAAGCTGTGCAGAAGCCCTGCGGCTTTTCGCCGTTGCAGCACTGGAGCAGGCCGTCAAGCGAGAGATAGGCGAG
>JAJYAE010000104.1 GCA_021779695.1 Acidobacteriota bacterium | reverse complement strand
GCCCAGGGCTACGCCGCCCGAGAACGCGGAGAAGTGCCCCAGAAACGGCAGCCAGGATATGTGCGGGCTAACGATAAGCGCATAGGCCGCCACCCCCATCACGATGGACGGCACGCCGTTCAGCACATCGGCGGTGAAGCGGATGCTGTTGGCAAGCTTGGTGCCGCGTCCAAATTCAGAGAGGTAGATTCCGCCGCCGATGCCCACGGGAACGCCGATGGCGCTGGCGAGCGCCAGCAGAATGCCGGAGCCCAGGATTGCGTTGGCCATTCCACCGCCGGATTCACCAACGGGCTTGGGAATCTGCGTGAAGAATGCGAAGTTCAGCGAACTGTAACCCCGGATGATCAAGTACACAAAGATGGCAACCAGGGGCGCAATGACCAGGCCGGTTGCCAGAATGGCCAGCCCGGTGACCGCATGGTCGGTCGTCTCCCGCACTCTCGATCGCATCGTCTTCTGTTGCGTTCTCACGTGTTCATTCCTTTGCGGCGATCAATGCCTTCATCCGGTTAGTGGCTGCGCGACGGGGCGCCACGCGTTACGGCCCACACCAGCAGTCGGGCGAGAGCATTCACAAGGATCGTGACGATAAAGAGCGCGAGTCCAATTTCCGTGAGGGCGCTGCGATGCAGATCGCTCGTGGCTTCAGCGTATTCATTGGCGATGACGGCGGCCATTGAGGCGCCATTGGCCAGTAATGATTTATGAATTTCAGGCGTATTTCCGATGACCATGGTGACAGCCATGGTCTCGCCCAGAGCGCGTCCCAGACCCAGGATGACCGATCCCACGATGCCGATGCGGGCATTGCGCAGGACTCCCATGCGGATCATCTCCCAACGCGTGGCACCGAGAGCGAGCACAGCTTCGCGCTGCGATTGAGGAACTGCGGTCATGACCTCGCGCGTCAGCGACGAGATGATGGGGAGGATCATGATGGCAAGGATGACGGCTGCCGCGACAAACCCAAGACCCGTCGGGTTATCTTCCGCAAAGAGGCCGGACCAGCCCAGCGATTTGATCAGAACAGGATTCACATAGTCGCGGAGCAGCGGCACGAGCACAAAGACAGCCCAAAGACCATAAATGATGCTCGGAATGGCGGCCAGCAATTCCGTGATGAAGGCCAGGGGCGCCCGAAGATAGCGGGGACACATCTCCGTGAGAAAAACGGCCACGCCTATTGCCAGCGGGACGGCCAGCACGAGAGAGAGAAGCGACGAAACCAGAGTCCCGTAAACAAAGGGCAATGCACTGAAATAGCCGTTGACCGGATCCCAGTAGGACGGCAGGTGCGAGTAGGGGTCGAAGTAGGTTTTATAGAAAAAGCTGAAGCCGAAAGCCTTCCACGACATCGTGGAGGTCAGACACAGTTCTGAGGCGATCAGCGCCACGATGCCGAAGATGCTCAAGGCGCACAAGAGGATGAGCGCATGGAACCAGCGGTCCGCAATCGCGGAGTTGCCGCGCTGCATCAGGAAGCGCCGGACTTCGGATACCCTCAGAGACGCCGCCGAATCCGGCTGCAGCGCGGCAGACTGGGAGTCGGGCAATTGCTGAGGCGGAGAAATACGCGTCTCTGGCACTTCAATCGTCACCATATACAGGCTAACCGTCCAATGTGAATGGGAGGTTACAACCTTGCAAAATCAAGCGCATAGACGTGAAATCCTTCATCAATTTCCCGGTCTTTCAGCCCAGGGCCGGAGTGCTGGATCAAGGACTCCCCAGATGGCAGCGGCGTTTCCACTGTAAGCCGGGCCTCTGGCTGGAGAGGAAATTTTTTCTCCATTGGATTCACGGAATCCGGTAAGCTGGGTAGCTGATTGAGAAGCCACACAACTATGCGCACATTCCTCGTCGGTACCTTCCTCGTTTTTGCCTCGCTCTCTGCCTTTTGCCAGCCGGATGCTTCCCAGGACCCGGCCCAGCGAACCTGGCATGCCTCCTGGATTACGCACCCTACTGCGCCGGTGCGCGAGCCGATCGTGCTGCATCTTCGCCGAACGCTGGAACTGACGGCAGTTCCCTCCCACTATCTGGTCAGGGTGAGCGCCGACAACCGCTTCACCCTCTATGTAAATGGACAGCGCGTGGGAGATGGCCCGGCGCGCGGCGATCTGAATCATTGGCGCTATGAGCGCTATGATCTTGCTCCCTGGCTCAAAACTGGAGCCAACTTCATTTCGGCCACGGTATGGAACTGGGGTGTCTATGCGCCGATTGCCCAGATGAGTGACCGCACTGCTTTTCTGTTGGAAAGCGAGGCCACAGGCGATGCCGGAATCTCCACGCCCAAGGGATGGATGGTCGAGGCGGATCCAGGCCAGAATCCACTGACGCGCGCGGCGCTGAACTATCTGGCGTATTTCGCATCCGGCCCGGGCGAGGTCGTCGACGCATCGCGCTATGACTGGAATTGGAATGTGCCGTCCGCGAGCGGGCCCTCGTGGGTGAAGGCGGGCGACCCGATGCGGGAAAGTGCCTATTCCGGCACGAATCATGCGCACTCCGCCGGCGTAACGGGCGACAATCCGTGGAGCCTGGTGCAAGATACTCTGCCGCACCAGGAGTACCGCGCAACCGCTGCCGGACATGTGGTACGGGCGACCGACCCAAGTCTCCAGGCCTTTCCGGCGTCCCCGGTTACGATTCCTGCGAACAGCCATGTGCAGATTCTTCTGGACCGCTCCACTCTGACGACGGGCTATCCCGAACTGACCGTCTCCGGCGGAAAGGGAGCGCAAATCTGGCTGACCTACTCTGAAGCCCTTTACGACAACAAAGGACATAAGGACGACAGGAACGCCATTGACTATACCGATGCCCAGGGCGTGAAGCATCCGCGCACGGCTCGCGGCCAGCGCGATGAATTTCTGCCCGATGGCGGGGACCACCGCACTTTTGAGCCTCTATGGTGGCGCGCATGGCGCTACCTCAACCTGGATATTGAGACCGGCGCTGCGCCCCTGACGCTGGATTCTCTGAAGGCTGCGTTCACCGCCTATCCATTTGTGGAACGAGCGACCTTCCAGTCCGATGATCCCGACCTTGCCAAGATATGGGAGATCAGCTGGCGCACAGCACGACTGGACGCACACGAGACGTACATGGACACTCCCTATTACGAGCAACTCCAGTACATCGGCGATACGCGGATTCAGGCGCTCATCTCCTATGCCGTCACCGGCGACGACCGCCTGGCCCGTCAGGCTTTGGAAGCTTTCAACGATTCACGCATTCCGGAAGGCATAACGAGGAGCCGCTATCCGAGTTCTCTGCCCCAGAACATCCCGACCTTTTCACTGCTGTGGATTGGCATGCTGCACGATTACTGGATGTACCGGCCCGATCCTGCTCCGGTGCGCGCCGCCCTGCAAGGTACGCGAGGGGTGCTGCAATGGTTTGGCGAGCACCAGAATGCCGATGGCTTGCTGCGCAAGCTGCCATGGTGGAGCTTTATCGACTGGGTCTCCTCCGGTGAAATCCCGACGTACAGCAGCGGCGGCGAATCCTGCGCTACATCGCTGCAATACCTTGGGGCGCTGGATGCAGCCGCCGATCTCGAATCAGCCTTTGGCGATCCTCACATCGCGGAACAGCATCGTGCGCGGGCGACACAGGTCCGCTCCGCCATTCACGACAAATGCTGGGTGGCATCGCGGGGCTTGCTCGCCGACAATCCGGATCAGAAGGTCTTTAGCCAGCAATCCAATCTTCTTGGCGTACTGTATGACGTCATTCCAAAGGACCAGCAGCAGGCTGTGATGCGCAAGATGCTGGCGATTGAACCGGGGACGACTCCGGACGGCGTGATGAGCGCCTCGTATTACTTCCGCTTCTACCTGGCGCGCGCGCTCGATCATGCGGGCATGGGAGACAACTACCTGGCTTCAATCGATCCTTGGCGCAAGCTGCTACCGCTGCATTTCAGCACGTGGCCCGAGACTCCGGAACCGACCCGGTCGGACTCACACGCCTGGTCGGCACATCCGATTTATGACCTGCTGACGCTGGTGGCGGGCATTGAGCCGGCGAGTCCTGGTTTCGCCACAGTGCGAATTGCACCGCATCTTGGCTCGCTGCCGGGACTGCGGGCCAGCTATCCCGCGCCCGCAGGCATGATCCAGGTGGAGTACCGCAAGAGCGGCGCCGCGCTGGATGCGACCATCACGCTGCCGAGCGGACTGAACGGAAGCTTTGTGTGGCACGGCAGGAGCATGGCGCTGCACGCCGGGGCGAACCAACTGCACGTTGATTAGCAGACTATCCGAGGGTTGAGATCAGACCGGCGACGAACGCGGCAGAGCGTTCAGAAAATCGAGTTATTTCTTGAGGATCGGAGTTTCCCGAAGCAACACAGACGTGTTACAACTCCAGCATGGCAAAGGGCAAGAACGCAACGCCGCCTGGACATGTGAATCTGAGAATGCTGGCCGAGCATCTCGAGCTTTCGCAAACCACGGTCTCACTGGTCCTCAATAATTCACCTTCGGCCAAGTCCATTCCGCAGGAGACGCGGAATCGCGTGATTGAGGCGGCGAAGCGGCTGAACTACCGGCCAAACTACTTTGCCCGCTCACTGCGCCAAAGCCGCTCCATGTCCGTCGGCGTGCTGGCGCCGGACCTGAGCGAAGGCTATTTCACGCGCGTGATGAGCGGCGTTGTGCAGGAGCTGACGAGCGCCCGCTATTTCTACTTCACCGCCTGTCACGAGTGGAATCGGGAATTGATGGAGCAGTATCCGCGCATGCTGGTGGAGCGTGCCGTGGATGGTTTTCTGCTGTTGAACACGCCTGCGGACCACATTGACGTGCCCGTACCCGTGGTCGCGATTTCCGCGCACAGCCGCGCCGAGAACGTAACCAATATCGTGCTCGATCATCACAAGGCAGTGGAGCAGGCCCTGAAGCACCTCTACGATCTGGGCCATCGGCGTATCGCTTTCATGCGTGGGCCGCGCGCCATCCCCGACTCGGATTACCGCTGGGAGGGCATCCAGAAGGTGACGCGCGAGATGGGCCTGCGCATCGACCCGGCAAATGTGACGCGCATCGACGAATCAAGCTGGTCCATGAAAACCGGTCATCATCCAATGGATCCGGAGATCGGGTACAAATCGATGAAGGCGCTGCTGGAGAAGACGCAGGATTTCACAGCCATCTTCTGCTTTAACGATATTGCAGCAATAGGCGCCATCCGCGCACTGAAGGATGCCGGCCTCTCCGTGCCGAGCGACGTATCTGTGGTGGGCTTTGACGATATTCTTTCCGCCGCATACTACACGCCCTCGCTCACCACGGTGCGGCAGCCTCTGCGGGAGATGGGCAAGCGAGGAGCGCAGGTATTGCTGGAACGAATTAGCCGGCAGGACAACGGGCATCTTTCCGAGATCGTCATCGCGCCCCAATTTGTTGTGCGCGAGTCCAGCGGTCCGCCGCCTGCTGGCAAGTAAACGGGCAGGCGCGATCTATCCGCAGTAAGACTGGAACCATCGACTGATGTAGACCTGCGCGTGCGCCTCGCCGCAGTAGTGCCGTGCTCCGGATGCATCGGCAGCTTCCTTTGCCCACTTGAAGACGGTCAATTGCGTGCTGCTACAGTGGATGACAATCCAGCGCACTGGATTGTCGCTCTCTTCGCCGCAAATCTCACACCGATAGACTGTATCAATCACCGAATGACCTCCAGAACGTCCTCTGACAAACTTCTTTCCTCTTACTCAAGCATCTGCAGATCCAGCGGCTGCTCGAGCAGGCAATCCATCTTGCCGATTTCTGTCAGCGCGCGCCTCAATGCGGAAGACTTGCACGGCTCAACTGTCACCACAAAAGGCAGCGCGGCAGCAGGGTAACCCGGCTTTTGCACAATCGCCCGAATATTGATGGCCTCCCGCGCAAGCGCACCTGTAATCTCCGCGACGATGCCGGGACGATCCTTTACGAGAAAGCGAATGTAGTGCGGCAGTTCGAACTCGGCGCCAATCTTGGCGGGAACCGATGGAATCTCGACTCGCCGCGAACCATGCGCAAGCGCCAGAAGGTCGCTGACCACGGCCACGGCTGTTGGATGCCCGCCTGCCCCATGACCCGAAAAGACCACATCGCCGCCGTAGTGCCCCGTGAGAATCACCATATTCTCCGTGCCGCGTGACCACGCGAGCGGCGAGCGCAGATCCACGAGCATCGGTCCCACCGTCGCCGCAACCTCGCCGCCCGTCTCCTCGGCACGCGCCACCTGGCGAATGGTACAGCTCAGGTCGCGTGCATAGCTGAAGTCCACTGCGCTCACGGCGGTGATGGGCTTCGGCACAATCTCCTCTGGGTGCACGATGACACGCATTGCGAGGCGCATCAGAATGGCGAGCTTCGCGCGTGCATCAAAGCCGCCAACATCCTCGGTCGGGTCGGCCTCCGCATAGCCTTTGGCCTGTGCTTCTTGCAGCACAGCGGCGTACTCGGCTCCGCCCTCCATCTTGCTCAGAATGAAGTTGCAGGTGCCGTTCAGAATGCCTTCAATGCGTTGGATGCGATCCCCTGCGAGTCCTTGCTCAAGGCCTGGAATAACCGGGATGCCGCCGGCGACTGCGGCGCCATATTTCAGATGTCCGCCCTTCGAGGCTGCAAGCCGCTCCAGTTCAACCCCGTGGTAGGCAATCAGCTTCTTGTTGGCAGTGACGACGCTCTTGCCTGCCTCCAGTGCGCGGCGCACCCATTCGCCCGCAGGATCAAGACCGCCGGCAAGTTCCACAACAACATCGGCATCGGATGCAAGCACGGCATCCGCGTCTTCGCCCCAGGTCACGTCCCTGGGAACCCAATCCACGCGCTTGCGCGAAACGCCGCGATTGAAGATGTGCGTGAGCAGCAGGCCCTCCGGTTTGGACTCGACGAGAATCCGCGCGACCGAACTGCCCACGGTCCCGAAGCCGAAGAGCGCGATACGCAAGGGACGCTTCAGATGAGATTTTGGCACGTCTGCATGTGATGCAGAATGCGAAGCCTTCTTGTCCGCCACCATCAATTCCTTTTTACAGTTTGAGAAATCCTGCGATATCACGATGATACCTGAGCGCGAATGATACGGGACATTAAACGGGCGGAGATGCGTTTTCCGAATGCTTTCCCTCATGTAGCATCGAAGAGAGATGCGATGCGCACTGGCATGGTTGCTAATGCTGTTGTTTGGCCTGGGACCGCTGACGGCGACTCTCCAGGCGGATGATGACTCGCGTCTTCCTGCCTGTTGCCGACGTGCCGGCGCGCATCACTGCGCGATGTCGGATGCGATGATCGCGCAAATGGTCCAGTCTTCAGAAAGCAAAGATCCAGCCTGGACTTTGCCGGATCATTGCCCACTCTACCCGCAGCATTGGCCGGCAACCGTCAACCCGCAATCTGCTTTGACCTCAACGCCGGATGCACTCGCCTTCGACACAGTGCTGGGGCAGCCCGCAGAACGCGCGGGTTCTTTTGCAGAGAGTCAAGCTGGCAGACGCCAACGCGGCCGTAGCCCCCCACAAGCCGAATCTCACTAGTCCATAGATTCGCGCACTTTTGTCAATCTGGCGCGACACTACACCAGCTCTGCCCATTGCAGGCTCCTGTTCAGGGAAGCCTGACTTAAGCATGTGCTGCGCGAGGTGACGCACCTGCAAGTTTGTTCGGGGTCTCCATGCGTAGTATTCGTCTCACTTTGATTTTTCTGTTTTCAATATCGACTGCGGCATGGGGCACGGTCTTTGCTACGCTCCAGGGCGTGGTCCACGATCCTGAACATCGCCCCATTGCGGATGCCTCCATTACTCTTCAAGCTGCCGGATCCGAATTCATCCTTCGGGCGCGGACAAATGTGCAGGGTGAGTTTTCGCTGCCGCATGTTCCCATCGGTATTTACCGGATGCGCGTAACATCCGTGGGCTTTGCGGATTTCGAAGAGACCCTCGCAGTTGCCTCCGGAACCAATCCGATTCTGCACATTCCGCTCGAGCTTGCCTCGACCACACAAAGCGTCGTTGTGCAGGCCCAGGTCGCAACGGTCGCAACGGACACCGTCACGCCCACAACCCTCGTCACCCGCGAGCAGATTGACCAGACACCCGGCGCGGACCGCACTCTGGGCACGGAAATGATTAGCGACTTTGTTCCCGGCGCTTACACGTCGCACGATATGCTCCATATTCGAGGCGGCCATCAAACCAGCTGGCTGATTGATGGAGTCTCCATTCCCAATACAAAGATCGCCTCGAATCTCGGCCCGCAGATCGATCCGAAAGATATTGACTCCATGGAGATCCTGCGGGGCAGCAACGATGCAGATCTTGGCGATCGCACCTACGGCATGTTCAACGTGCTGCCTCGTAATGGCTTTGAGATGAACCGCAGCGGAGAGCTGATGCTGTATGGCGGGACACTTTACAGCGGACAAACGCAGCTGGCACTCGGCAACCACACCGCACGCACAGCGTGGTATGCAAGCCTCACCGGCTCGCGCTCGAATTATGGCCTGGAGACGCCCGTGGTCAGCATCAATCACGATGCAACGAACTCTGAAGGCGGGTTTGTCTCGCTTCTCCGCAACCAGACCGCGAAGGATCAGCTTCGCCTTGATGGACAGTACCGCCAGGACTTCTTTCAGGTGCCGTTTGATCCAAGCAAGACGGACTATGAGTGCACGTCGGGCTACTACTGCTCGTGGGGCTTGCGAGATGGGCAGACCGAGCGTGATGCTTTTGTGATCGCAAACTGGGTCCATACGCTCTCGTCCTCAGCAACCATCTCCGCCGCACCCTTCTATCACTTTAACGAGGCCAATTACGATTCACCCTCAACCGATTATCCGGTGGCCACAACCTGGCATCAGCGGTCCAACTACGCGGGCGCACAGGCGGATGCGCGTTTCGATGCGGGGTGGAATAGCTTCTCCGGAGGCCTTTACTCCTTTTACCAGCGCGAGGCTGATCTCTTCGGCGTGCAGATCAACGATGGCAGCGCACCCTCTGAACCCAACACGCCCGGTAATGCCGGTGCAGGTCTCCTCGAGTTCTATGTTGGCGACCACCTCCGGCTCGGACAATATGTGACGCTGCTTGGCGGAGAGCGCTTTTCCATTTATCGCGCGGAGCTGAATGAAACGGCCATTTACCCCCGCATTGGCGCAACGGTGCGGATTCCCCGCCTGAACTGGATGCTGCGCGGCTTCTACGGTCATACCTTTCAACCAGCACCCATCCAGACTGTTTCAGGTTCCGTGCTCAATTACGCGAGTCGCTTACCTGGCGGCGAGAACACATTCACGCCACTTCCCTCAGAGCGCGATGAGGAACATCAGTTCGGCCTCGCGATTCCCTACCGGGGCTGGATGCTGGACGTGGACACCTTCAAGAACCGCATCAACAACTTTCTCGACCACTCGAGCCTGGGCGAATCCAATATGTTTTTTCCCATCGCGGTGGATGGCGCCCTGGTGCGCGCCTGGGAGATGACCCTGCATTCACCGCAACTCTGGCGCTTTGAACAGTTCTATCTCACCTACTCCAACCAGATTGCGCAGCAGCGCGGCAACATCATCGGCGGATTCACTTGCAGCATTCCAACCGATCCCTCATGCGCACTCGGGCCAGACTACGTCGAGGTGGATCACGATCAGCGCAATACGCTCAATACCGGGTTTACTGCAAACCTGCCCCTGCATACGTGGTTTGCGTCAAATGTCTACTATGGCTCTGGCTTCACGAATGGGCTGGCCGGCGCCCATGAAGGTCCATACAACGGCCCCAAGCTGCCCGCGCACACCACCTTCGACGTCTCTGCCGGCCGAAGCCTGGGCGAAAACTGGAAGGTCTCAGCCAGCGTTCTCAATGTCACGAATCACCGCGTGTTGATGGACAACTCCATCACGGTCGGCGGATTCCACTTCAATGATCCGCGCATGATTGATGCGGAGGTGCGTTATCGATTTCATTTCTGAAGCGACTGCGCACTGAAAATGGCAGGCAAGGTCAGCGGTGGATGACAAAGAGGCCGGGCATGACCTGGCCAGCCTTGCCTTCAACCACTTGCGTGAAGGCAGAGGCATTCAATGGCGTCTCCGGGCCGATGTACACAGTGCGCGCGCCGCGCTGGTGCGCCCAGTGAACGAAGCTGGCTGCTGGATAAACGGAGCCAGATGTGCCGACGACCAGCATCACTGAGGCATGCGCAATCTCGTTCTGGATGCGGTCCATTTCGAGCGGAATTTCTCCGAAGAAGACGATGTGCGGGCGCATGCGCCCGCCGCACGGGCAGCGCGGCACATCGGCGAGGCTGGCGTAGATGGCGTGATCCTCGACCGGACCGCGACCGCAGTCGCGCTCGCAGCGTGACTTGGCCAGCTCACCGTGCATGTGTACCAGGCGCACGGACCCGGCGCGCTCATGCAAGTCATCCACATTCTGCGTGCAGAGAAAGAAGCGTTCGCCAAGCTGCGCTTCAAGCTCGGCCAGCGCCTGATGCGCAGGATTGGGCTGCGCTTTGGCTCCCTGTGCGCGACGCGAAGAGTAGAAAGCCCACACCTCGGCTGGATTGCGCAGCCACGCATCGGGCGTGCAGACATCCTCGACGCGATAGCCCGCCCACAGGCCATCTTCCGCACGAAATGTCGGCAGGCCGCTTTCGGCGCTGATGCCCGCGCCGGTCAGCACAAAGACGCGATCGTCAGCCGTGATGCTGATCCGCTCCATCGCTCTCCTCGGGAGTCTCAGACGGGTTGCGACTATGGCTCCAGCAAAATCTTGCCGGTCGTCTTGCGCTCTTCCATATCGATCTGCGCTTGCGCGGCCTGCGCCAGCGGGTACATGTGCTCGGTGCGGAGCTTCAGCTCACCGGTCGCAGCCCAGTCCAGCACCTTGCCTGCACGCCACTCGAGCTCAGCGTGCGTGGCCACGTAGTGCCACAGAGTGGGCCTCGTGATGTAAAGCGAGCCCTTGCTGCTGAGCTGAATGAGATCAAACAGCGGCACCGGCCCGCTGGAGGCGCCAAAGAGCGCCAGCAGGCCGCGCGGCCGCAAACAGCTGAGGCTTTTGTCGAATGTAGTCTTCCCCACGGAGTCGTAGACCACATCGACGCCTTTGCCGCCGGTGAGCCGCTTCACTTCGACTTCAAAGTCCTGCTCGGTGTATAGAATCACATCCTTCGCGCCGGCTTCGCGGGCCAGTTCGGCCTTCTCTTTGGTGGAGACCGTCGCAATGACGCGCGCGCCGAGACGCGACGCCATCTGCGTAAGCAGCAGGCCAACGCCGCCAGCGGCTGCATGGACCAGCGCGGTTTCTCCGGCCTTGAGCGGATAGGTGGAGTAAGCGAGATAGTGTGCCGTCATGCCCTGGAGCATCGCCGCGGCAGCCTGCTCCGGAGTGAGGCGCGACGGCACTTTGATAAGCTGCGCCGCGGGCACGAGCGCGTATTCGGCATAACTGCCCAGCACGCTGACGGAGGCCACAAGGTCGCCTTCTTCGAAACCGGTGACGCCGTGGCCGAGCTTCTCCACGGTGCCTGCAGCCTCGCTGCCGGGGATCAGCGGCATCGTCGCCTTGTACACGCCTTTGCGGAAGTAAATTTCAATAAAGTTGACGCCGACCGCTTCCACGCGGATCAGCACCTGCCCGGGGCCCGGCTCGGGGATAGGCAGCTCGACCAGATGCAGCACCTCTGGCCCGCCTGTGGCTTCAATCTGGATGGCTTTCATAACACGGCAAGAATGCACCCGAAGGGCAGGTTCCTGCAAGGACTTCGATTGTGCATCAGTGGACGGAGGCTGCTCAGCGCGTAAAAAACAAGCCCCGCTCGAGGGCGGGGCCTGATCAGACCGGGTTCGATTGAAGCGATTTCAGAAGCCGTCCTTGCCACCCGAGAGGAGGCTCGGCTCTTCCGGAGCGCGCAGACGCACGAGGCGATCAATCGCATAGGGCGCGCGATGCTGCGTGGTGTAGTAGTGGCGCACCTGCAACTCGCCAAGCAGGCCAATGGCCAGCATCTGGATGCCCGCGACGATGAGCACACCGGCGATGACGAAGAGCGGCGCATGCTGATCCATCACGTTCTGGCCTGGATGGATGACCTTTAAACCGAGCAGCGCAGCGGAGACAAAGCTACCGATGAGGATGCCCAGCGCGCCGAAGGTGCCGAAGAAGTGCAGCGGGCGGGTCATGTACTTGAGCAGGAAGCGAATCGTGAGCAGATCAAAGAAGACGCGGAAGGTGCGGCCGATGCCGTAGTGGCTCTTGCCGCGCTCGCGGTTCACGTTCTTGATCGGAATCTCGCAGATGGACGCACCGTACCAGCTGGCCAGCGCCGGGATGAAGCGATGCATCTCTCCATAGAGCGGGATGTTGGTGATGACCTCGCGGCGATAGCCCTTGAAGGTGGTGCCGAAGTCGTGGATGTCCACGCCGGAAAGCTTGGCCATCAGCCAGTTGGCGCAGCGCGACGGAATGCGCCGCATCACGAAGTTGTCAATGCGCTCCTTGCGCCAGCCGGAGACGACGTCGTATCCCTCTTCCAGCTTCTCAATGAAGTTGGGAATCTCGTTCGGGTCGTGCTGCAGATCGCCATCCATGGCGAAGATAAAATCGCCTGAGGCGTGGTCAAAGCCGGCTGCCAGCGCGGAGGTCTGGCCAAAGTTGCGGCGCAGCTTGACGACGAGCACGCGGCTGTCCACCGCGGCAATCTCTTCCAGCAGCTTGTAGGTGCGGTCACTGGAGCCGTCATCGACGAGCACCAGCTCAAAACTATCTCCCACCTG
>JAJYAE010000444.1 GCA_021779695.1 Acidobacteriota bacterium | reverse complement strand
CTCGACCCCGTCACTGTTGAAGAAGTCGCCAAGTCGCGCTAGCTGTTCTTTTGGATCAGCCGTGTGCTGCGGTTGAAGGGTACGGGACTTCGCCCGCACGCCCAGCCAACCACTAGAAATGAGTGTGATCCCAACCATGCGTGTATGAGCGCCATGGCTGGGATCGCACCAAGCCTGCCAAGCACCCTGTCATCTTGAGCGAAGTACGACTGGCGCTCCGGCACGCGCAGCGCGATGGGGCCATCGCAGCGAAGGATCTGCTCCTCACAGCCGCCGCCGATTGCCTTATCCACACTCACACTTTACAATCTCGCTCGTGCCGAAACTTTCCCCAGTCTCACGCCGCAATTTCATTTCCGCTGCCCTCGCAGGCTCCGCCGTCACGCTCGCCGGTGCGGCCGCTCCGCAGTCGTCCCCAGCCGAATGGACCCCTGAGCGCACGCAGGCCGCGCTCCGCAGCGCCACGGGAACCAGCCTCGTCCTGCTCGGCACTGGCGGTGGCCCCGTGGAAGGCCGCCCGCGCCGCATGACCTCGCATGTTCTCGTCAGCAACGGCGCGGCTTACATCGTCGATTGCGGTCTCGGCGTCACCACCCAGCTCGCCCGCACGCGAATCCCCTTCTCCGCCGTCCGCTCCATCTTCATCACCCACCATCACCCTGACCACAACGTCGAGTACGGCCCTTTCCTGCTTCTGCGCTGGGTCAGCCAAAACACGCAGGCACCCTCCGCCTACGGGCCGCCACCGCTTATCCAGATGACCCGCGACTATCTCCGCTCCGTCGACGCCACCATCCGCTTCTGGTCAGAGGATTTCGAGTATCCGCCGCTCAAAGTCGATGACGTTCACGAAATCACCGGCACCGGACCCGTCATGAAGGACGAAAATGTCCGCGTCACCTCGGCACTGGTGCAGCATCCGCCCGTGCATCCCGCCCTCGGCTACCGCTTCGACTTCGCCGATCGCTCCATCGCCTTCTCTGGCGACACCGTTCCGGTAGATGCCATGGTCCGCTTGGCCCACGGAGCTGACGTGCTCGTTCACGAGGCCATCGACATGGCCGTCATGGACCGCATGGAGCGACTCAATCATGACCCAGTCCAATACAAGATCGCCATGCACCACATGCGCGCCGATCATTCACCCATTGAGGATGTTGGCCGCATCGCGCAGGAGGCCGGAGTCAAGACGCTTGTCCTGTCGCACCTCACTCCCAGCATTGGCGTTCCAGACGAGACCTGGCGTGCCAGCGCCGCAAAGCACTTCAGCGGCAACATCATTGTCGGCCACGACCTTATGGTCATTTGAGCGGACCCAGGTACGCAGGCAGACGGAGACTTGCACAAAGGGGAACGCGATTGTCGATGGCGGAAGGTTTTACCTTGCTGCCGTGAGGACCTGCACGGGGATCAACATGTCTTCCTTGCGCATGACGAGGTTCGTAGCATTGATCGTTGCCAGTTCGAAGCCGTGGCCATGAGTAATGGCATCAGTGGGGCAAGCTTCAACGCAATAGCCGCAGAAGATGCAGCGGTTGTAGTCGATGTTGTAGACCTTTGCATATCTCTCGGAGGACGAGATGCGATTCTCAGCCGTATTCTCTGCCGCTTCGATGTAGATGCAGTTGGAAGGGCAGGCAGCCGCGCAAAGGAAGCAGGCTACGCACTTCTCCAGGCCATTCTCATCCCGCTGAAGCTGATGAGCCCCGCGGAAGCGCGGCTGGAATTGGGCACCACGCATGGGGCCGGGACCGTCAGGATAGTTTTCAACCTGAGTTGGTTCAAATATCTCCCGGAAGGTGATGCTCATGCCTTTGGCGATAGCCGTGATGTTCCCCACAATCGACATGCATCCAGTATACGATGATGGCCGGGGGTGTTTCATGTTGGCTCAGGGTATCCAAAAGATCCTGCTGTTGCTGGGCGTGGGACTGCTGGCGACCGCTGTCCATGGTCAAGAACACACGAGTGAGCCGATGGGACCACCGCCGGAACCCGATTTCAGCCGGGTTCAGCAGGAGATGGCTGAAAAAGCTGCGGTTGCGCCGCTGCGCGTCACGTATGAACGTAAATCGGCCGAATGGACCGCAGCCAAGTTGGAGGCCCTGCCGCAGACGCGCATCACGGTATTCAACGCGCACAGCAAGGTGAATGAAACCTACACAGGCGTGCCCGTGCTGACCTTGCTGACTCAACTGGGCTTTCCGGACAAGCCGCATGGAAAAGACTTCAAAATGTATCTTGTGGCCGAGGGAACGGACGGGTATGCGGTGGTGTATGCCATGGCAGAAGTGATCCCCACGATCCACGACGCGACCGTGATTGTTGCCGATTCAATCAACGACAAGCCGCTTGGGGCGGCGGGGCCACTGGAACTGGTGGCGACGGGCGAGAAGCATCCGGCACGCTGGGTGCGTAAGCTGGTTTCAATTCGGGTCGAAACGGCGCACTAGAGCGGCGACCTTCTATTTCCGTCCAGAGGATGGGAGTCCGCCCGTGCGGCATCGGCAGGGCTTTTCCTTGTCTCGCGCGGATTCGGGATGGAGCAGTGCGCGGCAAAGCTGGGAGTCCTGCCCGATGTTGAAGGCGGGCACGGTGTCCTGTGCGCTGCAGAGGCGCTGCTCGGTGGGAACAACCTGCTTGTCATTGGCGATTTGGACCCGATCGAGATTGGTCCAGGGATCGACGTCGTACTGGTAGATGTAGTCGACGGGCGGCTTTTGTGTACCGTAGTCGAAATGAGTCCAGGCGACGGCGGCCTCATCGCCGTTGGGATTGGCAAACACGGCAAAGACCTGTGTCCACGCGACGCCGGGCGGAGGTGTCACACTGCGGACAGTGACGGCCTGATTTCCATGCAGCCAGCGAGCAGCCCAGGCATGCTGTGAGAGGTCGTAATAGAAGGCTGTGAAGAATGTGGAGGCATTGCAATTGGTGCAGTCATCGTAAAAGGCAGCCAACTCGCGCGGGTGGCCGGACGCGAGCTGCAACCAACTGAGGAGTCGAAGATCTGCGCCTTGCAGTAGGCGTGTCGTGGTGTGCCGG
>JAJYAE010000103.1 GCA_021779695.1 Acidobacteriota bacterium | reverse complement strand
GCTGATCAGGCGGGGTCTTTTCTGGACTTTTGCTGTCCCGCGCCACAACGAGCCCTCGTCCCGTCCCCTGCAGAGCCTGCATGTTGACCGGGCAGGAGTTGATCCACGTCCTGGGGGGTAGTGCAGGGTTTGCTGGATGGGCAACGGCATGTGAGCTCATGCCATCCATGCCGGCCACGTCCACGGATTGATTCTGCTGAGAAGGGGCTGCAGTCTGAGCCGCGAGCCCAAAAGTACCCGACAAGAGCAGAAATGTGAAAGTTACGCTTGTGCGCCGCATGGTTCAACTCCTTTGCCCGCTTCGGGCCGGCCGGCATTCGCGTACACCATCAACATACGCCCGTTTACATGCCAGTTCCACCCTCCGCGGACCGCATTTCCTGCCGCTGGGCTTCCACGCGACGCAACCCCCTGCTGTGGTACCGTTTGAGTACGGCCTACCGCCGCGTCCGTCTTTGGCCGCAGCGGAGAAACGCCGTCGAGCGAACCGATAGGTAATGTCCCAGCAGCCGGAAATGATCGCTTCTTCCACCCCCGCGAACCCGGCGTCCAATCCTGGGGTTCCTACCGGAGGCTCGCCCGTTTCTGGTTCTCAGCCGCCACTTGCGGTCGCTCATTCCCAGCGAATTCCCCAGTGGCTCATCCGCGCTGAGCTGTTTCTCCGTGTTTTGCTCCGCATGTACATCGGTCTCGCCGTCTGCTATGCACCCTGGTCGAGTCTCTTCTGGGATCAGAATCCTCTCTTCCTGCAGTTCCCAACTTTGGGCATCTATGCAGCCAATGGAGCGGTTCGCGGCATCGTATCAGGGTTGGGGCTCTTGAATCTCTGGATCGCGTTCCAGGATGCCATCCGCTCCAGAGGTAAATAGGCAATGAGCTCAAAAGATAGCGATCAGCAGGCCGGTCATGAGACCGCCCCAGTTTTCGCCCAGGCAGCGCATGGCGTGCCGGCTGCCAACACCACTGATGGCATTGCCCGCGCCGTCATCCCCGGCAACGGCCGCCCGCCGCAACTGGATCGTGCACCGCTGGCGTATGAGAACAAGAACTTTCTCGACAGCGCCGATGGCCGCCTGATCCGCATTGTCGCGGAGTTCATGGAGCCGCTTGCGCGTTTTCGGCATGAACGCATCCAGGATACTGTGGTCTTTTTTGGTTCGGCGCGCTTCCGCGGACGCGAGGAAGCCGATCATGCCTTGGAGCTTCTGGACAACACGGGCTCGATACAACCCGCTCCAAGTGAAGAGCAGCCTGCTCGCGCGCCCGAGATCGCCTCGGGCCAGGCGTCTGAACTCCAGCGCAAGCGCGCTGTTGCTGCGGTAGAGATGGCACGGTACTACGAAGACGCGCGACGTCTCGCCCACATGCTCACCACCTGGGCCTCCAGCATTCCCTCGCAGCGCCATCGCTTCGTTGTCACCTCAGGCGGCGGCCCCGGCATCATGGAAGCCGCCAACCGCGGCGCCTATGAGGCGGGCGGCAAGACCATCGGCATGAATATCCGCCTGCCCTTTGAACAGCATCCCAATCCCTACATCACGCCTGCGCTCAACTTCGAGTTCCACTACTTCTTTATGCGCAAGCTTTGGTTCGCTTATCTCGCCAAGGCGCTGGTCGTCTTCCCGGGCGGCTTTGGCACACTCGACGAAATGTTCGAACTGTTAACCCTCGCCCAGACCCACAAGATGGCGAAAAAAATCACAGTTGTCATCTACGGCCCGGAGTATTGGAAAAGAGTCTTCAATCTGGAGACACTCGTTGACACCGGCGCCATTTCGCCCAAGGACATCGAACTCTTCCAGTTTGCGGAAACGCCGGAGCAGGCCTTTGAGATTCTTCGCGACGGACTCACGTCAAACTACCTCGTTCCCGAAGCAACGGCAGCCGCCGAACACGCCTTTCAGGAGATTATGCCTGGAGCTACACTCGAGGACTTTCTTGGTCCGGAATTGATGCGCAATGGCAAGTAAGAACGGCAAGAGGACTCGGCAGGCCAGTTCACTGAACAGTAGTGCATTTTTACAAGCGTGGAGAGCGAAGCGTCGCCACGCTTGAGTTTATGTAGCGATTTGAATCCTTCTCCCCAGTCTCGCCCGAGGCAAATGCGTCGAGAGCTTGCTTGGAAGTCACTGGGCATAAGGCCATTGTTGTCGTTCTGGGTTGATTGGCCGGAGTTCAGGGTGTCTTCCTCGATTCCTTGCTGAATTGAAGCGGCATTTGCAGCTTATTAACGCGATATTGACCGGTTGCGTCGGATACTGAAAGCGTAATCCCGGCCCGGTAATGAAATGAGGAGCAGGCATGGCGACTTCGACCATCTCGTATCTGTGGCGTGATCCCAGAGCAGCACGGGGATTCCGCTCGGGTGTTTCGCTGCACAGCCATACCAACCAATCCAGGGAAACGCTCGATTTTCTGGCCAAGTTCGGGAGCCAGTTTCCAGTGCTTCGCCCAGTTCTTTCGCGCGTGGAACGCCGTTCTCAGGTCAAACAGGGCGTCAGCGTAAACTTTGCGGAGAGCTACTGGACACCACCCATGACGCCCAAGCTCGCCTTCGATCTTGAGAGCAGCCAGATTCAGAGTCTTGATATTTCCTCGATGGTTTCGCTCTCTGATCACGACACGATCAATGCGCCCATGCTGCTGCGCATGGTGCCCAGCGCCCGCCAGATCCCGATCTCCATCGAATGGAGCGCTCCCTACGGAGGCGTGCAGTCTTTTCACCTCGGCATCCATAACTTGCCGAGCGCCCGCGCGCAGGAGTGGACGAAAACGCTGACCAGTTTCACTGAGAACCCCAGCGATCATCAACTGACCGAGATTCTTGCGGCGCTCAATCAGGAACCCAATGTCCTCGTCATCTTCAACCACCCGCTATGGGACCTTTACATCATTGGCCGCGAGCGGCATGCGGCTCTGGTGGACCAGTTCCTCCAGCGCAACGCACGGTATCTGCACGCCCTCGAACTCAACGGCCTGCGCGACTGGCATGAGAATCGCGCCGTCCGCCGCCTCGCTGAGAAATGGAACATGCTGCTCATCTCCGGCGGGGATCGCCATGGCGTAGAGCCCAACGCCAACATCAACCTCACCAACGCCACCTGCTTTACTGAGTTCGTTCACGAGATCCGCAACGAAAAGCGGAGCAACGTCCTCTTCATGCCGCAATACGCCGAGCCATGGAAGCACCGCATCCTTCAGTCCACGCTCGACGCCATCCGCGACTATCCCGAGTTTCCGCAGGGATCTCGGACCTGGGATGAGCGCGTCTACCATCCCGACGCAAACGGCGTGGTTCGCCCGCTCAATGAACTCTGGCCGGAAGGAAACGCACCCATGGCGATGCGTTGGGTCATCGCCTTCGTGCAGTTGCTCGGTAAGGCTCCCGTCTCCGGCGGCCTGCGCATGGCTTGGAACAATTCCCAGCAGCTTCAGCTCGCCCTCGGGGAGCACGAGGGCTGAACCGGCCCGACGCCCCATTCTGAAGCTTCTCCAATTCACGGATATGGCTCACATAACGCCGCGCGTGGCCTACTTTCCTGACTCGTTTCACGAGGTCAACGGCGTTGCCCACACCAGCCGTCACTTTGAGGCATTTGCACGCCGCCGTAATCTGCCGTTCCTCTGTGTCCGCGCGGGCGATCGCACCCCTCACTTCCAGCAACAGGGCAACCTTTGGACTCTCGAACTGCCCCGCGGCTCGCTTTCCTTCCCGCTTGAAAAAGACCTCCGCTTCGATCCCGCCTTTGGCCGGCACATGCCCATCATCGATGACGTCATGGAGCGCTTCCAGCCCGACCTGATCCATATCACTGGCCCCAGCGAACTGGGCATGCTCGGAGCCGGCCTCGCCAACGTGATGGGCTTGCCGCTCGCCGCAAGCTGGCACACCAACGTCCACGAGTACGCCGCCCGCCGCTCTTCCTGGTTCCTGCGCCTGTTGCCGCCGCGCGAGTCTTCTGCCGCGGGCGAGACCATCGAGGACATCACCATGACCGCCGCGGCCGGTTTTTACTCCGCTGCGCAGGTGCTCTTCGCACCGAATCCGGAACTCTGTCAAACCCTGACGCGTCTGACGGATCGCCCCTGCCACCTGATGCCCCGCGGCGTGGATGCCGGGCTCTTTCATCCCGCGAAACGCCGCCGCAATTCCACAGATTGCGCATTCGTGCTTGGGTTTGTTGGCCGACTCTCTGTCGAGAAGAACGTCGCGCTCCTCGCGCAGATTGATGAAGAACTCAACCGCAGGCAGAAGAATTTCCGCTTCCTGATCGTCGGCCACGGCGCAGAGGAAGCGTGGCTGCGCGAGCGCCTGCAGCGGGCGGAGTTCACCGGGGTCCTGCACGGAGAAGAGCTGGCCGCCGCCTACGCCTCGATGGACCTCTTTGTCTTCCCCTCGCATACCGACACCTTCGGCAACGTCGTCCTTGAAGCGCTCGCCTCCGGCGTACCCGCTATCGTCACGCCCGATGGAGGTCCGAAATCAATTGTCCGCGACGGTGAGACCGGCAGAGTTGTGGATGACCAGAACTTCGCTCCGGCTATCGCTGAGCTTCTGGCAGACGCCGAGCGCCACGCGGCCATGCGCCATGCCGCGCGCGCCTATGCCCTCACCATGAGCTGGGACACCGTCTTCGAGGGCGTCTATGCGGCCTACGCGCCGCTTCTCTCCCGTCCGGAGCAACTTGTGATTTAAGGCAACTCCCGGGCAGTTCCCGCAGCCGGCTGTCCCGTTCGCAAGTCCAGTGCAAACGGAATCTCGCTGTCTGACATCATCTCCCAGCCCACTCCGTGCAGCGCGCCGTTAGCAAAGCCGCGAATTGTAATGCCTTCGTCAGAGAGCTTCGCCGACTCCCACGTCTGCCGCTGCGCGCCCCAGGCCAGAATCGAGCGATGCCCGATGAAGAGCATCAGCCCCTGCGACCCGGCGCTCAGCACCTGCAGCACCGGCCGGTAGGGAATCATCGTGAACTGCTCCGGTGCGCTCGTATCAATGATGTACGCATAGCCGCCGGAGATGGCGCACATCGCATCCGGGTTGGGAGTGGACCAAAGCCCCGTCGGCGCCACGGGATCGCGAAAGCCCAGCGCGCACGTCGCCAGAAACGGCTGCGCTCCGTCGCCCGGCCGCACCATCACCTCCAGCGCACCGCGCTCCACCTCTTCCGCATCGCGCGGATACACAAAATGCCGCGCCGGCAGAATGGCAGGACGCGCCGCCAGCACCTCAGCCTGCCAATTGTGAGGAAAAGGGAAGTGAAGCACAGCCGTCGCCACGCGCTTACACTCCCACAAAGCGCTCTGCGCGCTCCTGTTCGAATGGATCGCCTGGCCTGCCTTTGCCCGGTCCCGCATGCAAATCGACTCCCAGCCAAAGCAGACCTTCGATCTGTTGCATCGTAAAGCGCGCCTCGGAGCGCTCGAAAGCCGTATCTTCCATGCAAAGCAGAAAATCCCTACCCATTTGCCGCACGAAAAGCCAGCCAACGAGCGCCATGCGCGCGATGCAAACGTGGAGCAGCCCTGTCGGCGAGGGGGCAAAGCGGACTCGGAACTCTTCGCTCGTCATCTCTGTCCCGATGATAGTCGAACTGCGTATCTGCGATTCCTGTAAGCCTGGCTTATGCACGCTTGCGCTCGTCAAAAGAGCCCTGCGCCGCCACAATCTGGCTAATATGCTTCTCGGCCCAGACGCGCAGTTCGTTGACGCGCTCGGTCAGTCGCGATCCAAGCGGCGTCAGCGAGTACTCCACCGTTACCGGCACGGTAGCAAACACCCGGCGCGCCACCAGCCCGTTCCGCTCCAGATTGCGCAGGGTCTGGCCCAGCATCTTTTGGGAAATGCCGGCAAGGCGCCGCTTCAGCGCGTTGAAGCGCATTGGACCCTCATCCAGAGCACCCAGTACAAGCACCGTCCACTTGTCCGCGATCTGGTCCAGCACGATGCGCGTGGGACATGCCGGGTCGTACGCATCGCCCCGTCTCTCATGCTTCTTGGCGCACATGGTTTCCTCCCGGTGACTAGATTGCTGTTTGGTATCTTCTTGAAACCTGCTTCATTTTAGCGCCTAATAGTTCATGGGTGAAGGCAGCGGCCGCAAGATTCTCCACTGCAGGCATCCGGAAATTTAAGCTGACTCAAGGGAGATTCAAAATGAAGGTCGTGCTCTACGGTGCATCCGGGATGATCGGCAGCCGCATTCTCAACGAACTAATGACTCGCGGTCACCATGTCACCGCCGTGGCCCGCAACCCGGACAAGATACAAGCATCCGGCGCCACCGTCCTCAAGGGGGACGTCACCGACGCGGCCAGCGTCGCCGCAACAGCACAGGGCCATGACGCCGCCATCAGCGCCTACGCCCCACCTTCATCCCAGCCGGCGTTGGTGCTCGATGCGACACGCGCCCTGCTTGCCGGCCTCGAGCAGGCAGGAGTGAAGCGGTTGCTCATTGTCGGCGGGGCAGGCAGCCTGGAGGTCGCTCCCGGACTTCAACTTGTCGATGCGCCCAATTTCCCAGAGGCATGGAAGCCGATCGCCCTTGCCCATCGAGATGTATTGCCCGTTCTGCAGGCTTCCTCGCTTGACTGGACCTACCAGAGCCCCGCTGCCTTCATCCAGCCCGGCGAGCGCACTGGCAGCTTCCGTCTTGGTGCCAGGCAACTCATCGCGGACGCAAAGGGGGAAAGCCGTATCTCTGCGGAAGACTTTGCCGTCGCCATGGTGGATGAACTGGAGCACCCTCGGCATCTGCGCCAGCAATTCACCGCGGCCTACTGACCTTCACACGGGTCTCGCCGGCTATCGGAAGTGCTCCCAGCCATGTGGCTTCAAAGGCTGGGAGCACGCGCCGGTTCGTAGCGAAACCTGTGCCTCCCCGCGCCGCGCCGCCATCATCCGCCCGATCCGCGTCACAGGAACTCCAGCAATCGCTGCCGGAACCCGAACGCCCGGCGAAGCCGTAAACAGCAACTCGTAATCCTCACCGCCATCCAGGGCCTGGGCCAGCGTCGCTCCATCATGGACCGGCAGTGCTTCCGCATCGACCTCTGCCGCCAGTCGCGACTCTTCGCACAGGTGGGTCAGGTCCGTCGAAAGCCCGTCACTCAAATCAATGGCTGCTGTGGCCGCCCTGCGCCGCAGGAGCCACTGCCCTTGCGCAAGGCGGGGTTGCGGAAAGAGATGTGGCTGCAAGACCGTGCGCAGTCTCGCAGGAATCTTGCCAGCCGCAATCGTCTTGTGCCTGCTCTCTGGTTGCCTCCCAAGCAGTTCCAGCCCCGCTGCAGCCCCGCCCAGCTTGCCGGTCACGTAGAGCAAGTCGCCGGCCTGCGCGCCACTTCGCAGCAGCGCCTTGCCGCGCGGAACCGCTCCCACAAGAACAATATCTGCCAAAGCCACGGGCGACTCGGCCAGATCTCCGCCAGCCAGCGGCGTCTGGTGAAGATGTGCCAGCGCCAGCAGGCCATCAAAGAAGCGATCTGCCCACGCCTTCTGCCGGCCCTTCGCAATCGTCAGTTCCGCCGGCAATCCCAGCGACAGGAACGCCGCCACCGGCCGTCCACCCATTGCAGCCACGTCGCTCAGCCCCCGCGCCAGCACGCGGTGGCCAATTGCCTCCGCCGGATGCCACTCCATGCGGAAGTGCCGCCCGGTGAGCGAAAGGTCCGTCGTGACGCACAGTTCCTCATCCGGGTTGACGCGCAGCAGCGCGCAGTCATCGCCAATGCCAAGCCACAGCCCGCGGCGACTCATGCCGGATGCCCGCGCGCGTATCCGCTCCACCAGCGCTCGCTCGCCCGGCCCGGTCTTCCCGGATCTCGTGCTTCGGATCTTTCGCATCTGATAGAGATTAAAACAAGTTGCAGGGTAATCGTGTAAGTAGAAGAAAATTCAGCTGATGGGCCAATCCCAATTCGGGAAGCGCCGCTAATCGAGCCCTTTTTTCGACAAAAGCGATGTTGACCTCAAAGGTACCCTTTGTTAGCCTACTTGGAACGCTCTATGAAGGGTGCCTGGCAGAGGCCCTGCGATGGTTTCAGGGCTCATCAGGGAGCCCCTGTACTGATTTCAATCGAACGTTGTGGCGAGTTGCAGCCTTCCCCGGTTGCGGTTGCTGGGATGGATGAGGTTCATGCTGCGGAAACGCTATTACATTCTCTTTGTCGCCAGAGATGAAGACGGGCGTGTGCGTAAGATTCCCCTCCCTCTGCACTACGTCTATGGCTTCGTCTGCGCTGCCGTCATCGGCACTTTCACAATCGTGGGCCTGGCCGGCTCTTATACCCGGATGCTGCTCAAGACAGAGAGTTTCAATCAGGTGCGCCAGGACCGCGAGACGCTGCGGAAAAGCTACCAGCAGATGGCGCAGATTGCGCATGACCGCGACGTGCAGGTTGCCTCGCTGGGCGCCCTTGCCAATGAAGTGACGACTCTCTACGGTCTGCGCCAGAACAAGCTGCTCGTCGGCAGCAAGCAACGTGCAGCCTCGGCACCGACTCCGGCCAGTCTTTCCGCCAAAGACGATCTGAACCAGCAGGACGTTACGTTGACCCTCGACCAGTTCTACGCGCTCCGGGCGCAAGCCATGTCGGGCCGCGTGACGCGTGCTCTTGAGGGGGGTCTGTCCTCCAACTTTACGGGCGACTGGACCCAACTTGCTGATGCGCCCACCCTCTGGCCGATTGAGGGACGTGTTACTTCAAGCTTCGGAGAGCGCGAAGACCCGCTGAATGGCGAAGGTGCCTTCCACCCCGGAATCGATATCTCAGCGCCCTGGGGCACGCCCGTACGTGCCGCCGCTGATGGCGTGGTCACCGGACAGTCCATGGGCTCGGGCTATGGTCGCCAAGTGGTCCTGAATCACAGCCACGATCTGGTCACGGTCTATGCCCACATGTCGTCGGTCGCAGTGCTGCCCGGTCAGCACGTGACGCGCGGCCAGGTGATCGGCTATGTTGGCCAAACCGGCCGCTCCACTGGACCCCACCTCCATTACGAAGTCCGCGTCCACAATGTCCCGGTAAATCCCCACAAGTATCTGCGTTTGACCTACGAGCAGGCTGAGTTGGAGAGCGGAACTACGCCTTCCACGTCAGTCGCGAGCAGATAGCACAGCGCTCAGGTTGTGACAAAAGCGGAACGGCTCCCCGATGGGAGCCGTTTCTTTCTGCAGCAGTGACACTAAAATCGGGAAGCGCGTTAACTTATTTCGATGCGGGCCCCGAATCGGGCGTTGCTTCAACCTGGCTGTTTTCTCCGGCTGCAATCTCGGCCAGCTCCGCCGAGTGCAGTTGCGCTGTCACCAGCACGCGATCATGCCTCTGGGTCACCACCGTGGTCGCGAGCAACTGCTTCAGCGCATCATTTGCAGGATTGGGCCCCAGCGGCGCCGTATAGCCGCGCGCAAGGTTGGCCAGAACGCTTAAGGAAGCCGCCTGACTGGCCGCCGTTTGCTCATTCGGAGCAATCTCTTCCACGCGCAACCGCAACTGGCCGCCTAACCGCAACCTTGGGGTGATGCTGGCGATCAAGGTTGTGCCGTCTTCCAGCGGCAGCCGAAATCCGAAGATCTGGATCGCCCCGCTCTCCGAGAAGGGCAAGCCAATCTGGCCCACGCCCCAGGCCAGCGACAGAAGCGGCACATCATGATAGTGCCGCGCCAGCAGCGTAGAGCCGGCGAAGGGCAATGCCGCCGTGTGCCTTCGGTCGATAATCGAGTGAATCTGCTCCGGCGTCGGCGTGTTCGACACTGCCACCATGTCGTAGCCGATTTGCGCCACGCGCACTGTCCGCCCATCCGAAGGAATGCTGAAGATCACCCTTCCTGC
Organism: Acidobacteriota bacterium; assembly: GCA_021779695.1. The sequence continues at coordinate 3,055 of JAJYAE010000103.1, read as the reverse complement.
GTAAGTCTCTTCGTTTGTGGCATGGGACCCGAGCCATTGCTTCAATCGGGCGCCATTGACTTTGCCCTCCAGCACCATGGAGTACGCAACCGGACCGTTGGGGCCGTCTGGGTTTGGCATCCGGTGCAGGGCAATCGCAGCCTCATCCAGATCGCGCTCCCAGTCAATCCCAGTCGCATCCACAAACCGCTGGTAGTCCGGCACGCGCTGGGGCGGCCTCAGGTCTCTGTGCAGAAAGGCGCGCACCGGCTTGAAGTTGATGTAGATGATTCCGTCCGACTCCGGCAGCACTCGCGCCACTTCCGGCGGAGCCTTCGACCGCAAAAAGACGGCCACTCCCAGCACTACCAGGATCGCGGCCACCACCATCAATGTTCTGCGCGTGCGTCGGTGCATAGAGCCGGCCAACTCGGCCGTCTGCACTTACCCTAACACTTGGAACCGGGGTGACTCGACGCGTTCCGGGTGAAGCTGGAGAGCGATGTGGATGTACGGCGCCAGCCATGCAGTGCACGCGGCGGGCGCCGTTCTGGGATGAGTGGCTTGGGCTCTGCCGCAAAGGCCAGAGAGAATCTCCCGGCTATTCGATGATGCTTGCCGAGTACAGCTTGCCACTACGCCCAAACTTATCTGTCACGTTCCATTCACTCCCAACGGGTGTATTGTGTTCGATGAAGTTCGAAGCAATTGACAGGAGAGATTCTTATGAAGGACTTGCCAAGGGCCTTTGCCTTAGTTCTTTGTGCGTTGCTTGCCCCGCAGGGATTGCCGGTCACGTACGCGCAGCAGCCCGCTCCCAAACCCGCTGCGGGGGCAGCACCGTCTGCTCCTCCGGCCGAGCACATGACAGCGCCCGCCCCCGCCGCGACACCCGCTCCTGCAAGTGCAGGGACACCGGCAACCGGGAATGTGACGCTCTCTGAAGGAACAGATGTGCCGTTGACCTTCGATCAAGATATAAGTTCCAAGACTGCGAATGACGGAGACCCGGTTGAGTTTGTTCTTGCGGAAGATCTCAAGGTTGGCAATGTGGTGGTCGCCAAGGCAGGTTCCAAGGCTGTCGGCGAGGTCACGAATGCAAAGAAGGCTGGCATGATGGGAAAAGCCGGAGAACTCAACATCCGCGTCGATTATTTGAAGGCGGGAGACCACAAGATCCACCTGCGCGGCAGCAAAGGCAAGGAGGGCGCGAGTGGCACCGGCGCAGCCGTAGCCCTGACCGTGCTCTTTGGTCCCATCGGTCTCATCAAGCACGGCAAAAATATCGACATTAAGAAGGGCACGCCGCTGAAGGTTTATGTCAACGATGACATCAACCTGCCTCCGCTGGGTTAGTGTTTTGGTGGCGGCTGGCGCGCGTTTCAGCGCCCGCCGCGCACCCATCCCGCAGAGGTTTGCTCCACCGCCCCCGGTATGCTAACCTTGGATTCTGTGCCGCAGTCTGCGCGGAGCACTCGTGTGTCCGCGTCTTCTTCGGAACTCCGGAGCCCGTTTCCGCGGTGGTATGGGCTGGCGTAGCTCAGCTGGTAGAGCATCTGATTTGTAATCAGAGGGTCGGGGGTTCAAATCCCTTCGCCAGCTCCACTCTTCGGGGTTCGGGGGTCGGAAGCGGCAGGAAGTTTGGACCGGTGAAAGTGTTTGTTCGCCGGGCCTGTCCTCTGCGGTGAATCCACTGAGGTGCAGATGCTCCGAACAGCCGGAGGTTCTCCGGGCGGGGTCTGATGCGCTGACAGGAGCACTCAGGCGCAGGCAAAAGGGTTGAATTCCGGTGGCTGATGGTGGCCTCCGGATGGTTGGGCACAGGTGGCCGAGCGGTTAATGGCAGCAGACTGTAAATCTGCCGCTCCTTGCGAGCTACGGAGGTTCGAATCCTCCCCTGTGCACCATGGTTTAGGGCTGGAAGGCGCGGAGCACCGCGGGTGAGGATGAGATCAGCGTGGATCGCGAAGCAGCAAAGCGCTCCGGCTCTGACCTGGCAAAGCGGTACCCGTGGGCTCTGGCGTTGTACGGTGCGTTAGGATTGCTGGTCTGGTTCACCATGGATGCGGGCAAGGTCCTCGTCATGGGCAGGCCGGTTGAGTTGAGGCTGGTGCCATTGATCATCCTGGGTGGCTTCGCACTCCGGACAGTGGTGGCCATGCAGGCGGATCGCATCCGCAGCGGTGGGTTGGCGGGCGGCAATGCGGCGCCCGAAGAGTTTGAGAAGGGCTGATGTAGCTCAGTTGGTAGAGCACTCCCTTGGTAAGGGAGAGGTCACCGGTTCAATCCCGGTCATCAGCTCCAGAAATACAGCTATTAGCCATCAGCTTCTAGCTCTTAGCTCGTGCATTGGAAGTCTGAGCCGATGTGGCTGGCGCGAGCAGGATGAAGCTGAAAGCTGACGGCTGATAGCTAGAGGCTGTTTTTTCGGGCGGGAGTAACTCAGTGGTAGAGTCACAGCCTTCCAAGCTGTTGGTCGCGGGTTCGATCCCCGTCTCCCGCTCCAGAGTTTGGCAGCAGGTCCGGTAAGGCCTGAGGGAAAGGTGAGAGAAGAAGCATGTTTGAGCAGGCAGCCATCGCCGTTCAGGATGAACAGGGCTACAGGAGCTTCCACGCCCTGCTGGATGCAGCCTTTGACCTGGGCCGGGTTGAGGTTTTCCTGAGTCGCGTGGTCCGCTCTGGCCTCAGCATTCGGAATTTTGAGACGATCCTTGGTCGCAGCTTTCTCGGCAAGGATGCAGCCGCGCTCTACAAGGCTCTTCCTGTCTCCGATCAGGCCCTGACGCGCGAGCGGTATCTGCGCCTGGTCGAAGCAGTGCCCGCGGAGTTGCGGCAGCGGTATTTCAAGGCCTACGCGTACTATTGAGGCCCGGCAGTTTTTGGTTGAAAGGCTTTCGGGGCAACCCTGAAGCTCCAATGAGTCAAGTCCAGCGAAAGGGATTGAAGTTTCATGGCGAAGGAAAAATTTGATCGTTCGAAGCCGCACGTGAACGTGGGGACGATCGGGCACATTGATCACGGCAAGACGACGTTGACGGCGGCGATCACGAAGGTGCTTTCGAAGCACAATCCGAAG
>JAJYAE010000102.1 GCA_021779695.1 Acidobacteriota bacterium | reverse complement strand
CGCGAATCCAGTGGTCTCCGAGCGCGCGCAGCGGAGCGAAGTCGTCCGTCCACCAGTTCGCGGGCAACTGGTCTGGGTCCATGCGTTGCGCAGGCTCTCCCCGCGGCAGCACGGCTGCGATGGAGACCAGGTCGTCCGGCTGCTGGTTGGGCTCCAGGTGAACGAACAACTCCATAGCTGCCAGCGCCAGGGATGACGAGGCATAGACCATGGGCACGCCGGGCGTGTTCCAGCGGCCGCCAAAGCGCCGCGCGCCGTGGCCGGCGAAGGCTTCAGCGGCGAAGCGGCCCCGGCAGATGCGCCAGATGCGCATCAGCTGTAGACGCCGTAGGCGATGCGGCCGAGCACGCTCTCGACCTCGCGGACGCCGGGGTCGGTGTCGAGCTGGTCCAGGGGACGAGCCCCGCGCAAGGCGCGATTCGGCGTCTTGAGCCAGGCGGCAGCTTTTTCCTCATCCCCCAGGGTTTCAATGGCGGTGGAAAAGACCTGCGCCAGCCGAACCGCCCGGTCCGACTCGACCGCAGTGAGCCGGGAATGGTGCGCGAGCCGGCGGGTGAGTGTGCGCTGAGGGATGCCAATTTTTTCAGAGATCTCCGCCTGACGCAGGTGGAGCCTGTCGGCCAGCAGAAGGAGAGATTGGACTGGCAGGCCTTCGCGGACCAGTTCCACGAGGGCGCCGCTCTTGCTCATGGGCCTGCCGAGGACGAGTTCTCCGCCGAGGACGTCGGGTACGGTGTGGGTGGCCATGGTCTGCCTCCATCGCCAGTATACGCCATTTGGCTACTCCAATAAAGCCAAATGTGGGCGATAGCCAGGGGCCTGAAGGCCCCTGCTCCCTCCGTCATTGATTCAGGCGATGACGGCGATCTTGGCGCGCTTGCCGACCTTGACCGTAAATCGAGCGGGTCTCTTGGCTAGCTCAAGGAGACGGGTTGTCTTCTTTTCGCCATCGACCAGTACGCCTACATCAGCTTGACGTTCGCCCTGAGTGCGTGATTCACAAATTCCGAGAGCTACGAGCAGTTTCCCCACATTGATGTGCAATGTCATGTTCGGATCGTTGCGGAGTTTCTGCAAGTAGGCACCATCTGCAACAACAAGCTTTTCCCAGTCGAGGCAGACTTCTTCTGCGAGGGCCTCGACGTCTTTCTGCTGAAACATGCGGGCCCAGTTGTCGGCGGCGGTGTGCGCGGCGGCCTCGCCGTGGAAGCCTGCGGTGATGGTGAAGGCGAGGCGCTTCTTGGCGTCCATGGGGTGCAGCGCGCCGGAGCCGATGTCGGCCTGCATGGCGTCGATTTCGGATTGCTTGAGGTCAGTGAGGAAGACCCAGTACTTGCCCATGAGCTCGTCGGAGATGGACATGAGCTTGCCGTACATTTCGGCGGGCGGCTCGTTGATGCCGATGGCGTTGCCGAGGGACTTCGACATTTTCTGCGCGCCGTCTAGCCCTTCGAGGATGGGCGTCATGAGGACGATCTGGGGCTTCTGGCCGTAGTGGCGCTGGAGCTCGCGGCCGCACATGAGGTTGAACTTCTGGTCGGTGCCGCCGAGCTCGACGTCGCACTGGAGCATGACGGAGTCATAGCCCTGCATGACTGGGTAGAGCAGTTCATGGAGGCTGATGGGCTGCTCGGCCTGAAAGCGCCTGTGGAACTCGTCGCGCTCCAACATTTGGCTCACGGTGAAGTGCGCGGTGAGGCGGATGGTGTCTTCGTAGCCGAGCTTGCCGAGCCACTCGGAGTTGTAGCGGACCTCGGTGACCTTCTCATCGAGGATTTTGAAGACTTGTTCCTTGTAGGTTTCGGCGTTGCGCTCGATTTCCTCACGGGTGAGTGGCTTGCGGGTGACGTTGCGGCCGGTGGGGTCGCCGATGAGGGTGGTGAAGTCGCCGATGAGGAAGATGACGGTGTGGCCGAGCTGCTGGAAGTGGCGCAGCTTGCGCATGAGGACGGTATGGCCAAGGTGCAGGTCGGGCGCGGTGGGATCGAAGCCTGCTTTGATGCGCAGGGGACGGCCGGTTTTGCGGCTCTCTTCGAGGCGCTCGCGGAGGTCGGAGACGCGGATGATTTCTGCCGCGCCTTTCTGCAACAGGTCCAATTGGTCGTCTACGGGTAGAAACGTGCTCATGCCGTATTTCAGTATACGAGGCGGCCATTCACATGAGTTTCTACTACGGCTTGCGACTTCTGCTGCCCGTCTCCATCTAACGCGGAGGAGAGTGCTTTGCCATGCCTACAGTTTCCGGTCGTGCCATGCAGGTTGCCGCCGCGGGCGGCGCGTTTGAGTTGGTTCAGAAAGAGTTCCCGGAGCCGGGAACGGGTCAGGTGCGGATTCGCGTGCAGGCCTGCGGTGTTTGCCATAGCGATTCGCTGACGAAACTGGGGCATTGGCCGGGGATTCAGTATCCGCGGGTGCCGGGGCACGAGGTGGCGGGCGTGGTGGATGCGGTGGGCGCGGATGTGCCGCTCTTCAAGCCGGGCCAGCGCGTGGGTCTGGGGTGGCATGGCGGGCACTGCAACTTCTGCGAGCCGTGCCGGCGCGGGGATTTTGTGCTGTGCGAGAACGGACCGATTTCAGGGATTACGTTTGACGGCGGGTATGCGGACTATGTGATTGCGCCGGCAAATGCGCTGGCGCTGATTCCGGACGATCTTGCGGCAGAGGATGCGGCGCCACTGCTGTGTGCAGGGATTACGACGTTTAACAGCCTGCGGAACAGCGGAGCGCGGCCGGGCGATACGGTGGCGATTCTGGGGATTGGCGGGCTGGGACACCTGGGTGTGCAGTACGCGGCAAAGAGCGGCTACCGGACGGTGGCGATTGCGCGTGGCGCGGACAAGGGACCTCTGGCGAAGCAACTGGGCGCGCATGTGTACATCGACAGCACGACGCAGAACCCGGCGGAGGAGCTGCAAAAGCTGGGCGGGGCGAAGGTGATTCTATCGACGCTGACGAGCGCGAAGGCGCTGGAGTGGGCGGTGGACGGGCTGGCGCCGACGGGAAAGCTGATTGTGGTGGGCGCGCCGGATGCGCCGCTGACGGTGAATGCGTTTCCGTTGCTGCTGGGGCGGCGGACGGTGATGGGCTGGCCGTCGGGGACGGGGATGGACTCAGAGGACACGCTGAAGTTCAGTGCGCTGGCGACAGTGAAGCCGATGATTGAAACGTATCCGCTGGAGAAGGCGGCGGAGGCGTATGAACGGATGATGAGCGGCAAGGCGCGGTTCCGCGTGGTGCTGACGACGGGCAAGTGACGAAACGAGGAGATGGGACGGCGGGGTTTGACCCTGCGCGGCGAGGTCCGTATCATCAAAGGTGGCGCGGCAGTCGCTGCGTCCCCTCCCATAAGGCGGAGTAGCTCAGATGGTTAGAGCGACGGATTCATAACCCGTAGGTCGGCAGTTCGATCCTGCCCTCCGCCACCAGAAAAGCATAGAGAACGACGGCTAAGTCGTTTTGATTCGTTGCCGGAGGGACGCACGTCGAGCGGTGATGCACTGCTTGCGCTATGATTGCGTCTATAGGACAGGAGCGGTCTGCTTCCCTTGGGCCGCCCGCCGGTGGTGTGTGTGTCTCGACTTTTTCAACGGTTTGTCTTCGTTCTGGCTATTGCTGTGTTTGCGTCGCTGGGGATGGGTTTTGCCCTGGGCCAGTTTGGCTTTTTCGGCGTGCATGCGGGTAGCGAAGGCGACGGAGCCTATCGGCAGATGCATGTCTATGCCCAGGTGCTGAAGCGCATCCAGAGCGACTACGTGACGGTGCCGAATCTGAACAATGTGACGAATGGTGCTCTGCACGGGCTTTTGGAGTCGCTGGATCCGGATTCAAGCTATCTAACGCCGACGGAGTTCAAGATCTACAAGGACCAGTCCACCGGTCCGGTGGCGCAGGTAGGGATGACAGTGTCAAAGCGGTACGGGTACGCGACGGTGGTGAGCGTGGCGCCCGCTTCGCCGGCAGACAAAGCGCACCTGGAAGATGGGGATGTGATTGAGTCGATTGACGGGCAGTCGACGCGGGAACTGTCGCTGGCGGTGATCCGGATCATGCTGGAGGGCAAGCCGGGAACGACGGTGACCTTCTCCGTTGTGAAGCCGCGCAAGGCCGATCCAGACAAGCTGACGCTGACCCGGACGGTGACGCCGGAGCCGCCCCTGAGCGAACAGCAGTATGAGAGCTCGACGATTCTGTATATCAAGCCGGGCGATTTAACGACGGCGCGGCTGAATGCGATTGCAGCTCAGTTGAAATCGGGATCGAGGAAGGAAAAGGTTCTTCTGGATCTTCGGGATTGCACGCAGGGATCAGCGGCGAATGGAATGCTGCTGGCGAACTACTTCATCCAGCAGGGTACGCTGGCGACGCTGACGGGGCAGAAGTATCCGACGCAAACGTTTTCGGCGGATTCGGGGAAGTTCATCACGAGCGCGCCTCTGGCGGTGCTGGTGAATCGTGGCACATTTGGCGCGGCAGAGCTGGCAGCGGATGCGATTGAAGGGAACCATCGCGGGGACGTGGTGGGAGAGCGGACCTTTGGCGAAGGCAGCGTGCAGAAGACGATTGAGCTGCCGAATGGCGCGGCGCTGGTGCTGACGGTGGCGAAGTACGAAGGTCCGAATGGAAAGAAGATCCAGGATGACGCGGTGACGCCGAATGTGACGGTTGACCAGCCGGATCAAGATGCGTTTGACATCACTCCGCCGAAGGGGGATGCGATCCTGGACAAGGCACTGGAGTTGCTGAAGGCCAAAACGAGCTGAGGCCAAGGCCCATCAATCAGTGACGTGCATGTTGTGGTTCGCGATGTCCTTTCGTCACGGGAGCGCGGAAGCGGCGCGTGCTAGGCTGAGGGTGTGAGAGACTCTGTCGCGCGAGCTGACGGAGTTTCCACGAGGCCTGAAGCCCTTGGCTGCGACCCCCCACAAACCTCACGAAGCGCGCGGCCTGGGCCGCACGCATCTGCTGGAATCTGAGCAGCCGGCGGAGCGCCGGAGACCCCGCAGCCGCAAGAGGAAGGTGACGGGCCGGGTGGCGTTTGCGGCGCTGTTGCTGCTGGCGGTGATTACCGGGTCTTTGTCTGGGCTGATGCTGGTCTATTCAGTGAATTTGCCGCAGATTCAGGATCTGGAGCGGTATCGCCCTTCCACAACAACCGATTTATATGACCGCAAGGGACGGGTGATTGGCTCATTTGCGCTGGAGCGGCGCGTGGTGGTGGGCTACGACGGGTTTGCGCCGATTCTGCGCGAGGCTGTGATCTCCATTGAGGACAAGAGCTTTGAGTCTCACTGGGGCGTCAACGTGCTGCGCATTGCGGGAGCGCTGCTTCATGACCTGCACGGACACGCGCATGTGCAGGGCGCTTCGACGCTGACGATGCAACTGGCGCGCAATCTGTTCCTCTCTGACGAGCGGACGATGACGCGCAAGATTCAGGAAGCGTTTCTGGCGATTCAGATTGAGCGGGCGTTTACCAAAGAACAGATCTTCACGCTGTATGGCAACCAGATTTATCTGGGCAGCGGGATGTATGGGTTTGAGGCTGCATCGGAGTTCTACTTCTCAAAACATGCGAAGGATCTGAATCTGACAGAGGCGGCACTGCTGGCGGGACTGCCGAAGGGTCCGGTTGCGTATTCGCCGCTGCTGAATCCGGAGAAGAGCCTGAAACGGCGCAATCTGGTGATCAGCGAGATGGAAGGCGATGGGGTGATTACGCACCAGAAGGCGGAGCAGGCCCGGCAGGCACCGCTGGGGCTGCATCTCTCCGAGCCGGATCAGTCAGTGGCGCCGTGGTTCCAGGAGGAGGTGCGGCGGGAGTTGGAGAAGCAGTTCGGACCGGAAGAGGTGCACGAGGCCGGACTGCGCGTGGAGACGACGCTGGACCTGGATCTGCAGGAAGTGGCAAACCGTGCAGTGCTGGACGGGCTTGCGGCATATGAGCGACGGCATGGATGGAAGGGACATCTGGAGAATGTTCTGAGCGAGGGTTCGACGCTTGGGAGCTACCGTCATCCGGATTGGGCGACGATGACGCATGCTGGCGACTACGTGCACGCGCTGGTGACGAGGGTGTTGCCGCTGGAGATTCTGGCGCGAGTGGGCGATGAGCAGATTTTGCTGCAGCCGGCGGATTGGGCCTGGACAGGGGAGCGGTACGGGGATGCACTGGTGAAGCCCGGGGATGTGATTTACGTTCACCTGGCGGGCACAAAGGAAGGGACGTCAGAGCGTGCGACGCTGGAGCAGGACTCAGGCGCGCAGGGCGCCCTGATGGCGATGGACAACACGTCGGGCAACGTGCTGGCGATGGTGGGTGGACGGGACTTTGCACTGTCCCAGTTCAACCGGGCGACGCAGGCGGAACGGCAGGTTGGCTCGAGCTTCAAGCCGTATGTGTACTCGGCGGCGATGGAGGATGGAGCGAAGCCGACAGACATCATTGTGGATGCGCCGGTGAATTTTGGCGGATACGCTCCACATGATTACGAGAACAACTTCAAAGGCGCGATGACACTGGCGCACGCCTTTGCAGAATCGCGGAATGTGCCGGCAGTGAAGCTGGCGGCACGGGTGGGCATCCGGAAGGTGATTGAGCTGGCGCACAAGTTTGGCGTGACGTCGGACATTCCACCTTACCTGCCGATTGCGCTGGGTGCAGCGGGGATCACGCTGGAGCAGCAGATGGATTCGTACTCAGTGTTTCCGAATGACGGGATTCGCGTGACGCCGCGGCTGATTCGCAAAGTGGAAAACTACGACGGGATCACGCTTTGGCAGGGGCGGCCGGAGATCGATGAGGTGATCAGCGAAGAGACGGCGCGCAAGATGATGGTTTTGCTGGAGGGCGTGACGCGCGAAGGGACCGGCGCAGCGGCGGCAACATTGAATCATCCGCTGGGGGGCAAGACGGGAACGACAAGCGACTTCACGGACGCATGGTTTCTGGGCTTCTCGCCTTCGGTGACCTGCGGAGTGTGGGTGGGATATGACAATGAGCAGTCGCTGGGGGAAAAGGAAACGGGAGCGCGGGTGGCGCTGCCGATCTGGGTGACGTTTATGAAGGCGGCGATTGCGGACAAGCCGGACGAGCAATTTCCCGGCGATCAGACGGAGAACGAGACCGCGGACGCGAGCGGGAAGGCAGCGGCGGAGACGGTCAGCACCGTCAAGCGAGGCGGTGGTACCGCTTTGCCTGCGCGACATCCCTGAGGATTTGAGCTTTCAGCGCCTCGGGCGAAGGCCATGCGACCTCTGGGCGGAGACGGTGGAGAAAAGCAAGCTCGATGGGAGTCTCCGGGGTGAGGTCAATGGGCTCGAAGTCGAGGATGTGGCTTTCGATGCTGAACCCTGCTCCTGCGAAGGTGGGCCGATTGCCGACGTTGGTGACGGCCTGGAAGCGACGGCCGTTGACTGTGAGGCAAGTGACGTAGACGCCTGAGGCTGGGAGCTGTCCGCTGCAGGGGGCGAGGTTGATGGTGGGGACCAGCAGGCGGGAGCCGACACCGCGATCGCGGATCGGCGTGGAGACGATGGTGAAGGAGCGGCCGAGCATCCAGCGGGCGCGGGTCATGTCGCCGCCAGCCACGTACTGACGGATGGCGGAGCTGGAGACCTCGAGTCCGTGGACGCGGACTGCCTGATGGACATGCAGGGTGAAGCCATACTCAGCGCCGAAGCGCGCGAGCTCGACGACGCCGGCCTCTGCGCGGTGACCGAATCGGAAGTTGGCGCCTTCATGGAGGCCACGCAGGGCAAGAGCCTCGACGAGGACGGTGCGGACGAAGTCGCGGGCGGAAAGCTCGGCGAGCGCGTGATCAAAAGGCAAGAGCAGAATGGCGTCCACCCCTGTGGCGGCGAGCCGGAGCAGGCGCTCGGGGGTGGGGGTGAGCAACATAGGCGCACTGGTGGGACGAAGGAACTGGTCTGGATGGGGCTCGAAGGTGATGGCGATGGAGCGGGCGCGCTGCGAGCGGGCCTGGGCGATGATGGCGGCGAGAATCTGCTGATGACCGCGGTGCACGCCGTCAAAGTTGCCGATGGCGGCGATGGAGGGTCCGAAGGCAGGGGGAAGTTCGGCGAGGGAACGATAGACGGTCATCTGGCCTTGGGGAAGCATCATGGGCATCAGGGGACGAGGGTGACTGGGATGGAGAGCCCGTCGTAGGCGAGCTCCATGCCCTGAGGGAGGCTGCGGTTGGTCTCCGCGTGCGCCAGTTCGTGAGCAATGTGGGTGAAAAAGGTGCGCTTTGCGCCGATGCGGCGGGCCCAGGCGACAGCCTGATCGAGCGTGGCATGGCTGGGGTGAGGCTTGTGGCGCAAGGCGGACAGGACGACACAATCGAGGCCCTGTAGGAGGGCAAAGCTCTCTTCGGGAATGTCACTGACGTCGGTGAGGTAGGCGGCGCGACCGAAGCGGAATCCGTCAATGAGTTGCTGACCATGGCGGACGGGAATGCGGACGAAGTCGACGCCGTGAATCGGCATGCGTTTCTCGAGCGGGAGGATTTTTACGCGGGCGCGATTGGGGTAAGTGGCCGCAGGGGAAAAGGTGTAGTCGTAGACGCGATTGAGGACGCTGGCGGTTTCGCCGGAGGCGTAGAGAGGAATGATGCCGCCTTCGCGAGCGACGGTGAAGCTGAGTGGTCGGAGATCATCGAGGCCGAGGATGTGGTCGGCGTGATTGTGGGTATAGAGGACGGCATCGATACGGTGCAGCCCGCTGCGGAGAGCCTGCTCGCGGAAGTCGGGTCCGGTGTCAATGACAGCGACGCGTTGATGGCCGTCCTGGAGCCAACGGAGCAGGACGGATGGGCGCAGCCGGCGGTCGTGCGGATCGGATGAGGTGCAGACCGGGCAATCACAGCCGACGGTGGGCACACCCATGGAGGTGCCGGTCCCGAGAAACGTGAGCAGGCCTTGCATGAACTAGCGCTTGCCAGGCGGTGGCGGCGCCTGAATCCCCTGTAAGGTAATCATGTTGGTGAGTTCGAGGAAGGCCATGCGGGCGTCAAAGAGGACGGTCTGGAGCATGCGGTCTTCCGCTTCAGTGAGGTTGCCCTTGGATTTTTCCGCGAGTACGCCGAGCAGGTCAATGCTTTGCCGCGCGCCGAGGATGTCAACGCGGGGACGCTGGCCTTCCTGGGTTCCGGCGCCCATCTGGATCATGGCCGAGAGATAGAGCTGCTGCACGAGGTTGTCAAAGGTGACCGGTGGTGCAGCCCCCATGGCAGGATTCTGGGCGCGGACCAGATCTTCAAGGCGTTGCGCCGAAGCGTCGTAGGCAGACTTTTGCTTGCTGGTCTCCTCGGCGGTGGGTGCAGGCGGCATTTCGGGGAGCTCGGACTCGGCCGGGGCGGCTTCCGCGGGTTCAATCGCGGCATCGGGTACGACGAGACGCGGACCGGCGCCGGGCTCGACGGGGGGTGGCGCCACCGGTGACGGGGTTTCGGCGGGAGTCGTGGAGCCCTGGGCTTCTTCTGCTGCCTTGGCTTTGCGGCGGTCAATGACTTCGAACTTTGGCGTATCACTCATGCTTGGATAATCCCATTCAAGAATTCGGAACAACCCGGTTAGAGGCTTGGAGGAGCGGCCAGGATGCGGGCGGTTCCGGTTGTGTTGCCGGCGTTCCAGGTGAAAGGTTCTCCGGCCGTTTTGGCTTCGGATTTGAGCATCGCCAAGGCGAAGATGCGGCAGCCGCCGGGAAGAGCGAGTTCCGCGGCACTGGTGACGTGACCGACGGAAGCGCCTGCGAGGGTGAGTTCAGTGCCTGCGGCGGGGACGGAGCCGGTTAACTCCAGCGCGCAGAGGTTGCGGTGGACGCTGCCGCGGGAGCGAATGCGCTCGACAATTTCCTGACCGAGGTAGCAGCCCTTGTTGAAGTGGAGAGCGCGCATCTGCGAGGTTTCCTGCGGCAGGTCGCGCTCGACGATGTCTACGCCGTAAGAGGGGATGCCCTCTGCGATGCGAAAGGCATCCAAAGAGGCAAAGCCGACGGGAAGAGCGCCGGCGGTGCAGAGGTTGCGCCAAAGGCGGGTGATCCCGGCGATGGGTGTCCAGAGGGCGTAGTGCTCAGCCAGGACGCCCCAGTAACGACGGAGGCAGAGGTCGAGGCCGTTGTACTCGATGCGGGTGCAAGTCATCGGCTCGGGGAGGGTGGGAAGGCCCATGCGAGTGAGGACATCGCTGGCAGCGGGGCCGGTGAGGCCGAGGGTGGTCTCTTCTGCGCCGGTCTCCTGACCGATGGGGACGAGCTCGACGTCGTCCATGATGATGAAGTGGTTCAGATGGGCAAGGAGGCGGTCGTACTGGCTGGCGTCGAGGACGATTTCGAGGTTGTCCTCTTCGCGCCAGACGGTCAGGTCGCCCTGAATCCGGCCCTGGGCGTTGAGCACGAGGTTCCATGCGCCGGTGCCAGGAGCGAGGTCGCGGACGGTGTTGGTGACCATGCCGCTGAGCCAACGGAAGCGGTCTTCACCCCGGACGGCAACGCGACGGAACCAGCCCAGGTCGTGGACGGCGGCGGAGCGGGCGAGCGCTTCTGCTTCCACCTGGGGAGCATCCAACATTCCAGGTGACGCGACGGCGCGATACTCTGCAAGGGCAGGCTGCTTGCCAGCGGCCGTGAGATGGGCTGCGAGCGGGGTAGGCTGTAAGGTTGCCGCGACTGCCGATTCGTTCATAAGAGACGGTTTCCGTGGCATCGGCTGCGCATTTTGAAAGACGCATCGCGCGATGCCGCAATCTGCATTATAGCCTTGTGAGAGGCTGGCAGAATGTACGAGACACCAGGTACACAACAGGGAGAGATCATGAGAGGGAGGGCGGATTGAAGGCATTGGAAAAGCGGGAGTTAGGCGCCGGATGGGCTTTTTTCCTGGTTCTGATGCTGGGGCTGGGCTGGACCGGGGCGGTTCTGCCGGCGCCGGCACAGCAGGCGCCGGCCGGGTCCCAGGCGGGGAAGCCGGGAACGAGTGGCACGAGCCAGCAGGGAAGCGCGACACGCATCACGCCGGAAGAAGCGCAAAAGCTTTTCGGGATGGTGGATGAGTTGCTGAAGTTTTCGTCGCAGGAGACGGGCTTGCCGATCAAGCAGGAGGTGCAACGAAAGCTGACCACGCGAGCGGCAGTGGAGGCATACCTTCGGGAGAAGCTCAACGACGACCAGGATGCCAAACGGATGCAGCGCAGTGAAATTGTGCTGAAGAAGTTTGGGCTTCTGGACCGGGACTTTGATTTGAAGCCGTTTCTGCTGCAACTGCTGGGCGAGCAGATCGAGGCCTACTACGACCCGAAGACGAAAACGGTGAATTTGCTGGACTGGGTGAAGCCAGAGGAGCAGAAGTCTGTGCTGGCGCATGAGCTGACGCATGCGTTGCAGGACCAGCATGTGAATCTGGACAAGTGGGGCGACCAGACGCCGGAGGATGTTTCGACGGATGCGGCCGGAGATACAGATCATCTGGCCCGGGACGAGATGGACAGTGCGCGCGAAGCGGTGTCAGAGGGGCAAGCGACGGCGGTGATGTTGGACGACGTTCTGAAGCCGATGGGTCGCAGCCTGCTGAAGGATCCCGAGGTGGTGGAGATGGTCAAGCATCAGATGACGAGTTCTGATGATTCGCCGGTGATGGCGCGGGCTCCGCTGCTGCTTTCGGAGTCGCTGCTATTTCCGTATCGTGAGGGGTTGAGTTTCGAGCAGGATGTGTGGATGGACAAGGGGCGGGATGCGGCGTTTGCCGGTACGCTGGATCGTCCTCCCTCGTCGACGTGGGAGATTATCAATCCGCGGGAGTACGAGATGGGGCATCGGGCGCGGATTCCGCTGCTGCCCAATATTCATCCGCTGGTGGACGCGCAGTATAAGCCCTACGACATCGGTCAGGTTGGAGAGCTGGATGTGCAGATTCTGTCGGAGATATTTGCGGACAAGCAGGTATCGCGCGATCTGACGCCGGCGTGGGACGGAGGGATTTACTGGGCGGGGCAACAGCGGAATGCGACGGTCGCGGAACAGGCCGGCACGAAGTCGGTGGCGCTTTTTTACCTTTCGATCTGGAGGAGTCCGGAGTCGGCGCAACAGTTTGCCGCGATGTATGCGGGTGAGTTGGGACGGCAGTTTTCCGGATTGAAGGAAGACCATGAGGCGGAGCGGAGTTCACCCCAGACCGATGGCGAGAGGGAGCAGGTGTACGCGACCGATGAGGGCCCGGTGGTGCTGACGACACGGGGCAAGATGGTGTTTGTGTCGGAGACATTTGATCTGGCGCTGGCGCGGAAGCTGGCGGAACTGATTCTGGACGCGCAGGGCACGGGCTCGATGCAATTGGCGAAGGCCGACGGAGAGCCGGTGCAGCAGATGGACGAGCCGCGGTGGACGCTGACGGGGAGCATGGTACGGTTTCTGGCTGGTTGCGGCGCGATGAAGGCAGCGGTCGATCCGGCACTGCGGACGCTGCACTAAGCGACGCGCGCGAGCAGAACGCTGAACCACACCGCGTCGTCGGTCCACGCGGCTTCAGGACAGAAGCCTGCGGCAGTGAGGAGCGCTTCAGCCTGACCGGGTCGGTATTTGTAGCTGTTCTCAGTGTGGATGCGCTCGCCGGGAGCGAAGTGGAGCGTGAGGTCGAGCGCGCCGAGATGGACGGACTGCCGGGTCAGGCTTTCGAGGTGCATCTCGATGCGGGATTCGGTGGCGTTCCAGAGGGCGCGATGCGCGAAGGCTTCGATGCGGAAGTCGGCGTCGAGTTCGCGATTCAGACGGACCAGTACATTGCGATTGAAGGCGGCGGTAACGCCTGCTGCGTCGTTGTAGGCAGCGAGCAGGGTGGGGATGTCTTTGACCATGTCGACGCCGAGAAGGAGTGCGTCACCGGGCTTGAGGGCCGTGCGGATC